>DATMVO010000364.1:0-32895 GCA_035563115.1 Solirubrobacteraceae bacterium
GTCGCCGCGCCCTGCCGCGCGACGAGGTACCCCTCCGCCGCCAGCTGCCCGTACGCCTCGAACACCACGCCGCGCGAGATCCCCAGCTCCCGCGCCAGCGCCCGCGTGGACGGCAACGCCGCGCCCGGCACGAGCGTCCCGGCGCGGATCGCGTCGCGCAGCGCGCGCTCGAGCTGCGCGTGCAGCGGGCCGTCGCCGCTCAGCGGCAGCAGCAGGTCGAGCAACTGGCCCTCGCGTCCCATCGTGAACTGGACCTCAACAGAAGGGCCAGCACGCGTCAACGTGCCGGGGCAGCATGACCGCCCATCCGACCCTCGCCCCCGCCCGCGCCCGCCCCCGCGCGGACCTGACCACGACCGTCCTCCTCGTCGTCGCCGCCGCGCAGCTCCTCCCCGGCGTCATCGCCCTCGTCGCGCCCGGCGCCTTCTACGACCTGCTCGCTCCGTACCCGCCGGAGAACGCCCACCTGAGCAAGGACCTCGGCGCCTGGCAGATCGCCCTCGGCGCCGCCGCGCTCCTCGCCGCCCGCCGCCCGGACTGGCGGGCGCCGATGCTCGCCGTCCTCGCGCTCCAGTACGGCCTCCACACCATCAGCCACGTCATCGACGTCGGCGGTTCGGACCCTGCGTGGAACGGCCCGGCCGTCCTGACGCTCCAAGCGCTGGCCACCCTCGTCCTGCTCGCCCTCCTCCTCAAGGAACGCCGCCCGTGAAGATCCTCCTCGCCGGGGCCACCGGCGCCATCGGCCGCCCGCTCGTCCCGCTCCTCACCGAGGCCGGCCACGAGGTCGTCGGCCTCACCCGCCGCCCCGACCGCATCGCGCAGATCGAGGCCGCCGGCGCGCGCGGGGTCGTCTGCGACGTCTCCACCGAGCGCGACAAGCTCCTCGACCTCGCGCACGACCTCCAGCCCGACGTCGTGCTCGATGAGACGACCGACCTGCCCCAGCGCTACGACCCGTCCGACATGCGGGCGTTCTACGCCGCGATGGGGCCGCTGCGCCTCCACGGCTCGCCCAACCTCCTCGACGGGTCGCTGCTCACCGGCGCGCGCCACGTCTTCCAGTCGATCGCGTTCCTCCACCAGCCCGACGGGCCGGTCGACCGGCCCCGCACCGAGGACGACCCGGTCTACCTCACCGACACGCCCCCGCCGTGGGACGCCGCGCTGCCGATCATCGCCGCGCTCGAGCGGCGGGTGGTCGAGCGCGGCGGGCTCGTGCTGCGCTACGGCTTCCTCTACGGCCCGGGCACCCACCTCGCGCCCGGTGGCCAGCTCCACGAGGACGTCAAGGCCCGCAAGTTCCCCGTCGTCGGCGGCGGCCGCGGCCGGTTCTCCTTCTGCCACGTCGAGGACGCGGCGAGCGCCACCCTCGCGGCGGTGGAGCGGCCGGACGCGCGCGGCATCCTCCAGGTCGTCGACGACGACCCGATCGCCGTCCGCGACTGGCTCCCCGCCTTCGCCCGCGAGCTGGGCGCGAAGCGGCCGCTCCCCGCGCCCGCGTTCCTCGCGAAGCGGCTCGCCGGCCCGCTCCCCGTCCACTACTCCACGACGCTCCCGGGCGTCTCCAACGCCCGCGCCAAGCGGGAGCTGGACTGGGCGCCCGCCTACCCGTCGGTGCGGTCCGGCGCGTTCCTGCGGTCCTCGGAGACCCGCGAGGCGCGGACCGAGTACGCGAAGTAGACGACGAGCCCGATCGCCATCCAGCCAAGGAACCGCAGCCACGTATCCAGCGGCAGCTTCGCCATGAGGTAGATGCAGCCGAGCACCGACAGCGGCGCCACGACCATGAGGCCGGGCACGCGGAACGACCGCTCGCGGTCCGCCGCGGTGTAGCGCAGCATCAGCACGCCGATCGAGACGACGATGAACGCGAAGAGCGTGCCGATGTTGACCAGCTCGGCCAGCGTCGACAGCGGCACCACGCCGGCGAGGAGCGCGACGAAGCCCATCGTCACGAGCGTGATCCGGTACGGCGTCCCCCACTCGGGGTGCGACTTGGCGAGCCCGCGCGGGAGCAGCCCGTCGCGGGCCATCGCGAACGCCACCCGCGACTGGCCGAGCATCAGCAGCATCACGGTCTTGAGCACCGCGACCAGCGCGCCGACGTAGATGAACGCGGCGACCCAGTCCATGCCGATGCCCTTGAACGCGTCGGCGACGGGCGCGTCGCCGGTCAGCTCGTCGAACGGCTTCATGCCGGTGATCACGCCCGCGACCAGGATGTAGAGGACGGTGACGATGCCGAGCGAGCCGAGGATGCCGATCGGCATCGACCGCTTCGGGTTCTTCGACTCCTCCGCGGTGGTCGCGACGATGTCGAAGCCGATGTAGGCGAAGAAGAGCAGCGCCGCGCCCTCGTGGACGCCGTTCCAGCCCTCCGGGAAGTACGGCTTCCAGTTGCTCGTATCGACCTCGGTGATCCCGACGCCGATCACGACGAGGAGCACGACGATGGTCAGGCCGACCAGGTACTTGTTGAAGCGCGCGGTGATCTGGATGCCGCGGATCAGCACGGCGCCGACGAGCAGGACGATCGCGACCGCGAAGAGGTTGACGGTGCCGCCGTCGCCGGGCGGCGAGGTGATCGCGTCGGGGAGCGTGACCCCGAAGACCTGGTCGAGGAGCGAGTTCAGGTAGCCGGCGAAGCTCACGCCGACCGCGGCGGCGCCGATGGTGAACTCGAGGACGAGGTCCCACCCGATGATGAACGCGACGAGCTGTCCGAGGGTGGCGTACGCGTACGTGTAGGCGCTGCCGGCGGCCGGGACCATCGCGGCCAGCTCGGCGTAGCAGAAGGCTGCGAGCGCGCAGACCACGCCGGCGAGGACGAACGAGAGCGTCACCGCCGGCCCGGCCACGGCGGAGCCCTGGCCGACGAGCGTGAAGATGCCGGCGCCGATGATGACGCCGACGCCGATCACCAGGACGTCGAGGGAGCCGAGGTCGCGCTTGAGGCGCGAGCCCTCGGTCTCGGTCGTGTCCAGGGTCTCCTGGATCGTCTTGCGCGGGCCGAGCAGGGTCGCCATGTGAAGCGGCCCCCTACCCGGCGATCAGCGCGCCTTATCCCCCACGCGCCAACTGCGCGCCCGGCGGCGTCCTAGAGGCCGAGCTCGGCGCGGTACGTCCGGCGGTAGTCGTCGCGCGCCTCGAGCACGTTGTCGACGTAGTGGCGCGTCTCGGGGAACGGGATCTCGTCCGTCTTCATCCCGGGGTCGCGCGCGATCCACTTGTCGACGTTGCCGGTGCCCGCGTTGTAGGCGGCGAGGACGAGCGCGTCATTGTCGCCGTACCGCTCGCTGAGCCAGCGCAGGTACCAGGTGCCGTACGCGATGTTCACCTGCGGCGTCGCCAGGTCGGCCTGCTCGAAGTTGGTGGCGCCGGAGCGGTTGGCGATCTCCTGCGCCGTCTGCGGCGTGATCTGCATCAGGCCGCGCGCGCCGGCGTGGGACGTCTGGTCGCGGAACCGCGACTCGGCGTAGATCACGCCCGCGACGAGCGCCGGATCGAGGTCCTTGTCCGCGGCCTGCTGGCGGATGATGTCCTCGTGCTTGAGCGGGAGCGTCACCTGCCGGACGGTGTCCTCCACCTTCGGCAGGAGCGTCGACGCGGCGAGGATCAGGCCGGCGAAGACGATCAGGAGCGCGACCGCGCGGCGACGCGCCACCGCCTTGCGCTGCTGGCGGGCGCGGGCCGAGGTCCGGCGGCTGGACCCCGACGACCGGGTGCGGGCCATCGTGCTCACGCAGACAGCTTCGCAAGCACACCCGACAGCTCCTTCTCGAGATCTTCCAGAGAGCCGTCGTTGTGGACGACGAAGGTCGCTCGTTGCGCCTTCTCGTCCTGGGTCAGCTGGCGCGAGTTGCGCTCGTCGACTGCGGCGTGGCCGCGGGCGGCGGTCCGCTCGCGTCGCAGGGCATCGTCGGTCACCACCGCGATCGTGGCGTCGTAGATCCCGTCCATCCCCGCCTCGAAGAGCAGCGGCGTCTCCACCACCGCGGCGGGCGGCGCGGGCTCCGCGGCGAGCGCCTCCTCGCGGAACGCGGCCACGCGCGCGCCGACGAGCGGCCAGATGAGCTGCTCGAGCCAGGCGCGTTCGCTGCCGTCGCCGCCGAACGCGTGCTCGGCGACCTTCGAGCGGTCCACCACGCCGCCGGGCGCGACGTCGTCGCCCCAGCGGCCGGTGACCTGCTCCACCACGGACGGGTCGGCGTACAGCTCGTGCACGACCGCGTCCGTGGAGATGGTCCGCGCGCCGAGGCGCCCCAGAGCGGCGAGCGCGGTCGACTTCCCCGCGCCCATCCCTCCGGTCAGACCGACGAAGGGGACCGTCGTCACAACGGTCCCTTCGGTCAGCTCGCGGGCTCTTCGTCCGGCGTCTCGGCGTCGCCGGCCGCCGCGGCGGGGGTCTCAGCCGCCGCCTCGGGGTCGTCGGTGCCGGACTCGGCGTCGACGCCGGCCGGCGGCGCCGGCTCCTCGTCGACCGCGTCGGGGTCGGGCGTCTCGGCGGCGGTCGCCTCGGGGGCGATCTCCTCCTCCGCGGCACGCACGGGCGGCTCGCCCTCGGCGACGTCACCGGTGGAGCCCGCGAAGACGTCCTCGCTCAGGCCCAGCTCCGGCACGTCGTCCAGGTCGCCGGCACCCTCGCCGTCGCCGTAGCCACCCTCGGGCGGCTGCTTCATCTCGAGGATCTGGTCCTCGACCCGCTTGGCCGACAGCGAGAGGCGGCGCCGCTCGGAGTCGATCTCGAGGATCTTGACCTTGATCTCGTCGCCCGGGTTGACGATCTCACGCGGGTTCTCGACGTGGTACGGGGCCAGCTCCGAGATGTGGACCAGGCCCTCGACGCCGTCGAGGATCTCCACGAACGCGCCGAAGGTGACGACCTTCGTGACCGCGCCCTCGAGCTCGTCGCCGACGTTGTACATCGAGACGACGCGCTGCCACGGGTCCTCCTGGGTCTGCTTGAGACCCAGCGAGATGCGCTGGCGGTCGCGGTCGATGTCGAGGACCTTGACCTGGACCTCGTCGCCGATGGAGACGACCTCGCTCGGGTGGTTGACGTGCGACCACGAGAGCTCGGAGATGTGGATCAGTCCGTCGATGCCATTCAAGTCGACGAAGGCGCCGAAGTCCACGATGTTCGAGATGACGCCCTCGACCACCAGACCCGGCTGGAGGCGGTCCAGGATCTCCTGGCGCTGCTCCTTGCGCTCCTCTTCGAGTACCGCACGGCGTGAGAGGACCACGTTGTTCCGCGAACGGTTGAGCTCTATAACCTTGCACTCAAGGGTCTGGCTCATGAACTCGTCGAGGTTCGGCACCCGGCGGATGTCGACCAGCGAGGCGGGCAGGAAGCCGCGCACGCCAAGGTCGATGATCAGACCGCCCTTGACCACCTCGATGACGGTGCCCTGGATCGGATCGCCCGACTCCTGGGCTGCCTCGATGCGCCGCCACGCCTTCTCGAAGCGGGCGCGCTTCTTGGACATGATCAGGCGGCCGTCCTGGTCCTCCTTGGTGAGGACCAGCGCATCGACCTCCTCGCCCATCTCGACCTCGTCATGCGGGTCGACGGACTTCCTGATCGAAAGCTCGTTGGAGGGGATGACCCCCTCGCTCTTGTAGCCGATGTCGACGAGAACCTCGTCGTTGTCGATCCGGACGACGCGACCGGTGACGACATCGCCTTCATCGAAGGGGCGCAGCGTGGCGTCGTAGTTCGGGACGATCTGCCCGTCGATCTCCAGAAGGAGACCGTCGGACCCCTCAACCACGCGTGCGTCGGACGTTGTGTCGGTTGCCATGAGTCGAGGAAGCGTAGCGCAGTACCCTTCCCGCGCCATGCCTGTGAGAGCCACGAAGCGCGGGGACGAGCGCACGCCCCTGGACCGCGATGTCGACGTCCTGATCTGCGGTGCGAGCTTCGCAGGCCTCACCGTCGCGCGTGAGCTCGCCGGCAGCGGCGCGTCGGTCCTGATCGTCGACCGGTACGAGATCGGCGAGAAGCAGACGTCGGCCTGCGCCGCCCCGACCGAGTGGCTGGAGAACCTGGGGCTCGGCGAGTCGATCCTCCAGACCTTCTCGCGGCTGCGCGTCCACACGCCCTCGAGCGACACGTTGTGGCCGCTGCCGTGGTCGTTCTCGACGTTCGACTACCGGCTGATCTGCCAGATGCTGTTCGAGCAGGGCGACGCCGAGTTCGACACCGCGAAGGTCAACGGGATCACGCGCGCGCCCGCGGGGGCGCCCGCGGGAACCCCGCACGTCGTCCACACCGACCGCGGCGACCTGCGCGCCCCGCTCGTCATCGACGCGCTCGGCTGGCGCCGGGTGCTGGGGAGCGGCGCGAACGTGCAGCCGCCCGAGGCGTTCCTCTCGCGCGGGTTGGAAGTCCACCCGGCCGGTTCGGACGAGGACCTCGAGCTGTGGCTCGACCCCAAGTACATCGTCCCCGGCTACGGCTGGTCGTTCCCGGCTCGGGACGAGGTGCGCGTGGGCGTTGGGTCGTTCGACCCGCACATCCCGGTCAAGCAGCCGACCCTGGATCTGGTCGAGGATGTCGGCGTCGAGCCCGACGGCTACCAAGGCAACTGGATCCCCCACAAGCTGCGCAAGGCCACCGACGACCGCGTCTTCTTCGTCGGCGACTCGGCCGGCCACTGCCTGCCGGTGACCGCCGAGGGCATCCGCCCCGCCTTCTACTTCGGCCTCGCGCTCGGGCGCGAGCTGCGCGCCGTGATCGAGGAGCGCCAGACGCGCCTGCAGGCGCTGGAGCGCTACGCGGAGTTCAACGACTCCCACGCGCGCACGTACCTGTGGATGAAGCGCGTGCAGAACATCGTCGGGCCGGTGAACAAGACGCCGCTGATGGCGCTCACCTCCCGCGCCTTCGGCTCGAAGCTCCTCACCCACTGGGCGTTCAACCAGTACCTCGACATCGCCCCGCCCGAGTTCGCGCTCGCCTCGCCCCCGCCGGCGAAGCGCAGCGTCCCCGCCGCGGCCTAGCGCACGCCGGCCGGCGCCGGGGCGAGCGCGGCGACGCCGACGTCCTCGGGCGCGCCGACCAGCGCGCCGCCCGGGCAGTCCGCGCACTCCACCTCGCGGCGGGGTGCGTTGCGGATGCCGAGCAGGCCGACGAGGCCGGCGAGGACGAGGAGGGCCGCGGCGAAGGCGAGGCCCATGCGGAAGCCGTCGAGGTCGACGGTGCCGCCGATGATCGCGCCGATGGAGGCCGTCGCCAGCAGCGAGGCCACGCGCGCGACCGCGTTGTTGATGCCGGAGGCGATGCCGGCGTTGTGCTCGTCGGCGTCCGCGAGGATCGCGGCGGTGAGCGGCGCGACGGTGATCGACAGGCCGAGCGAGAAGACGAGCACGCCCGGCAGCACCTCGGTCAGGAACGCGGGGTCGGCGTCGACCAGCGCCAGCAGGAGCAGCGTCCCGGCCGCCGCGACGAGCGGCCCGAAGCCCATGAACGCGCGCGGCCCGAACCGGTCGGCCAGCGCGCCGAAGCGCCGGGCGAGCACGAACATCACGATCGTGATCGGCACCGTCGCGAGCCCCGCCTCGAGCGCGTCGTAGCCGCCGACCTGCTGGAGGAAGAGCACGAGCAGGAAGAACTGGACGCCGAGCCCGCCGTACATGAGGAGCGTCTCGACGTTCCCCCACGCGAAGTTGCCGCGCCGGAAGAGGCCGAGCGGGAGCATCGGGTCGCGCGCCCGGCGCTCGGCCAGCAGGAAGAGCGCGAAGACCACGACCCCGCCGGCGATGGGGAGCGCGACGTCCGGGGCGCCCCAGCCCGACTCCGGCTGCCGGATCAGGCCGAACGCGACGCCCGCCAGGCCGATCGCGCAGAGCGCCGCGCCGACGACGTCCACGTGCCGCCCCGCGAGCCGCCCGTGCGACGGCGGCATCCGGACCGCCAGCGCGAGCGTGAGGACCACGAACGGCACGTTGATGCCGAAGACCCAGCGCCAGTCGAGCGCGTCGACGAGCTGCCCGCCGACGAGCGGCCCGACGAGCGCCGCGATGCCCGTGTACGCCGTCCACGTCCCGATCGCGCGGCCGCGCTCGTCCGGCGGGAAGACCGCGACGATCACCGCGAGCGACGCGGGCGTCAGCAGCGCCCCGAAGACGCCCTGCAGCGCGCGGCCCGCGACGAGCAGCTCGACCGACGGCGCCGCCGCGCACAGCACCGACGCCGCGCCGAACCCGGCGACGCCGAGCACGAAGACCCGCCGCTCCCCGTACAGGTCGCCGAGCGACCCGCCGACGAGGATCAGCGAGCCGAGCGTCAGCAGGTACGCGTTGACGACCCACTGCTGGCCCTGGAGCCCGCCGCCGAGGTCGTCGCGGATCGCCGGGAGCGCGACGTTGACGACCGACGAGTCGAGCAGCGCGACGAACGACCCCATGATCGCGGCGACGAGGACGACCTGCTTGTCGCGGGCGGAAGGGGCGGCGGGGGTCATGGCGCGAGGCTATCCCGCCCCACAAGGCCGGCTTCGGCGCGACGAGGGCTAGAACCCGCGCCGCTCGCGCGCGTGGACCATGCGCGGATCCCTGCCGTCCACCCCGTGCCGGCGCATCAGCACCGCATGCACCGCCCACGCCAGCACCAGCGCGACCACGGCCAGGCTCACGGGCAGCACCTCCGCGAAGCCGAACGCGCCGAGCGCGAAGAAGAACAGGTACGCCGCGATGATCCCGAGCGCGAACACCCAGAACGCATTTCGGACCATGTGCGAAAGGTAACATCGTCCGCAAGTCCGAGCTTGCGAGGACTGGAGGCCGAAACACGTTCTCCGGCGCGTGTACCTCTACTTGGCGTCGAGCCAGGTGCGGCCCATGCCGGCGTCGATGGCCAGTGGGGGCTCGCGGGGTTCCCAGGGGGCGAGCATCTCGCGCTGGAGGATCTCGAAGACCGCCTCGACCTCGTCCTCGGGCACTTCGAACAGCAGCTCGTCGTGCACCGTCAGGAGCTGGCGGGTCTTCATCTCCGGCCGCTCCTTCAGCGCCCGGTGGCAGCCGATCATGGCGAGCTTGAGGACGTCCGCCGCGGTGCCCTGGATGACGGTGTTGACCGCGAGCCGCTCGCCCAGCGACCGCACCTGGAAGTTCCGCGCGCGGATCTCCGGGATCTGACGCCGGCGGCCGAAGAGGGTGACGACGTGGCCGTCCTCCTTGGCCTGCTCGATCGTCGACGTCATGAACTCGTGGACCTTCGTGAACCGCGCGAGGTACGCGTCGATGAACGCCTTGGCCTCTTCGCGCGGGATGTTCAGCCGGTCCGCCAGGCCGTAGTCCGAGAGGCCGTAGACGATCCCGTAGTTGATCATCTTCGCCTTCGACCGGTCCATCGGCGTGAGGTCCTCGGGCGCCTTCTCGAACACCTGCGCCGCGGTCGCCGTGTGGACGTCCTCGCCGCGCAGGAAGATCTCCTTCAGCACCGGCTCGTCGGCGACGTGCGCGAGGATCCGCAGCTCGACCTGCGAGTAGTCCGCGCTGATCAGCACGTTGCCGGGCTCGGCCTCGAAGCAGCCGCGCACCTCGCGCCCCAGCTCCGTCCGCACCGGCACGTTCTGCATGTTCGGGTTGGTGGACGAGAGCCGCCCCGTCGCCGCGATCGCCTGCTCGAACGTCGTGTGGATGCGCGAGTTCGCGTCGGTCTGACCCGGCAGCACGTCGAGGTAGGTCTTCGTGAGCTGGTTGAGCTCGCGCCAGCGCTCGATCTTGGGGACGATCGGGTGCTCGTCGCGGATCGCCTGCAGCACGCGCGCGTCGGTGGAGAAGCCGGTCTTGCCGCGCCGCTTCTTCGACAGCCCGAGCTTCTCGAACAGGATCTGCCCGAGCTGCTGCGGGGAGCCGATGACGAACTCCTCCTCCGCCAGCGCCCAGATCTCCTGCTCGAGCGTGTGGATCTCCTCCTTCACCCGCGTGCCGACCACCTCGAGCCGCTCGACGTTGAGGCGCACGCCCGCGATCTCCATCGACCGCAGCACCTCGACCAGCGGCAGCTCGATGTCGACCAGCAGGTGCGTCAGCCCCCGCTCCTCGATCTTCTCGCGCTGCCAGGAAGCCAGCTCGCGCAGGAGCAGCGCCTCCGCCGCGACCGGGTCCTCGACCTTCGTCGTGATCGAGCGCTCCTCGACCAGCTCGCGCAGGGGGAACGCGCGCCGCGCCGGCTCCAGCAGGTACGCCCCGAGCATCGTGTCGTGCGCCAGCCGCTCCGGCACCACGCCGAACCGCTTGGCGTCGTGCGCCGTCACCGGGCGCGGGCCGGCGGCGACCATGACGTCCTCCGGCCGCTCGCACGGGCCGACGAGCACGGCGCCGCCCGGCGTCGCCGCGGCGAACCGCCACGAGTCGTCGACCGGGACCAGCTCCCCCTCCGGCGTCTCGGGCGCACGGACCGCGATCGCCAGCTCGGTCGAGGCCGGCAACGCGCGCAGGTCGTCGAGCGTCGCCTCGCGCACGGCCCCGCTCACCACGACCTCGTTGGCCGAGGGAGCCGCGAAGGTGGCGTCCTCGCCGAGGGCCTCCTCCAGCCGGTCCAGCGGCGCTCGCAGCTCGAAGTCGCGGAAGACCTCGCGCAGGCGGCCACGGTCGGGCTCGCGCGCCAGCTCCTCCCCCAGGTCGAGCTCGACCGGCACGTCGCGCTGGGCCATCGCCAGCTGCTTGGAGATCCGCGCGTTCTCCGCGTGGTTCGTCAGGTTCTCCTTGCGCTTGGCGCCGGAGATCTCGTCGATCGAGGAGAGCACGCCCTCGAGGTCGCCGAACTTGTTGAGCAGCTGCGCGGCCGTCTTGTCGCCGATCCCCGGGACGCCCGGGATGTTGTCCGACGTGTCGCCCTTGAGCCCGTAGAAGTCGGGGATCATCTCGGGCCAGATGTCGTACCGGTCCTTGACGTCCTGCCGGTCGTACACCTTCGTGTCGGTGATCCCGCGCGCGGTCGCCATCACCTTGATGCCGTCGCCGACGAGCTGCAGCGCGTCGCGGTCGCCGGTGACGATGGTCACGGGGATCCCGGCCTCGCGCGCCTTCTCGGCCAGCGTCGCGATGACGTCGTCGGCCTCGTAGCCCTCGACGCCGTAGTTCTTGTAGCCGAACGCCTCGACGAGCGGCTCCATGTGCGGGTACTGCTCGGCGAGCAGGTCGGGCTTCTTCGGGCGGTGGCCCTTGTACTCCGCGTAGACCTCCTTGCGGCCCGACGAGCCGCGATCCCACACCACGACGGTCGGCTGGACGCCGTGGTCGGTCAGGAGCTTCACGAGCATCGACGCGAAGCCGAAGATCGCGTTCGTGGGCCGGCCGTCCGAGGTCGCGATCGACTCGGGCAGCGCGAAGAACGCGCGGTAGACGAGCGAGTTGCCGTCGATGAGGAACAGCTCTCGGGCCAAAGCCCACCGAACCCTAGCCGCCGCCCCGGCGCGCACGCCCCGGAACCGGCGCTCCGCCCCGGCAACGCGGGCGAATTCGGTCCGGTGACCTGACCAATCCCGAGGCGCTGAGAGTCGTAGGATGCGCGGTCTCGTGTCCCTTCCCACGCAGGCGCAGTACTCCCTCACCATCCGCGTCGAGCTCGGCCGCAAGCCGGGGCTCCTCGGAGAAGTCGTGGCTGCCATCAGCCACGCGGGCGGCATGATCGGCGCAGTCGATCTGATCTCGGCCGAGGAGGACCGCACCGTACGCGACATCACCGTAGATGCGCTCGACGCCGGCCACTGGGACGCGATCATCGGCGCGATCGGGGATGCGGGCGCGCGGATCGTCGACGCGACCGACCGCACCTTCCAGATCCACCTGGGCGGGAAGATCGAGCAGCACAACAAGGTGCCGGTCAAGACCCGCGACGACCTCTCGATGGCCTACACGCCCGGGGTCGCGCGCGTGTGCACGGCGATCGCCGAGGACCGCGAGAAGGCCTTCCAGTTCACGATCAAGCGCAACACGGTCGCGGTGGTCTCCGATGGCACCGCGGTGCTCGGCCTGGGCGACATCGGGCCCGAGGCGGCGATGCCGGTGATGGAGGGCAAGTGCATGCTCTTCAAGGAGTTCGCCGGCGTCGACGCGTTCCCGATCTGCCTGGACACGAAGGACACCGACGAGATCGTCGAGACGGTCAAGCGGATCGCCCCCACGTTCGGCGGGATCAACCTCGAGGACATCAGCGCGCCGCGCTGCTTCGAGATCGAGGAGCGGCTGAAGGCCGAGCTCGACATCCCGGTCTTCCACGACGACCAGCACGGCACCGCGGTCGTGGTGCTCGCGGCGCTCTTCAACGCGCTGAAGCTGACCGGCAAGCGGATCGAGGACCTCAAGGTCGTCGTCATCGGCCTCGGCGCGTCCGGCGTCGCGGTGTCGAAGATCATGCTCGAGGCGGGGCTCAAGAACCTCGTCGGGTGCGACTCGCGGGGCGCCCTGCACCGCGGCCGCGCGGACTACGCCGACGGCTCGATGACCGGCATCAAGCGCTGGTACACCGAGGCGACGAACCCGGAGGGCCGCAGCGGCTCGCCGGCCGACGTGATCGATGGCGCGGACCTGCTCGTCGGCCTCTCGGGCGCGCGCGTGATGCCGGCCGAGGCGCTGGCGAAGATGGCCGACGACGCGATGGTCTTCGCGATGGCCAACCCGAACCCGGAGGTGACGCCCGAGGAGGCGGCGCCGTACGTCCGGATCATGGCCACCGGCCGCAGCGACTACCCGAACCAGATCAACAACGTGCTCGCGTTCCCCGGCATCTTCCGCGGCGCGCTGGACGTCCGCGCGCCGCAGATCACCGAGCAGATGAAGGTCGCCGCGGCGCACGCGATCGCGGAGATCATCCCCGACGCCGAGCTGCGCGAGGACTACATCATCCCGTCGGTGTTCAACCGCGACGTCGCCCCCGCGGTGGCCGACGCGGTCGCGCGCGTGGCGAAGATGAGCGGCGCCTCGGGCGAGCGCGGCGACACGATCGGCTTCGCGGCCATCGACGCCGAGCGCATCCACGCGCGGGACTGACCGCCGCCTCGCGGAGCGCCGCCCCGGCGAGGGGCGGCGCTCCGGTGCTGCGGGTTCGTGACGGAGCGGGCGGCTAGGCCAGCGTCACCTTCTTGGTGACGGTGCGGGTCTTGCCGCCCTCCTTGATCGTCACGCGGAGGGTGAGCTTCTGGCCCTTGAGCTTGGCGAGCGCCTTGCGGCCCGCGGTGGTCGGGGTGAGCTTGAGCGCGACCTTGCCCTTCTTCGACGCGCGCGCGGTGCCGGTCGCCATCGCGCCGCGCAGACCGAGCTTCTTGGCGAGCTTGGACGGCACCGTCACCTTGCCGGTCACGGTGCACTTGCGCTTGCAGCTGATCGACTGGACGAGGTCGCCGGCCGGCCGGTCGTCCTTGGCCTTGCGCGGCGTGTCGACGACGGCCTGCGGCTGCGCCGGGGCCGGCTGCGGCTGGGGCTGGGGCTGGGGCTGCGGCTTGGCCGGGCGCGAGGTCGGCACGTCGGCCGGGCCCCAGTCCGGGTCGGTGCCGCCCGGGATCAGGAGCTTGAGCTCCTTCGTGTTCTGGCACTCGTTGACGACGACGCTGATGCCCGCGCCGTCCTCGTACGCCAGGCGCTTGCCGTCGGGCGCCCACGTGAGGTGCTCGAACGAGCCGCCGACCGGGTCGCCGATGCCCAGGCAGTAGTTCGGGACGGCGGGCGCCTCACCGGTCATCGTCCACACGTCGATGTGCGGGGTGCCCTTGTAGTCGGCGACCTCGGCCACGTACGTGTGCTGGCGGTTGACCACCGCCCGGCGCATGTCCTGCAGGCCGTCCGGCTTGTCGAAGTGGAACCAGTTCGTCGAGTCGCTGGTCTGCGTCCCGATGTCGTCGATCGCCGTGTCCATCAGGCCCGTCGTGGCCTTGTGGCTGAGCAGCAGCGTGTCGTCGTCGTACCAGTCCGCGTCGCTCCAGCCGGTCTGGTTGCCCAGCCCGGGCTCCTCCCAGCTCGTCAGCCGGTCGCTGTGCGAGATGCCCACGCCCTTGCGCAGGTAGTGGTAGTAGGTGCCGTAGGGGGACCCGAAGTTGGTCCACTGCTGCCAGTAGAAGTTGTAGGTGAGCTTCGTGCCGTCGGGCGACAGGTCGATGTCGAACGGCCCCTCGAAGTGGCTCACGCCGTACGTCTTCGTGTCGTCGGTGCCGTCGCTCACGGGCGTGGAGAAGTCGGCGAGCACGTTGCCGAGCCGGTCGAGCTTGTGGATCCGCTGCCCCGCCAGGCCGGCGAGCGTGCCGTCCTCGGACTGGGTGACGGAGCTGTACCCGCCGCCGGTCGTGACCTGGAACTGGCGCGAGCCGTCGCCGGTCGAGAGCCAGATGTCGCCGCCCTTGAGGTAGGCGATCGAGTCCGCGTGTGCGCTCGTGGCGGCGACGCCGGTCAGCGCGAGGGCGCTGAGCGCGGCGGCGGTGAGGGTCTTGGTGCGAGGCATGGACCGGATCCTGGCCGCGGGGGAATCCCCCCACATCGGGAGACCACCCGAAGTTCCGCACCGTGATCCGCGCCACGTGCGGCGCCCGTAGGGTCCGTGACATGGGGATCACCCTGACCGGAGCCACCGGCCGCATCGGCCGCTCGCTCGTCGCGGCGCTCCAGGCGCGCGGCGAGGCCGTCACCGTCCTGACGAGGAACCCCGAGCGTGCCCGCCAGACGCTCGGCCAGTCGATCGACGCCCACCGCTGGGACGCGAAGACCGAGCCGGCGCCCGCCGAGGCGCTCGCCGGCCGCAGCGCCGTGCTGCACCTCGCCGGCGAGGACGTCGGCCAGCGCTGGACCGACGAGGTCAAGCGCGAGATCGCCGAGAGCCGCGAGCTCGGCACCCGCCACCTCGTGGAAGGGATCCGCGCGCTCGACGCCGCCGACCGCCCGGCCACCCTCGTCAGCGCGTCCGCGTCGGGCATCTACGGCGACCGCGGCGACCAGACGATCGACGAGTCCGCCGCGCCCGACGCCGGCTGGCTCGCGCAGGTCTGCGTCGCGTGGGAGCGCGAGGCGGACGCCGCCGAGGCGCTCGGCGTGCGGGTCGTCAAGCTCCGCACCGGCGTCGTGCTCGACGCCGAGGGCGGCGCGCTGGGCAAGATGCTCCTCCCCTTCAAGCTGGGGATCGGCGGCCCGGTCGCGGGCGGGAAGCAGTACCTGCCGTGGATCCACCGCGACGACGTCGTCGGGCTGTACCTGGCGGCGATCGACAGCGACGCCTGCCGCGGCGCGATCAACACGTCGGCCCCGAACCCGGTGACGAACAAGGAGTTCTCCAAGGCGCTGGGGAAGGCCCTGCACCGCCCCGCGTTCTCCCCCGTCCCCGGCCCCGCGATCAAGCTGCTCTTCGGCGAGATGGGCCAGATCGTGACGGGCGGCGTGCGGATGGTGCCCAAGCGCGCGCTCGACCTCGGCTACGCGTTCGAGCACCCCGAGATCCAAGAGGCGCTGCGCGACACGCTCGCGAAGGGCTAGGCCCTCCGCGAGCGCGCGCACGACGGCCGGCGGCGCTACGCCGCCGGTTTCTGCACGTCGACGCCGGGCTTCTGACGCCCGAACGGCCCGACGACCTTCCAGTCGGACTCGGGCTTGGCCGGGATCAGCGCCCAGACGATCACCGAGATGACCGGGACGATGAGGCCGGACGCGAGGCCCGGCCGCTCGCCGAACCCCTTGCGGCCCGACAGGTAGGCCGCGGCGATGGCCGAGGCCATCCAGATGAACAGCAGGTACAGGGCCTGGACCCCGATGACGGCGAGGATCGACATGCCGATCACGTCCCCAGGTAGGCGCGCTGGACCTCGGGGTCCTCACGCAGCTTGGACGACTCGTTCGACAGCGCGACCGTGCCGGTCTCCAGCACGTACGCCCGCTGCGACACGCCGAGCGCGAAGTTCGCGTTCTGCTCGACCAGCAGGATCGTCGTGCCCTGCTGGTTGATCTCGGCGATCGTCTCGTAGATCCGCTCGACGAGGATCGGCGCGATCCCCATCGACGGCTCGTCGAGCAGCAGGAGCGTCGGCCGGGCCATGAGCGCGCGGCCGATGGCGAGCATCTGCTGCTCGCCGCCGGACATCGTGCCCGCCTTCTGCTTCTCCCGCTCCTTCAGGCGCGGGAAGAGGTCGAAGACCCGGTCCAGGTCCTGGTCGATCTCCTTGTCGCGCCGCAGGTACGCGCCCATGTCGAGGTTCTCGCGCACCGTCATCCGCTGGAAGCACTTGCGTCCCTCGGGCGACTGCGAGATCCCCAGCTGGACGATGTCCTGCGGGGGCATGCGGGCGATGTCCTTGCCGCGGTACCGGATCTCGCCGGTCCGCGCCGGCGTGAGGCCGGAGATCGAGCGCAGCGTGGTCGACTTGCCGGCCCCGTTGGAGCCGATCAGCGTGACGCACTCGCCCTCTTCGACCTTCAGCGAGATGCCCTTGAGCGCCTCGATGTTGCCGTAGTAGGTGCGGATGTCGTCGACTTCGAGGAGGGCAGCCATCAGCCGTTGATCTCCTTCGACGCCTGCTTGCCGAGGTACGCCTCGATCACGTGCGGGTTCTGCCGCACCTCGTCCGGCCCGCCCTCGGCGATCTTCTCGCCGTGGTCGAGCACGGTGATGTACTCCGAGACGCCCATGATCACCTTCATGTCGTGCTCGATGAGCAGGATCGAGATCCCGCGCTCGTCGCGCAGCTTGCGCATGAACTGCGTGAGCTGATCGGACTCCTGCGGGTTCATCCCGGCGGTCGGCTCGTCCAGCAGCAGCAGCTGCGGGTTCGAGGAGAGCGCTCGCGCGATCTCCACCCGCCGCTGGTCGCCGTAGGAGAGGTTGATCGCCAGGTGGTCGTGCAGCCGGCGCGGGATCCCGACGTACTCGAGCTCCTGCGCCGCCTTCTCGCGGACGTCGCGCTCCTCGCGCCGCACGCGGGGCGTGCGGATGATCGAGCCGAACAGGCCCGCCTTCATGCGGGCGTGCTGGCCGACCATCACGTTCTCCACCGCGCTCATGGTCCCGAAGAGCCGGATGTTCTGGAACGTCCGGGCCATGCCGAGCGACATGATCTTGTCCGGCCGCCCGCCCGTGACGTTCTTGCCGTCGAAGGCGATCGAGCCGGTCGTGGGCTTGTAGAGCCCGGTGAGCATGTTGAAGAACGTCGTCTTCCCCGCGCCGTTCGGGCCGATGATCGACACGATCGACTTGCGCGGGATGGAGAACGTGACGTCGTTGACGGCGGTCAGGCCGCCGAACTGCTTCGTGACCCCGGCAGTCTCCAGGATCTTGCCGTTCTCTCCCGCCATCAGAGCTTCGCCTCGATCGAGTCCTCGGCGCCGACGCCCTCCTCGAGCTCCAGCTTGCGCCGTCGCTCGGGCAGGAGGCCCTCGGGCCGCAGCACCATCATGATCACGAGCAGGAACCCGAAGATGCCGAACGACAGCTCGGTCAGGTCGAACTCCAGCCCCAGCTTGCCCGGGACGTCGTTGAACACGTCGGGGATGAAGTAGTTGTTGATCGCCGACAGCACGACGGCGCCCAGCACCACCCCCCAGATCGAGCCCAGGCCGCCCAGGATCACCATCGCGAGGATGAAGATCGAGAACGAGAACTGGAACTGGTCGGCGTTGACCGTGTTCAGGTAGGACGCCAGGAACGCGCCCGACATGCCGCCGAACGCGGCACCCGTGCCGTAGGCCATCAGCTTCGTCTTGACGAGCGGGACGCCCATCGACGACGCGGCGACCTCGTCCTCGCGCAGCGCCACCCACGCGCGGCCCAGACGGGAGTCGCGCAGGCGGAAGTTGACGAACAGGACGAGCACGACCAGCGCGAGCGCCAGCCAGTACCACGGCCGCAGGTTGAGCGACGTGAACCGCTCGAAGAACGGAAGGTCCACCTTGTCCACCGGCGTGATGCCCTGGCGGCCCGCGGTGAGCGTGCCCCCGAAGAGCTTGATCTCGTCGCCGTTGATCGCGATGCGGCCGATGATCTCGCCGAACGCCAGGGTCACGATGGCGATGTAGTCGCCCCGCAGCCGCAGCGTCGGCAGGCCGATGATCATGCCCGCGATCGTCGTCGCCACGACGGCGAGGACCAGCACGAGCAGGAAGTTGAAGTGGATGCCCGGCAGGTTCGAGGCGGGCAGGCCGACGAGGAAGTGGATCCCCTCGCCACCGGCGCCCGCGTTGCCCCAGAAGCCCGAGCCGAAGTAGCCCATGACGTAGGCGCCGATGGCGAAGAACGCCACGTAGCCCAGGTCGAGCAGGCCGGCGAAGCCGACGATGATGTTCAGGCCCAGCGCCATGACGACGTACGCCGCCGCGAGCACCAGGTTGTTCATCACGTTCCCGCCGGAGTCGAGGAAGAACGGCAGCACGACGGCGATGCCGATCACCACGACGGCGACGAGGAGGTTCTGCCGGGGCGTGAGCTCCGGCGCCTTGAACCGCGTGCGGGGCTTCTCGACGGCGGCGTCAGATGCCGCGACGGCAGTGCTCATCCGGCCTCCCTCGTCTGCTCGCCGAGCAGGCCCGACGGCTTGAACACCATGATGAGGACCAGGTAGGCGAAGACGTAGACCGGGGTCCACGACGGGCCCATCTGGAAGGGCCCGAGGTCCGCCCGGTTGTCGATCATCTGCTGGATCATCCCGATGATGAACCCGCCGAGGACGGCGCCCTTGATGTTGCCGATGCCGCCCATGACGGCGGCGGTGAACGCGATCAGGCCCGCGGTGAAGCCCTGGAAGTACCAGATGGTCGTCTGGTACAGGGCGTAGATCAGGCCCGCCGCGCCGGCGAGCATGCCGCCGAGCAGGAAGGTGGCCGAGATCGTCGTGTCGACGTTCACGCCCATGAGGCGCGCGGCCTCGGGATCCTGCGCGGTCGCGCGCATCGCCTTGCCGAGGCGGCTGCGGGTGATGAACGCGCTCATCAGCATGACGAGCGGGATCGTGACGCCGACGGCGAGCAGGTCGCCGTTGGTGATCGCGACCTCGCCGAACTCGATGATCGAGTGCTGCGAGTTGATGACGTCCTCGATGCCCTCCGGCGAGCCGCCGAGCCACAGGAGGCCGACGTTCTGGAGGATGAAGGACATGCCGACGGCCGTGATGAGCGGCGCGAGCTTCGGTGCGCTGCGCAACGGCCGGTAGGCCACCTTCTCGATCATCACGTTCATGATCCCCGGCACGAGCATGCAGACGATGAGCGTCAGCAGCAGGCCGGCGATCAGCCCGGGCACGCCGGTGGCGGCCGTGAGGCCGAGGGTCCCGAAGAACCCGGACGCCACGAACGACCCGATCATGAAGACGTCGCCGTGGGCGAAGTTGATGAGCTCGATGATGCCGTAGACGAGCGTGTAGCCGATGGCCACCAGCGCCCAGATGGCGCCGTTGGAGAGGCCGTCGATCACGTTGTTCGCCAGCCGGGACAGATCACCCTCGGTCTTCAGGTCGTCGATGGCGAACGCGACCGGGAGGATGAGCAGGACCGCGACGAGCCCGAAGCGGTCGAGGAAGGCACGTACGGCGCGACCAGGGCCGGGACGTGCTGCGGGGAGGCTTGCAGCTTCCATATGTCAGGGGTGGGCAGGTGGGGAGCGCCGGTGAGGGCGGGGCCGTGCCGGCCCCGCCCCCATGTGGCAGTCGTCCAGCTGGTCCTCTACGAGGCGGCCTTGACCGTCTTGTCGAAGGTCAGCTCGCCGTCCTCGATGGTGTAGACGCCGTAGTCCGTCAGCGTCGTGTCACCGTTCTCGTCGATCGAGTAGGTGCCGAGCACCGAGGAGCGATCCTTGGTGTCGAAGAACGCCTTCAGGATGTCGGCCTTGTCCGTCGAGCCGGCCCGCTCGATGGCGTTGAGCGTGAGCATCATCGCCTCGTAGCCGTAGATGGCGTACGGGTCCGGGTTGTTCTCGCCGTACTCGGACTCGAACTGCTTGAAGAACTCCTGCCCCTCGGGCGGGTAGCTCTCCGGGTTGAGCGTGGCGACCGTGACCTTGACGCGCTTGGCGACGGAGGCCGGGATGCCGCCCTCCTTGGGATCGCCGAAGCCGGACTCGGCCACGCCGTCCGGGCCGTAGAGCTTGGCGTCCGGCAGGGCCGCGGCGAAGTCCTTGAAGATCTGGACGGCGCCGTTGGCGGTGATGCCGGAGAACACGAAGCAGTCGGCTCCCGCGGACTTCGCGCGCGCGGCGAGCGAGCGGAAGTTCGAGGCCTTCGGGTCGATGCCCTCGTTGAAGGCGAGCTTGACGCCCTGCTCCTTCACCGACGACTCGACGTTGCGGGCCAGACCCGCGCCGTAGACCTCCTTGTCGTTCGCCATCGCGACGTTCGTGCAGCCGTCCTCCTTCATGACGGTCGCAAGAGCAGCGCCCTGGATCGTGTCCTTCGGCACGATGCGCAGGTAGTGGCGGGTGCCGGCGGGGTAGTACTTGTCCGGCTCGCCCTTGTCGGCGCCCGGCTCGTTGGTGGTGAGGCCGACCGCCGTGTTGGCGGGCGAGACCTGCGGGACGCCGGCCTCGTTGAGGATCGGCATCGAGATCGCCGAGCCACCGGAGTTGAACTCCCCGATGTACGCGGCGGCCTTGTCGTCCTGCGCGACCTTGCGAGCGTTGGCGGACGTGGCCTCAGGGGTCCACGTACCGGCCTGCGCCGTCGAGTCGTCGAGCGACTCGTACTTGACCGTGATGTTGCCGGCCTTGTTGTTGGACTGCTTCAGCGCGAGCTTGATGCCCTGCACCATGGCCGTCGTCTGCGGGCGCGACGCGCCCTGCAGCGGCAGGCTCGAGTAGACGTTGACGGTGCCGCCCTCGCCACCGCCCCCGGTGGACTCGGCCGAATCGCCGCCGCCGCCACCGCTCTCCTCGTCGTCACCGCAGGCCGCGACGCCGAAAGCGGCGATGACGAAGACGAACAACAGCGTGATGAACTTCGGGAACCGCAAAGGTCCTCCTCCTATAGGTCAGGTCCTAAGACCAGAAGCGGCGCCAGCTTACAGCGCGTCGCGGACCCTGACCAGCCGATCTCCGGAGATGCGGTACCTCGTGAAGCGCGCGCGGGGCTCCCCCGCCATCCGGAGCGTCAGGTCTATGACGGTCCTGCGGCTCTTCGCGCGCTCCCCGGCACGGCCGATGGCGCTTAGCACGAGCTTCATCGCACGGTAACCCAGGATCGCCTGTCGCTCGGGCTTCTCGCCGTACACGCGCTGGAAGCTGCGTTCGAAGGCCTCGTCGGCGCCGGGGGCCGGATCGACGCCCGTGAGCATCAGGCGGCGCGCCGCGGTGCCAAGCCGCTCGGGGAGCTGCGGGCCCATCGCGAGGTCGTCGGCGCCGTAGAGCCGCATCGCGGGCGCGCCGTCGTGAACCTCCCGCAGCACGTCCACGGCGAAGTCGCTGTACGTGCCCGCGTAGAAGAAGGCGTCCCCCCGCTCCTGCCGGAGCTCCTCCCCCAGGTCCTCGGGCACGTCGCCGCCCGGATCGAGCCGGCGCCGGTCGACGACCTCGATGCCGGCGTCGCGCGCCGCCTGCGCCACCCGGTCGCCCATCGAGACGCCCGCCACCTCGCGGTCGTCGGCGAGGATCAGCCGCTCGACGTTGTGCGACGTCATGTCCGCGATCAGGTCCTGGACCTGCTGGTCGTCGGCGGGCACCACGCGCGCGAAGGTGCGGCGGCTGGAGGGGTAGTACTTGTCCGGCTCGCCGCGGCCGCCCGGCTCGGTGAGCCCGGCGTACGTGTCGCGCGGGCTGACCTGGAGCAGGCCGCCCTCGTTGAGGATCGGCACCGAGACGGCGCTCGCGCCCGAGTCCAGCTCGCCGAGATAGGCGATCGCCTGCCGGTCCTGCACCGCCTTGCGGGCGTTCCCCGCGACCTGGCCGGGGCTCCAGCGGCCCGTCTCCGGGTCGGCGCTGTCGAGCGACACGAAGCCGATGTCGTACGCGCCGGCGCGGCCGCCGGCCTCGCGGATGGCGAGCTTCTCGGCCCGCACGATGTCGCGCGAGACGGGCGCCAGCGGCCCCTGGAGCGGGAGGCTGGAGTAGATGGTCAGCGAGGTCCCCAGGATCTCGCTCTCCTTGACGCCGTCGTCCTCCCCGCATGCGAGGAGGGCGCCGGCGAGCAGGAGGATGGTGAAGAAGCCGAGCCAGATCTTCCGGGACATTGGCGCCCGAGTCTAATCTTCGGGACTTGCGAGTCGGAATGCTCACCGCCGGAGGCGACTGCCCCGGCCTCAACGCCGTCATCCGTGCGGCCACCCGACGCCTCATCGAGCACGGCCACGAGCCGATCGGTCTGCGTCGCGGTTACCAAGGGCTCGCGGAGCCCTCGATGCGCGTGGAGCTCGACGCCCACGCCGTCACCGGCATCCTCCAGGAGGGCGGGACGATCCTGTCCACGTCCTCCTTCGATCCGTGGATGGAGCCCGAGGGCGTCGACCGCGTGCGCGCGGCGCAGGAGAGCGATCCGCTCGACGCGCTGATCGCGATCGGCGGCGAGCACACGATGTGGATCACGTCGCGGATCCACACCGAGCTCGGCCTCCCCGTGGTCGGCGTGCCGAAGACGATCGACAACGACGTCGTCGGCACGGACTACACGTTCGGGTTCGACACCGCCGTCCAGGCCGCCACCGACGCGATCGACCGCCTGCGCACCACCGCGCAGTCGCACGACCGGATCATGGTCGTCGAGGTGATGGGCCGGAACGTGGGTTGGATCGCGACCTTCGCCGGCCTGGCGGGCGGCGCGGACGGGATCGTGATCCCCGAGCTGGAGCTGACCGTCGAGGAGATGTGCGAGGCGATCGCGCGCCGTCACGCGCGCGGCAAGCACTTCTCGATCATCGTCGTCAGCGAGGGCGCGAAGCTCGCGTTCGCGTCGGGCGAGACGAAGACGATCCGCGCGAGCGACGTGCGCGACGAGTACGGCTACGAGCGGCTCGGCGGCATCGGCGCGGCGCTCGGGCAGGAGCTCGAGCAGCGGACGGGCTACGACGTGCGCGTCACGACGCTCGGCCACATCCAGCGCGGCGGCACGCCGACGGCCTACGACCGCGTGCTGGCGACCCGCTACGGCATCCAGGCCGCGCAGATGGTCATCGACGGCGGGTACGGCCGGATGGCGTCGCTGAAGGGCACCGAGATGACGTCGGTGCCGCTGGAGGAGGTCGACGGCGTGAAGACCGTCGACACGAAGTACCTCGAGCTGGCCCGGACGTTCTTCTACTAGTCCACGCGGGGCGGCCGCCCCGGCGTCACGACGGCCGCGAGGGGCGCCTCGCGGCCGTGGATCGCCTCACGGTTCCTCGCCGATCCAACCAGGATCGGCTTCGAAACCGTGCGCCGCCCACGACCACGATGCGAGCCTCGCGGACCGCCGCGCCTTGCCGCGCCGGCCACCCCGCGCGGACGGGCCGGGGGTGGGCCGGCGAGGTCAGCCGCGCTGGGAGCGGCCCGGCAGGTACTTCTCGAGGATCTTCTGCGTCGATCCGAGGAGGACGATGAAGCCCGCGAGGAGGGCGGCGTCGAAGCCCTTCGCACCGATCGCCCAGAGGACGATCCAGGCGACGAGGGCGGCAGTGGTCCAGAGAACGAGAGCCATGAGCGCGCCCGAGATTAGCGGAGCGCCGCCGACATCGCCGCCACGATGTCCTTGACCGCACCGGCCGGGTCGTCGTGCTCGGCCGCCGCGCGCACGAGCCGGCTGCCGACGATGACGCCGTCCGCGCCCGCCTCGGCGGCCTTGACGGCCTGCTCGGGCGTGGAGATGCCGAAGCCGAGCGCGACCGGGACGTCGGTGCACGCCTTGGCGCGCGCGACGATCGGGCCGAAGTCGTCCGCGCCGCGCTCGCCGGTCGTGCCGGTGACCGAGACGGTGTAGAGGAACCCGCGCGCGCCGGCGCCGATCGCCTTCATCCGGTCGTCGGGCGACGTCGGGGCCACGAGCGGCACGAACGCGATCCCCCGCGCGCGGCAGACCTCGACGATCTCCGCGGACTCCTCCAGCGGGATGTCGGGGACGATCAGGCCGCTCGCGCCCGCGTCGGCGATCGCCTCGACGAACCGCTCGGGCGTCCGCACGATCACGAGGTTCGCGTAGCACATGACGATCACCGGGACGCGCGGGCTCAGCTCGCGGCAGACCTCCAGGATCCCGTCGAACGTGGCGCCCGCGGCGAGGGCCTTCGTGGCCGCCGCGTGGATGACCGGGCCGTCGGCGAGCGGGTCGGAGAACGGGACGCCGAGCTCGATCAGATCCGCCCCGCCGTCGACGTACGCGTGGCCGATCGCCTTCGACGTCTCGAGGTCCGGGAAGCCGCCCATCAGGTAGGGCATCAGGGCAGCCTTGCCCGGCGCGTCGGCGAAGGCCCGCGCGATCCGCTCGTGGCCGTCGCTCATGCGATGTTCAGCCTCTTCAGGACCTGCGTGAGGTCCTTGTCGCCGCGGCCGGAGAGGCAGATGAGGTCGAGGACGCTGTCGGACGGCGTGTCGAGGGCGTAGGCGAACGCGTGGGACGTCTCGAGCGCCGGGATGATCCCCTCGAGCTGCGTGACGCGCCGGAAGGCCTCCACCGCGTCGTCGTCGGTGACCGCCACGTACTCCGCCCGGCCGCTGTCGCGCAGCCACGCGTGCTCCGGTCCGCTGCCCGGGTAGTCGAGGCCGGCGCTGATCGAGTGCGCCTCCTGCACCTGCCCGTCGTCGTCCTGGAGCAGCGCGCTGAGCGTGCCGTGCAGGACGCCGGGCGGGCCGCCCTGGGTCAGCGGCGCGCCGTGGCGGCCGCTGTCGAGCCCCTCCCCCGCGGCCTCGACGCCGACGAGCCGCACGTCGGCGTCGTCGACGAAGGCGGAGAAGATGCCGATGGCGTTCGAGCCGCCGCCGACGCAGGCGAGCACGCGGTCGGGGAGCCGGCCGGCGCGCTCGAGCAGCTGCTCGCGCGCCTCGTCGCCGATCCGCCGCTGCAGGTCGCGCACGAGCGCGGGGAACGGCGCGGGGCCGGCGGCGGTGCCGAGGATGTAGTGGGTCGTCGCGACGTTGGTGACCCAGTCGCGGATCGCCTCGCTGACCGCCTCCTTCAGCGTCCGCGCGCCGCTCTCCACCGCGATGACCTCGGCGCCCAGCAGCTTCATCCGCTGGACGTTGGGCTGCTGGCGCTCGATGTCGACCGAGCCCATGTAGATGAAGCAGTCCAGGTCGAGCAGCGCGCACGCGGTCGCGGTGGCGACGCCGTGGGAGCCCGCGCCGGTCTCGGCGATGATCCGCCGCTTGCCCATCCGCTTGGCCAGCAGGCCCTGCCCCAGCGCGTTGTTGATCTTGTGCGCGCCGGTGTGGTTAAGGTCCTCGCGCTTGAGCCAGATCTCGCGGCCGGCGACCTCGCTCAGCCGCTCGGCCAGGTAGAGCGGCGAGGGGCGGCCGACGTAGTCGCGCAGGAGCCGGTTGAGCTCGTTGTTGAACGACGTCGACTCGCGCGCGGCGACCCACGCGGCCTCCAGCTCGCCGAGCGCCGGCATCAGCGTCTCGGGGACGTACTGGCCGCCGTAGGGGCCGAAGCGGTGCTCGACGCCGGACTCGACCTTGGTCACTGCGGCACCTCCGCCGTGCGGGGCTTCGGGACGAACGGCGCGGGCTCGGGCGGGAGGGCCGGCGCGGGCACGGGCGGCGCCTCGGCGGCGCGCACGGCCTCGGCGAACGCCGCGACCTTGGCCGGGTCCTTGATGCCGGGGGACGACTCGATGCCGCTCGCCACGTCGACCGCGAACGGCTCGATCGCGCGGATCGCGGCGCCGACGTTCTCGTGCGTGAGCCCGCCCGCGACCATGAGCGGCGTCTGCGTCCGGCGGTGACGCGTGAGCTCCCACTCGAACGTCGTGCCGCCCTGCCCGTCGAAGAGGTGGAAGTCGGTGTGGAACGGCTCCATCGCCACCACGTCGGCGCGGGTCTTCACGCGCGCGGCCTTGATGACCTTCGCGCCGGTGCGGCGCGCGACCTCCGACGCGAAGGACGGGCCCTCGTCGCCGTGGAGCTGGACCATCGTCAGGCCGACGTTGTCGACGGTGCGGGCGATGTGGTCGAGCGGCGCGTTGACGAAGACGCCCACGAGCTCGACCTTGCGACGGAACGTGGCGACGATCCGCGCGGCCTCGGTCTGCTTCGCCTTCCGCGGCGAGGACGGCACGAAGATCATCCCCAGCGCCCAGGCGCCGTGCTCGACGCACAGCTCGGCGTCCTCCAGCCGCGTGATGCCGCAGAACTTGATCTTCACGCCGCTCACCCTACGACCCCACGGTCTGCGCGGGGCGCTGCGCGAGCTTGACCTCGACCGTCGCGCGGTCGCCCGCGCGCAGCACCTCGAGCTTCACCGTGTCGCCGGGCTTCTTGCCGTCGACCGCAGCGCCGATGTCCTCGCTCCCCCGCACGTCCTTGCCGTCGGCCTTGGTGATGATGTCGTTCGGTTGCAGCCCCGCGCGCGCGGCCGGGCCGCCGGGCGTGACGTCGGTGACGTACGCGCCGCGATCGACGCGCAGGTTGAGGTCGGGCGTCACGGTGCCGGACGTGACGCCGATGTAGGCGCGCTCGACCTCGCCGCCCTTGCGCAGCGCGGGCAGGAGGCGCTTGGCGGTGTCGATCGGGACGGCGAACCCGATGCCGACGTTCCCGCCGCCCTGCTCGCCCGTCTTGATCTGCGAGTTGATGCCGATCACGCGGCCGGCGGCGTCGATCAGCGGGCCACCGGAGTTGCCCGGGTTGATCGCGGCGTCGGTCTGGAGGACGTCGTCGATCGTGAAGCCGTTGGGCGCGGAGATCTGGCGCGCCTTGGCGGAGATGACGCCGGTGGTGAGCGTGAGGTCCAGGCCGAACGGGTTGCCGATCGCGACGGTCGGGTCGCCGACCTCCACGTCGCGCGACGTCCCGAGCTGGAGGACGCGCAGGTTCAGGCCCTTCGGGTCGACCTTCAGCAGCGCGAGGTCGGTCGAGGGGTCATTGCCGACGAGCTTGGCGCTCAACGTCCGCCCGCTCTGGAAGCGGACGGTCAGCTTCGTCGCGTTCTCGACGACGTGGTTGTTCGTGAGGATCTGGCCGTCGGCGTCGATGACGAAGCCCGTGCCGGTCGACTGCCCGCGCTGCTCCTCGGGGAAGAGGTCGAACGGCGAGCTCGTCTGCTGGACGACCTCGGCGGTGATGAAGACGACGCCGGGCGCGTCGCGCTTGTAGATCGCCGACGCGGTGAGGCCCTCGCCGCCGCTGGCGTCGCCGCCCGCGCCCGCGCCAACCGGCGCCTGCTGCACGACGGTCCGGGCCTCGCCGCTCCCGCCGTCATCGTCCAGGAGCGCGACGGCGCCGCCGCCGGCCGCCCCGCCCACGATCGCCGCGACGACGGCGACCAGCGCCGTGCCGCCGCGCATCAGACGGCCTCGTCGAAGTCCTGGCGGGTCAGGGCCCGCGCTGCCGCCTCCGGGTCGGGGGCGCGCATGAGCGACTCGCCGATCAGCACCGCGTCCACCCCGCGCCGCTCGAGCTCGTCGAGCTGCTCGCGCGAGTGGAAGCCGGACTCGGAGACGACGGTCTTGCCCGCCGGCACGTCGGCCAGCAGCTCGAACGTCGTCTCGACGTCGACCTCGAAGGTCTCCAGGTTGCGGTTGTTGATCCCGATGACGTCCGGGTCGATCGTCTCCAGCGCGACCTCCAGCTCCTCGCCGGAGTGGACCTCGACGAGCACGTCGAGGTCGAGCGCGAGCGCCTCGGAGTGGAGCGCGGCCAGCTCCTTGGGCTCCAGCGCCGCGACGATCAGGAGGATCGCGTCCGCGCCGATCGCCCCCGACTCGTACACCTGGTACTGGTCGACGATGAAGTCCTTGCGCAGGATCGGCAGGCGGCACGCGCCGCGCGCCTCCACGAGGTCGTCCAGCGAGCCGCCGAAGAAGCCGGGCTCGGTGAGGACGGAGAGGGCGGTCGCGCCGCCGCGCTCGTAGGCCTGGACCACCTCGGTGACGCTGCTGCCGGGCCGGATGTCGCCGACGGAGGGCGAGCGGCGCTTGTGCTCGGCGATGACGCTGACGCCCGGGCGGGTGAGTGCCTCGGAGAACGGGCGGTCGTGGTCGCGGGCGGCGAGCCGCTGCTCGAGGTCCTTCAGCGGGACCTGCTTGCGGCGACTTCGCAGGTCGTGGCGGGTGGCGTCGACGATCTGCTCGAGGGTGTTCATGCGGTGCGGCTGAGCTCCAGGTAGCGCTCGAGGGTGCGGGTGGCGGCGCCGGAGTCGATCGCGTCCTGCGCCACTTGGACGCCGTGGGCGACGGAGTCCGCCTTGCCGCCGGCGTAGATCGCGGCGCCGGCGTTGAGCACGGCGATGTCGCGGGCCGGGCCGGCTTCGCCGTCCAGGATCGCGCGGGTGATGCGGGCGTTCTCCTGCGGGTTCCCGCCGGGGATCGCCTCGGGCGGCACCTCCGCCAGGCCGCAGCCGGCCGGGTCGACCGAGTACCGCTCGATCTCCTCGCCGTTCACTTCCACGACCCGTGTCGGCGCCGACGTCGACAGCTCGTCAAGCCCATCCTCGCTGGACACTACCAACGCGCGGGCGGCGCCAAGGCGCGAAAGGGCCTGCGCCATGGTCTCCACCATCGCCGCGTCCGAGACGCCGATGAGCTGCCGGGTGGCGCCCGCGGGGTTGGTCAGCGGCCCGAGGAAGTTGAAGATCGTGCGGACCGCGAGGTCGCGCCGGACGGGGATCACGTACCGGGTCGCCCCGTGGTGGTGGGGCGCGAACATGAAGCCGAAGCCGGCCTCGCGGATGCACGTGGCGACCTGCTGCGGCGTGTTCTCCAGCTGCGCGCCGAGCGCTTCGAGGACGTCGGCCGAGCCGGAGAGGCCGGTGGCGGAGCGGTTGCCGTGCTTGGCGACCGCGCACCCCGCGCCCGCGGCGATGATCGCGGCGGTGGTGGAGACGTTGAAGGTGCGGCGGCCGCCGCCGGTGCCGGCGGTGTCGAGCAGGTCGTCGCGGCCGGCGTCGACCGGCGTCGCCATCGCGCGCATCGTCGCGGCCAGGCCGGCCAGCTCGTCCGGGGTCTCCCCCTTCGTGCGCAGCGCGATCAGGAACCCGGCGATCTCGACGTCGGTCGCCTCGCCGCGCATGATCTCGGCGAGCACCGCGCTCGTCTCGTCGAGCGCCAGGTCGTGCCGCTGGGCCAGGCGGTCGATCGCCTTCGTGAGGACGCTATTGGGCAAGGAAGTTCTTCAGCAGGGTCTTGCCGTGCGGCGTGAGGACGGATTCGGGGTGGAACTGGACGCCCTCGACGGGCAGCTCCTTGTGGCGGATGCCCATGATCACGCCGCCGCCGGTCGACGTCTTGGCGAAGCAGTCGGGCAGCCCCTCCTCGGCGACGACGAGCGAGTGGTAGCGGCCGACGGTCATGTGCTGCGGCAGGCCGGCGTAGATCGCCTGGCCGTCGTGCTCGATCTCCGCGGTCTTGCCGTGGATGGGCACGTGCTGGATGACCGTGCCGCCGAACGCCTGCGCGAGCGACTGGTGGCCGAGGCAGACGCCGAGGGTCGGGATGCCGGCCTCGGGGAAGCGGCGCATGGCGTCGACGGAGATGCCGGCCTCGTTCGGCGTGCACGGGCCGGGGCTGACGACGACGCGGTCGGGCTCCTGCTCCAGCAGCTCGTCGACGCTCGCGGCGTCGTTGCGGACGACCTCCAGCTCGGCCCCCAGCTCGCCCAGGTACTGGACGAGGTTGTAGGTGAACGAGTCGTAGTTGTCGATCATCAACACGCGCGTCATGGCCACTCCGGCTGGCTGGCGGCGAGCTCGAACGCCTGGAGCACCGCTCGCGCCTTGTTCTGGGACTCCACGTACTCGTACTCGGGCTGGGCGTCGGCGACGGTGCCGCCGCCGGCCTGGACGTGCGCCTTGCCGTCCTTCATCACGACCGTGCGGATGTGGATGCACGTGTCGAGGTCGCCGGAGTAGCCGAGGTAGCCGATCGCGCCGCCGTAGCCGCCGCGCTTGATGGGCTCCACCTCGTCGATGATCTCCATCGCCCGCACCTTCGGCGCGCCGCTCAGCGTGCCCGCCGGGAGGATCGAGCGCAGCGCGTCCATCGGGCCGACGTCCTCGCGGAGCGTGCCGGAGGCGGAGCTGACGATGTGCATCACGTGGCTGTAGGTCTCGACGGCCATGAAGTCGTCGACCTGCACCGACCCGTACTCGCAGACACGGCCCAGGTCGTTGCGGCCGAGGTCGACGAGCATGACGTGCTCGGACCGCTCCTTCTCGTCGGCGAGCAGATCCTCGGCGATCGCCGCGTCCTCCGCCGCGTTCGCGCCGCGGGGGCGCGTGCCGGCGATGGGGCGCGTGGATGCGCGCCGGCCGGTGACGGTGAGCAGCGGTTCGGGCGACGCGCCCGCGATCTGGAAGTCCTGGAAGTCCAGGAAGTACATGTACGGGCTCGGGTTGACGACCCGCAGGCCGCGGTAGACGCTGAACGGGTCGAGACCCAGGTCCGCGCTCCAGCGCTGCGACGGGACCACCTGGAAGGCGTCGCCGGCGTGGATGTACTTCACGATCCGGCTGACGTTGGCCTCGAACTCCTCGCGCGTGAGGTTGGAGGAGAACGCCGGGCGGTCGAACCGGTCGCGCACGCCGAAGCTGGGGACCGGCCCTGCGAGCAGCCCGCGCGCCTTGCGCATCGTCGCCAGCGCGTCCTCGTAGGCGGCGTCGACCTCGTCGGGCGACTCGGCGTAGACGTTCACGAGGATCGTGACGGTGTGCTTGAGGTGGTCGAAGACCACGAGCACGTCGCTGAGCATCAGCGCCATGTCGGGGAGGCCGACCGGGTCCGGGTTCGGCTCGCCGAGCGTGGTCTCGACGGTGCGGACGAGGTCGTAGCCGAAGAGGCCGACGGCGCCGCCGGAGAACGGCGGGAGGTCGTCCAGCGGCGCCTGACGGTGGCGGCCGACCTCCTCCGCGGCGATCGCGTACGGGTCGCCGGGGTCGCCGAGGCTCCAGCGGATGACCTTGCTCGGGCGGACGCCGATGAAGCTGTAGCGGCCGACGACCTGGCCGCGCTCGGCGGACTCCAAGAGGAAGGCCGGCGTCTGCGGCTGCGTGCCGCGGAGCTTGAGGAAGGCGGAGACCGGCGTCTCGACGTCGTCGATGAAGGTCGTGCGGAGCGGGACGACGTTGTAGGTCTTCGCCAGCTCCCGCACCTCCTCGACGGAGGGGCTGACCTCGAAGGGCGGGGCGTCAGCGACGGCGGCCATCGAGGATCCTCGCGGCGTCGGCCAGCGACCGGCCGCGCGAGCGCAGCAGGACGAGCAGGTGGTACAGGACGTCGGCGGCCTCGTTGTCGACCCGGTCGTCGGTCTCCTCGCGCGCGGCGCGGGCGACCTCCTCGGCCTCCTCCTCGACCTTCTCGCCGATCAGCGCCGGGTTCTCCAGCAGCTCGACGGTGTAGGAGCCCTCGGGCCGCTCGGCGGCGCGCGCGGCGAGCGTGCGCTCCAGCTCCGGCAGCACCTCGTGCGGCGCGAGCGCCCCGTCCAGGCCTTCGTCGTCGACCCCGTTGTGGAAGCACGTCCGCGCGCCCGTGTGGCAGGCCGGCCCGGCGGGCTCGACGAGCGCGAGCAGCGCGTCGCCGTCGCAGTCCAGCCTCAGCGCCCGGACCTTCTGCGTGTTCCCGCTCGTCGCGCCCTTGCGCCACAGCTCGTTCCGGGACCGGCTCCAGAGGTGCAGCTCGCCGGTCTCGCGGGTGAGCGTGACGGCCTCCTCGTTGGCGTAGGCGAGGGTCAGCACCTCGCCGGTGCCCCAGTCCTGGATCACGACCGGGACGTAGCCCTGGTCGTCGTAGCGGATGTCCACGCGCCCGATCTTAGGTGGCGAAGCGCGGGTGGGCCTGATCCAGGTACCACGAGAAGGCGCGATCGGTCAGCGGTTCGAACCGGCGCAGGGCCGCCGTGAGCAGCCGCGGCGGGAGCGCGGGGACGATCCTCTGGAGCGCCAGCGCGCGCCGGAAGGCGGGCGCGTGGGCGGCGCTGAAGCCGGCGTGGCGGGCGAGCGCGGTGTCGAGGCTGCGCCGGCCGTCGAGCACCGCGCCGATCTCGCGACCCGCCGCGATGCCGAAGTAGAAGGCCGTTCGGATGCCCTCGCCTGAGAGCGGGAAGCAGTGGCCGGCGCTGTCGCCGGCGAAGAACGTGCGCCGGTCCGCGGCGGGGCGGAGCCGGTGCGGGAACCAGTTGCCCTGGAAGTGCTCGCGCTCGGCGTCCTCGCGTTCGGCCAGCGCGACGGTCGGCTGCTTGACGTGCTGGTGCGGGTCGTACGAGCCCACCCCGACGCGGACCTCCTGTCCGGCGGGCACGCTCCAGCCGTAGCCGCGGCGGACGAGCCCGCGCTCGACCCAGCAGTGCAGCTCGTCGCGGCTTCCGTCGTGCGGCGCGTGGACCTCCAGGCCGCGGCTGAGCGGCGCGTCCGGCGGCTGGTACCCGTCCTCGCCGAGCACCCGCCGCCACCCGAGCGCGTCCACGACGAGCGGCGCCTGCAGCTCCCCGCGGTCGGTCAGCACGCCGCCGCCGGTGCGTCGCTCGACCTTCGCCGTCTCGAAGCGCGCGTCCGTCTGCGCGGCGAGCAGCGTGCAGAGCTCGCGGTAGTCGAAGGACGACCAGCTCCAGGGCAGGTCCAGGCGGACCGACGCGTGCGGCGTGGTGAACCGCATCGCCGGCAGCTCCTGGCGGATCGCGCCCGCGACGCCCATCGCGTGCAGCCACGGCGTCGGCGCGGCGCAGGCGCTGGTGGCTCGCTCCCCCACCTCGTAGCGGTCGACGACGAGGACGTCGGCGCCGCTGCCGGCCAGCTCGCGGGCGACCGCCAACCCCGCGAACGACGCGCCGCAGACGAGCACGTCGGCCCGCTCGCCGTCGAGCGGGGTGCGGTCCGCGCCGCGCGC
>DATMVO010000365.1:0-4431 GCA_035563115.1 Solirubrobacteraceae bacterium
CGCCCGGGCGCGGACGGCGCGCCGTTGGAGGTGCCCGCGGGCGTCGAGGTCGTGCGCGGCCGGGCGGACGGGCCGGCGGCGGCGCGGAACGTGGGCTGGCGGGCGGCGACGGCCGAGTGGGTCGCGTTCCTGGACGACGACGTGCTCGTGACCGCCGACTGGGCGGAGCGGCTGGCGGAGGATCTGCGCGAGGGCGTGGACGCGTCGCAGGGGCGGATCGAGGTCCCCGTGCCGTCCGGGCGCGCGCCGACCGACTGGGAGCGCAACGTCCAGGGGCTGGAGGGCGCCGCGTGGGCGACCGCCGACATGGCCTACCGGCGCACGGTGCTGGCGTCGTTGGGCGGCTTCGACGAGCGGTTCCCGCGCGCGTACCGCGAGGACGCCGACCTGGCCGTGCGCGCGATCACCGCGGGGCGGACGCTGGCGCGCGGGTCGCGGACGATCCACCATCCGGTCCGGCCGGCGGCGTGGCACGTCAGCGTGAAGCTCCAGCGGGGGAACGCGGACGACGCGCTGATGCGCGCGATCCACGGGGCGGACTGGCGCGCGAAGGCCGACGCGCCGCGTGGGCGCCTGCGCCGGAGCGCGACGACGACGGCGGTCGGCGCGAGCGCGCTCGCCTTCGCCGCGGCCGGCCGCCCGCGCGCGGCGGCGCTGCTCGGCGCGGCGTGGTTGGCCGAGACCGCGACGTTCGCCTGGCAGCGGATCGCGCCGGGCCCGCGGACGCCGGACGAGATCCTGAAGATGGTCGCGACGAGCGCGCTCATCCCGCCCGTCGCCACGTTCCATCGCGCGAAGGGCGAGGCGCGCGTGCGCCGTGCCGGCGGTGCGAAGCCGTGGGCGCCCGCGCCCGCGCCCGCCGTCGACGCCGTCCTCTTCGACCGCGACGGCACCCTCGTCATCGACGTGCCGTACAACGGCGACCCGGCGAAGGTGGAGCTCGTCCCGGGCGCACGCGAGGCGGTCGCGAAGCTACGCGACGCCGGGATCCCGCTCGCCGTCATCTCCAACCAGAGCGGCGTCGCGCGCGGGATGATCACCGAGGATCAGGTCCACGCCGTCAACGCGCGCGTGGACGAGCTGGTCGGCGGGCTCGGGCCGTGGCTCTACTGCCCGCACGGCCCCGATGACGACTGCGCCTGCCGCAAGCCCGCGCCCGGCCTCGTCCTGCGCGCGGCCGAGCAGCTCGGCGTGAAGCCGGAGCGGTGCGCGGTGATCGGCGACATCGGCGCCGACGTCCAGGCCGCCCGCGCCGCCGGCGCCCGCGGCGTCCTTGTCCCCACCCCGATCACCCGCGCCGAGGAGATCGAGGACGCGCCCGAGGTGGCGCCCGACCTCCTCAGCGCCGTCGATCTCCTCCTCGGAGGGGCGCGCGCATGACCCACGTCCTCGTCGCACGGATGGACAACGACGGCGACGTCCTCCTCTCCGGCCCGGCCGTGCGCGCGTTCGCCGCGGGGGCCGACCGGGTCACGTACCTGTGCGGCCCGCGCGGCCGCGGCGCGGCCCAGCTCCTCCCGGGCGTGGACGAGGTGCTCACCCACCACTGCCCGTGGATCGACGCGCACCCCGAGCCGGTCACGCAGGAGGCGATGGACGCGCTGGTCGACGAGGTCCGCGCCTGTAGGCCCGACGTCGCGGTGATCCTCAGCTCGTTCCACCAGAGCCCGCTGCCGCTCGCGCTCCTCCTCCGCCTCGCGGGCGTCCCGCGGATCGGCGCGACGAGCGTCGACTACCCCGGCTCCCTCCTCGACGTCCGCCACAAGATCTCCGACGACGTCCACGAGGTCGAGCGCTCGCTGGCGCTGGCCGCCGAGATGGGCTTCACCCTCCCACCCGGCGACGACGGCGCGCTCGCGGTCACGCCCGCGCCCCTCCCGGAGCTCGAGCTGCCGGAGAGCTACGTCGTCGTCCACCCCGGCGCCTCGGTCACCGCGCGCGCCTGGGCGCCGCGGCGCAACCGCGAGCTGGTCGGAGCCCTCGCCGCCGACGGCTGGGACGTCCTCGTCACCGGCGGCCCGTCCGAGCGCGAGCTGACCGCCTACGTCGCCGGCGACGACGGCACCGACCTCGGCGGCCGCACCACGCTCCACGAGCTGGCCGCCGTCATCCGCGACGCCGCGTGCATCGTCGTCGGCAACACCGGTCCCGCCCACCTGGCCGCCGCCGTCGGCACGCCGGTCGCGTCGCTCTACGCGCCGACCGTGCCCGAGGTCCGCTGGCGCCCGTGGGCGGTGCCGCACGAGCTGCTGTACGTCGGCGTGCCCTGCGCCGGATGCCGGGCGCGCGACTGCCCCGTCGCCGGCCACCCGTGCCTGGAGGGCGTGGAAACCGAGCGCGTCGTGGCCGCGGTCGGCCGCCTCGCCGTCCGCGAGGAGGCGGTCGCATGAGGATCCTGCTGTGGCACGTGCACGGGTCGTGGACGACGGCGTTCGTCCAGGGCGAGCACGAGTACGTCGTCCCCGTCCTCCCCGACCGCGGGCCGGACGGGCGCGGGCGCGCGCAGACGTGGGACTGGCCGGCGTCCGTCACCGAGGCGACGCCCGACGAGCTGCGCGACACCGAGTTCGACGTCGTCCTCCTCCAGCGCCCACACGAGCTCGACCAGCTGTGCGAGGAGTGGACGGGCCGGCGCCCAGGCGCAGACGTCCCGTGCGTCTACGTCGAGCACAACGCGCCGCAGGGCCGCATCACGGAGATGCGCCACCCGGCCGCGGACCGCGAGGACGTCCTCATCGCGCACGTGACCCACTTCAACGACCTCTTCTGGGACTGCGGCGGCGCGCCGACGACGGTGATCGAGCACGGGATCGTCGATCCCGGCCACCGCTACACCGGCGAGCTGCCGCACCAGGCCGTGGTCATCAACGAGGCCCGCCGGCGCGGGCGCGTGACCGGCACGGATCTGCTGCCCCGGTTCGAGACCGCCGCCCCGATCGACCTCTTCGGCATGGGCGCGGGCGAGCTGGGCGGCTTCGAGGACGTGCCGCAGTCGGAGATGCACGGCGAGCTGGGCAGGCGGCGGGTCTACACCCACCCGATCCGCTGGACCTCGCTCGGCCTCTCGCTGCTGGAGGCGATGCATCTGGGTATGCCGGTGGTGGGCCTCGCCACGACCGAGGCGATCGAGGCGGTGCCTGCGGGGGCGGGCGTGCTGTCCACCGACGTCGACGTGCTGGTCGACGCGGTCAGGTCGTACGTACAGGATCCGGAGCGCGCGGCCGAGGACGGCCGTCGCGCGCGGGAGGCGGCCCTGGGCCGCTACGGACTCGAGCGGTTCCTGGGGGACTGGGACCGGACGCTGCGCGAGGTCGCGGCACGGGAGGTGACGGCATGAGGATCGCGATGGTGTCGGAGCACGCCAGCCCGCTGGCGGTGCTGGGCGGAGCGGACGCGGGCGGGCAGAACGTGCACGTCGCCGCGCTGGCGGGGGCGCTGGCGCGCCGTGGCCACGAGGTCGTGGTCTACACGCGGCGCGACGACGCGGCGCTCGCCAAGCAGGTGCGGCTCGCGCCGAACCTGATCGTCGAGCACGTGGACGCCGGCCCGGCGGCCGTGCTCCCCAAGGACGACCTGCTGCCGCACATGGGCCAGTTCGCGTCGGAGCTGCGCGACGCCTGGGCGCAGTGGCGGCCCGACGTCGTCCACGCGCACTTCTGGATGTCCGGCCACGCGGCGCTCCGCGCGGCGCGCGGGCACGGGATCCCGGTCGTGCAGACCTTCCACGCGCTGGGCGTCGTCAAGAAGCGCTACCAGGGCGAGCTGGACACGAGCCCCGGCCCGCGGCTGGAGATCGAGCGCGAGATCGTCCGCGGCGTCGACCGGATCGTCGCGACCTGCACCGACGAGGCGTTCGAGCTGATGCGGCTGGGCGCCGACAGCGAGCGCGTCACGGTCATCCCGTGCGGCGTCGACCTCGAGCGGTTCTCGCCCGAGGGACCGGTGGAGCCGCGCACGCCGGGCGTGCGGCGGATCGTCGGCGTCTCGCGGCTCGTGCAGCGCAAGGGCGTCGGCAACCTCGTCCGCGCGTTGGCCGACGTGCCGGACGCCGAGCTGGTCATCGCCGGCGGCCCGGACAAGGCGCACCTGATGGACGACACCGAGGCGGTCCGCATCGCCGGGATCGCGCGCGACTCGGGCGTGCTGGACCGCGTCGACCTGCGCGGCCGCGTCTCGCGCGACGACCTCCCCGCGCTGCTGCGCTCGGCCGACGTGGTCGTGTGCGCGCCGTGGTACGAGCCGTTCGGGATCGTGCCGCTGGAGGCCATGGCGTGCGGCGTCCCGGTCGTCGCCTCGGCGGTCGGCGGGATGATCGACACGGTGGTCGACGGGATCACCGGCGTGCACGTGCCGCCGCGCGACCCGGACCGGCTGGCCGACGCGCTGCGCGCGGTGCTCGACGACGAGACCAGCCGCCGCGAGTACGGGCGC
>DATMVO010000366.1:0-2666 GCA_035563115.1 Solirubrobacteraceae bacterium
TCGGGGCGGTGGAGGCGGTCGACCGCCTCGCGGGGCTCCACGCGCAGGAGCCCAAGCCGCCGTTCCTCGCGCTGCACGCCCGCCTCGACGGCTTCGCGCGCGACGACCTCCTCGCGCCCATCCGCTCCGGCGCCCTGCTGCGCGGAACGTTGATGCGGGGCACCCTCCACCTCGTCACCGCGGCCGACTTCGCCGCGTGGCGCACGCTGGTGTCGAGCGACGAGGCCGCCGTCCGGAAGGTGCTCGGCGCCCGCGCGGAGGGGCTCGACGCCGCCGGCGTCCTGCCGGTCGCCCGCGCGCTCCTCGCTGAGGAGCCCCGCACCTTCACCGCCCTGCGCGCCGCGCTGGTCGAGCGGTTCCCGGACGTCCACGAGCGCGCGCTCGGGTTCTGCGCGCGGATGCTCCTGCCGCTCACGATGGTGCCGTCCGCCGACCCGTTCGGGTTCCCACGCGACGCCGCGTTCGCGGTCGCGCCGGTCGAGCCCGCGGCGGGAGCCGACGCCGCCCGCGAGGCGCTCGTCCTCCGCTACCTCGCCGCGTTCGGCCCCGCGTCGGTCGCCGACGCGCAGGCGTGGTCGGGCCTCAAGGGCCTCAAGCCCACGTTCGACGCCCTCCGCGACCGCCTCGTCACGTTCCGCGCCGAGCACGCCCCGCGCCGCGAGCTCTTCGATCTCCCCGACGCCCCACGCCCGCCGGCGGACACTCCGGCCCCGCCCCGGCTCCTCGGCGAGTTCGACCAGCTCCTCCTCGCCCACGACGACCGTTCCCGCACCATCGCCGACGAGCACCGCCCGCTCGTCGTCACGAAGAACCTGCGCGTCAAGGCCGTCTTCCTGGTCGACGGCACCGCCGCCGGCACCTGGACGCTGACGACCAAGCGCGCCGCCGCCACGCTCCAGCTCGACCCCTTCCCCGGCGTCCGGATCCGCGCGAAGCGCCCGCTCCTCGACGAGGCCGAGCGCGTCGCGCGCTGGCTCGAGCCCGACGCGCGCGACGTCTCCGTCGGCCTGGCCTAGCGGCTCGCGGCCTTGGCGAACTCGGCCTGCACGGCGGCGACGGCCGGCTTGGGCCGCCCGTCGTAGTCCCACAGGCCCTTCTCGTTGAGGCCGGGGACGAGGGTGATCTCGTCGACGACCTCGCGGATGGAGCCGCCGCCGAAGGTGGGGATGACGCCGAAGTCGCGCAGGTTCCAGATGAGCATGCCGCTGACGCCGGGCTGCTGCGCGTACGTGCGGATGTGGGTCTGGAGGACGCGCTGCTGGAAGCCGAAGCCGCCGGGCTTGGCGGACGGGTTCTTGGCCGAGCCCTCGGCGCCGAACTCGGTCACGAGCATGACCTTGTCCGGGAAGACCTCCTGGAGCGCGCCGAGCTTCGACACGATCAGCTGCCGCAGCTCGGCGGGCGTCGCGTCGGGCGCCTCGTACCAGCCGAGGTAGTTCGTCCACCCGATCGCGTCGACGTGCTGGTACATCGGCCCGTCCTCGCGCGGCGCGTGCGAGCCCCACACGTCGAGCGCGACGAGCCGGCCCGGGTCGCGGCGGTGGAGCTCCTCGGCCATGTCGTCGATGTACGCGGCCTGGCCGGCCGGGTGGCCCTGGCCGGCGACCTCGTTGGCGAGGTTCCACGCGAAGACCGACGGGTGCGTCTGGAGCTGCGACAGCGACGCGCGCACGCGGGCCTTGGCCTGCGCGACGAGCTTGCGCCCGCGCGACGTCCACGCGCCCGGCGCGTCGACCGGGCCGACGCCCATCCAGATCAGGATCCCCTTCGCGTCGAGCTGCTCGACCAGCGACGGGCTGAGCGGGTGCTGCGCGCGCGTGGCGTTGGCGCCCAGCTCGGTCAGGTCGCGGACGATCTCCGCCTCGTCGGCCGGGTGGAGCCCGTCGCCGCGCCCCTTGACGTCCTCGTGCAGCGACGCGCCGCGGAGCTTGATCGGCTCGTCGTTGAGCAGCAGCTTCGCCCCGTCGCGGCGGATCTCGCGCAGGCCGACCTTCCCGCGCCACGCGGGCTTGCCGGCGACGTCGAGCTCGAGCGTGTAGAGGTTCGGCGACCCGGGCGCCCACAGGGCGGCCTCGCGGATCGTCGCGGTCGCGGTCGGCGCGGAGCGCCCACCGGTGAAGCGCAGGTCGACGGTCTGGTCGCCGCGGCGCAGGCGGCCGGTGACGGCGCCCTCGCCGCGCAGCCGCGCGGTCACCTGCACGGTCGCGATCCCCGCGTTCACCTGCGTCTGCACCGCCGCGGACGACACCTCCGGCCCGTCGAACGGGCGGATCGTCACCTCGCGGTTGATGCCGCCGTAGTTGAACCACGCGCGGTGCCAGCCGGTCGCCTTCATCTCGTCCGGGTCCCGCCAGTCCGCGCGCACGACGAGCGTGTGCTCGCGCCCCGCGTCCAGCGCCGGCCGCAGCTCGAACGGCAGGTACGTGCCGACGTGGCCGCCGATCCGCTCGCCGTCCAGCCACACCTCGGCCTCGTGGTTGATCGACTCGAAGCGCAGCGCGTAGCGGCCCGTCTTCGGCACCCTCAGCGTCGTCCGGTACCAGGCGACGTTCCCCTCGAACGACCGCTCGCCCGCCTTGCCGGTGATCTGCGAGGCGTTCGGGACGTAGGGGAGCGTCACCGCGCGGCCGCCGAACCGGCCGGACGCGAAGCCGCGCCGCTCGCCG
>DATMVO010000367.1:0-10464 GCA_035563115.1 Solirubrobacteraceae bacterium
CGACGCGCGCCGCGACGCGGTGATGGAGGAGCGCGCCCGCAAGGCGTTCGAGCACGGCGCCGACCGGCTGCCCGCCCTGCGCGTCGGCCGGCTGATGTTCGCCGGCGAGGACCGCTTCGCCGAGGCGGTCGCCGCGGCGCAGACGCCAGCCGCCCTCCGCGCCGGGTAGCGCCGCTCTCTTACTCTCTGAAGGCAATGCTGGAGCGCGGGCTGCAGCTGGCCTACCGACGACTCGGCCCCCGGTACCCGCCGGTGGCCCTCGTCGCGCTGTTCGCGCTCGCCTACGCGGTCGGTCTCTTCGGCGTCGCGCTGCTGCGGCTCTACCAGGACATGACGGGCGGCGAGCTCGCGGCGATCGCGGGCGCCGTCGTCGGCCTCGTGCTGCTGGAGAACCTCCTCGGCCTGCGCGTCGCGCTGCGGCTGACCGCGCCCGCGCAGCCGTGGCTCCACGGCGACCGCTCGCCCGAGGCCGCCTCCCGCGCGTGGATCGCGCTCGCGGGCCTGCCGGTCAACTTCGTCACGCGCGGGCGCTGGATCGCGGTGCTCTTCAACGTCGTCCCGGTCGCGCTCTTCGTGACGCTGCTGCTCGGGCTCGAGCCGGTCGCGTTCTTCATCCTCGCCGCCGGCGCCGCGGTGCTCCTCGTCTACGGCGTGCTGCTGCGCTACTTCGGGATGGAGGTCCTGCTTCGCCCGGTGGTGGAGGACATGTCGTGCGACCTGCCCGACCGCGGCGCGCTGGCCGTCGCGAGCGTCCCGCTCAAGTGGAAGCTCCTCCTCGCGCTGCCGGCGATGAACGTCGTCACCGGCGTGCTGGTGAGCGGGATCAGCGCCGCGCGCGACGGCCAGAACCTCGCGGACCTGGGGTGGAGCGTCGCGGTCGCGGTCGTCGTCTCGTTCACGATCTCGCTGGAGCTGACGATCCTCCTCGCGCGCTCGGTGACCGACCAGCTGCAGGCGCTGCGCCGGGCGACCGAGCGGGTGGCGGCGGACGAGCGCGGCGTGCGCGTGCCGGTGCTGGCGACGGACGAGACCGGCGCGCTGGCCCGCTCGTTCAACCAGATGGTCGCCGGGCTGGAGGAGCGCGAGGCGCTGCGCGAGGCGTTCGGCGCGTTCGTCGACCCGGGCGTGGTCGAGCGCGTGCTGGAGGAAGGGACGACCGACCTGGGCGGTGAGGAGGTCGAGGTCTCGGTCCTCTTCCTCGACATCCGCGGGTTCACCGCGCTGGCCGAGACGATGAGCGCGCACGACGTCGTCGCGGAGCTGAACCGGTTCTACGGCCACGTCGTCCCGATCCTCGAGCGTCACGGCGGGCACGCGAACAAGTTCATCGGCGACGGGCTGCTCGGCGTCTTCGGCGCGCCCAAGCGACTCGACGACCACGCGGACCGCGCGGTGCTCGCCGCGCTGCACATCACCTCCGAGGTGCAGCGGATCTACGGCGAGCGGCTGCGGATCGGCGTCGGCATCAACTCCGGGCCGGTGCTGGCGGGGACGCTCGGCGGCGGCGGGCACGTCGAGTTCACCGTCATCGGCGACGCGGTCAACACCGCGGCGCGGGTGGAGGAGGCGACGCGCGTGACCGGCGACGACATCCTGCTGACGGAGGCGACGCGGCGGCTGCTGACGCTGCCGTACGGCGGCTTCGCCGAGCGGCCCGGGATCGCGCTGAAGGGCAAGCGCGCGCAGGTCTCGCTCTTCGCCGCGCTGACGGAGTCGCCGGCGGCGTCGAGAGCGTAAGTTTGACGGCATGTCGACGGACACCACCTCGCAGTCCCTCCACGGAGGGCGGCTCGTCGCCAAGCGCCTGAAGGCGCACGGCGTCACGAAGCTCTTCACGCTCTCCGGCGGGCACCTGTTCTCCGTCTACGACGGCTGCCGCGAGGAGGGCATCGACATCGTCGACGTCCGCCACGAGCAGGCGGCGGCGTTCGCGGCGGAGGGCTGGGCGAAGGTGACGCGCGAGCCGGGCGTCGCGGCGCTGACCGCCGGCCCGGGCGTGACGAACGGGATGAGCGCGCTCGGCTCCGCGCAGATGAACAACTCGCCGATGCTCGTGCTCGGCGGGCGCGCGCCCGCGATGCGGTGGGGAATGGGGTCGCTGCAGGAGATCGACCACGTCCCGTTCGTGCGGCCGCTGACCAAGCTCGCGGCGACGCCGGACTCCACGGCCGAGATCCCCGCGCTGGTGGACGAGGCGCTGCGGACCGCGGTGACGCCCCACACGGGCCCGACGTTCGTGGACCTGCCGATGGACTACGTCTTCATGGAGGCGCCGGAGCCCGACGAGGGCGCACCGCTCCCGAAGGCGTGGGAGGGGCCGGCGGCCGAGGGCGTCGAGCGCGCCGCGGCGCTGCTGCGCGACGCCGAGCGGCCAGTGATCATGGCCGGGACGAACCTGTACTGGGGGCGCGGCGAGGACGCGCTGCGCGCGCTCTCGACCGAGCTCGGCATCCCCGTGTTCTTGAACGGCCTGGCGCGCGGGTGCGTGCCGGCGGACGACCCGCTGTTCTTCTCGCGGGCCCGCGGGACGGGGCTCAAGGGCGCGGACGTCGCGCTGGTGATCGGCGTGCCGATGGACTTCCGGCTCGGCTTCGGGGCGTCGTTCGGCGAGGAGACGGAGCTGATCGTGCTCGACGTCGCCGAGCCGGGGCGCGACCACCCGCGGCCGGTGGCGGCGGAGCTGTACGGGGCGCTGCCGGCGACGCTCGACGCGCTGCGCGAGTCGGCCGCCGCGGGCCGCGGCGTGGACACGTCGTCGTGGGTCTCGCACCTGCGCGCGGACGAGACGTCGAAGCGGGAGGCGGAGGCGGAGGAGCGCTCCGACCCGCGCGGCCCGCTCCATCCGGTGCGGCTCTACCACGAGCTGGCCAAGGTGCTCGACCGCGACGCGATCATCGTCTGCGACGGGGGCGACTTCGTCTCCTACGCCGGCCGCCTGATCGAGTCCTACGAGCCGGGCTGCTGGCTCGACCCGGGCCCGTACGGCTGCCTCGGCTCCGGCCCCGGCTACGCGCTGGCGGCCAAGCTCGCGCACCCGGACCGGCAGGTCGTCCTGCTGCTCGGCGACGGCGCGTTCGGCTTCAGCGGGATGGAGTTCGACACGCTGAACCGGCACGGCGTCAACGTCGTCGGCGTGATGGGCAACAACGGCATCTGGGCGCTGGAGAAGCACCCGATGGAGTTCCTCTACGGCTACTCCGTCGCGGCCGACCTCGTCCCCGAGCGCCGCTACGACCACGTCGTCGAGGCCCTCGGCGGCCACGGCGAGCTGGTCCGCACGCCCGACGACGTCGTCCCCGCCCTCGAGCGCGCGTTCTCCTCCGGCCTCCCGGCGCTCGTGAACGTGCTCACCGATCCCACGGTCGTCTACCCCCGCAAGTCCAACCTCGCCTGAAAACAATGGAAGCCGCCTCAGAGAGGCGGCTTCCAAAAGTGGCCCCGTCAGGACGGGCAGGGGTACGTGCCATGAAAGGGCCGGGTTGTAATCGACCGAACGGCGGGAGGCGCCGATCTAACGGCTTCGCTCGGCCTATGGAGCCGGTTGGAGCAAGTGCTCGTCCCCGGCCAGTTGCAGTATCGGCGTTCACCTGGCCCGACACACATCGAACATCCGTCCACTGCACGCCCCCGTTCTGACTAGGCCGCGCTAGGGGCCCAGGCGGAGCGGCGGCGCGACGCGTCAGTCCGTCGCCCGGCGGAGCGCGGCACCGCGCAGGATGTCGTGCTCGGAGACCTCGACGCGGTCCGCCCCGAACGCGTCGAGGACCTCCAGGAGGAGGCAGACGCCGGCCACGATCGTCGGGGCGCGGTCGGGATGCAACCCGGGCACGTCGCGGCGCTGCTCGTTCTCCATCGCCGCGAGCATCGCCAGCTCCTCGTCGAGCTGCGCGGGGGTCATGACGTGGCCGTGGACCCGCTCGGGGTCGTACGGGTCGAGCTTCAGGTCGATCGCGGCGGCGGAGGTCGCGGTGCCCGCCACGGCGACGGCGCCGGTCACGCTGCGGCGCACGTCCTCGGGCACGCCGTCGCGGATGACGTCGGCGACCTGCGCGCGGAGCGCCGCCAGCTCGTCCTGCTGTGGCGGGTCGTGCGCGATGTGCCGCTCGGTCATGCGGACGACGCCCATCTGGAGCGAGACGAAGAACGAGACGTCGCGGCCGTGGCCGACGACCAGCTCGGTCGAACCGCCGCCGATGTCGATGACGACGATCGCGCCGTCGTCCCCGCTCGCGTCCCGCTCGCTCGTGGCGCCGAGGAAGGTGAGCTGCGCCTCCTCGGTCCCGGGGATCTCGCGCGCGTCGAGGCCGTAGCGGTCGCGCACGACGGCCGTGAACTCCGTGCCGTTCGACGCGTCCCGCACGGCGCTCGTGAGCACCGCGACCGTCCGCTCGCCCGCGTCGTGCTCGTCGATCATCCGGCGGTAGTCGTCGAGCACCGCGAACACGCGGCCCATCGCCTCGTCGGCCAGCGCGCCGCTCGCGTCCACGCCCTGCCCCAGCCGCGTCACCCGCGACTCCCGCACCAGCTCGGCGGTCACCCGCCCGTCCTCCACCTCGGCGACCAGCAGGCGGGTCGAGTTCGTACCGATGTCGACGACGGAGACGCGCATGGCGCGGACCCTAGCTCGGCGGCGGGCCGACGACCTCGAACCGCACGCCGAGCCGCCGGTACGTCTGCTGCGCCCGCCGGTCGAGCGTCAGCAACGGACGGTCGTGCGCGTGCGCTTCGAGCGCCACGAGGGCGTCGTAGCTCGCGCCTCCGTAGACGTCGGCGGAGGCGAGCCGATCGAGCAGCTTCGCGTGATCGCGGGCGGCGAGCCGGAGTGGCGGGTCGGGGAACCGTTCGCGCAGCACGGCTGCGGCGACGGCGGGGGCAGCCGCCAACCCTGAAGGCAACCGTGTCAGCACCGAGTAGGTCTCCAGCAGCGCGTGCGCCGGCAGCACCGTGATCGGCTCGAGCGCCCGTGCTGCGTCGTCGTGCTGCTCGTGCCAGCCCGACAGCGCCGCGACGACGACGCTCGTGTCGGCGGTCAGCGCCGGCCCCGGTCGAGCAGGTCGCGGACCTCGTCGGCGGTGAGCGGCGTGGCCGGCTCGTCGCCGGCGACGAGACGGACGCCGTGGGGGCCGCGTTCGACGCGCACACGTGACGGGACGACGACCTCCAGGCGGCCGTCGACCGCATCCACCTCGAGCTCCGTCCCCGGGGCGAAGCCGAGCTGGTCGCGAAGCGTCTTCGGGACGACGATCCGGCCCGCCGCGTCGATGGTGGTGCGCATGGCAGAAGGCTACCAGCGCTGTGCCATCTAGCGAGCGGGGTGGGGGAGCGGCTCGCCGGCGAGGCCCGCGAGGAGGTTCTGCACTGCCAGCTCCGCCATCCGCTCGCGCGCGATGTGGGTGGCCGATCCGATGTGCGGCAGCACGATCAGGTTGGGCGCGGAGAGGAGCGGGTCGCTGGCGGGAAGGGGCTCCGGGTCGGTGACGTCGAGCGCGGCGGCGGCGATGGTGCCGGCGTGGAGGGCGCGGCCGAGCGCGTCGTGGTCGACGACCCCGCCGCGGGCGGTGTTGACGAGGATCGCCGTGGGCTTCATCTGCCGCAGCGCCTGCTCGTCGATGAGGTGGCGGGTCTTCGCCGTGAGGGGCGTGTGGAGGGACACGACGTCGGCCTCGCGCAGCGCGGGCGCGAGCGGGTCCTTCGACCGCACCTCGATCACGCGCATGCCGAACCCACGGGCGCGGCGCGCGACGGCCTGCCCGATCCGCCCCGCGCCGACGATCGCGATCGTCGCGCCCTCGAGCTCCAGACCGAGGAAGCCGGCGGGCTCCCACGTCAGCCACCCGCCGGTGCGGACGTTCCGCTCGGCCTCGGGCAGCCGGCGGGCGGCGGCGAGGATCAGCGCGAACGTCAGGTCCGCGGTGGCGCCGGTGAGGACGTCGGGCGTGACGCCGACGGGGATCCCGCGCCTGGCGGTCTCGTCCAGGTCGATGTTGTCCGAGCCGACGGCGAAGTTGGCGATCGCGCGGAGCTGCGGGGCGGCATCGAGAAGGTCCGCGTCGACGCGGTCGGTGAGCATCGTGAGGAGGCCGTGCGCGCCCGCGGCGCAGTCGCGGAGCTGCTGCGGGGTCGGCGGGAGGGAGCCCTCCCACACGTCGACGTCGTGGGCGGCGCGGAGGCGGTCGATCGCCGCGAACGGCAGCTCGCGGGAGAGGAAGACGCGGGCCATGGGTAGCTCCACCCTATGGAGACAGAGTCGAGCAAGCAGGCCGACGAGGCCGCCCAGGAGCAGGCCGGCGACGAGAGCGTCGAGGACTTCAAGCGCGAGATGGAGGAGGACCCGTCGCGCGCCCCCAGCGGCGACGACGACCTCGAGCGCCAGCGCGGCGGCTGACCCCGCCGTACCACCCCGAGCGGCGGCGAAGCGTTGCTATATTGGTCGCACCGCCGCGGGGTGGAGCAGTCTGGTAGCTCGTCGGGCTCATAACCCGAAGGTCGCGGGTTCGAATCCCGCCCCCGCTATTGGCTTCTTCGCAAGAAGAAGTCAGCCCGGAAGCCCCTCTCGCCAGGGGCTTTCGTCGTTCTATGGCGCTCCCACGCCGGCTACCCGAGGCGTCGCACGTTGCCGATCGCCGTGCGTGTGACGGAGACGAGCCGCTCCCAGCCGTCAGCGCCGTGGGTGCGGTGGAGCCCAGCCGGGATGCCGACGTAGTCGAGGTCGCCGGCGATCTCGTCGGTGAGCGTGCGGGCCTGGCTGGCGAGCAGATAGGGCGACAGCGCTTCGAGGTGCGGATCGAGGAGCCACGTGTGGATCCGGGTGAGTGCGCGGAGCGCGGGGATCCAGTCGTAGTGCAACGGCAGGTCGGGCGCCGAACCCAGGCGCAGGAGCGTGGCCCACTCGCCGTGGGCGATGGCGTAGTGGCGATCGTCGGCGACGCGGACGACGTCGATCACCCCGGCCTCGTGCAGGTGGGCCAGGCCTTCACGGACGTTGCGCTGGGCGAAAGCGGCGTCGGCGTGGATGGCGCCGCTGGACAGGCGCGGAGCGCGGATGGTGAGCAGGATGCGGATCACCTCGGCGCGCACGCCGAGGCCGAGCAGGCGGCGAAGGCGAAAGGCGAAGTTGATCGGATCGTGCAGGCGCGGCGCCCGGGACTTGCCTGAGGCGCGGACCGGCGTTCGTGCGAAGCCGTGGCGAGCAAAGGCCGGGTCGAGCTGCTCGCTCGCCGGCGGGGCCATGGGGAAGAGGGACTCGAGCGCGTCCGGGGAGGGCGCGGAGCGTGCCGTGGGCTGGCGGCCCCGCGCGGCTGCGGCCCAGCTCAGCGCGGCCTCCGCGAGCGCGCGGTCGGTGGCGTCGGTGCAGACGTTGCGCAGCCGGTGGGTGCTCACGAGCGGGGCGTTGAGCGCCAGCCAGTCGAGGACCTCGTCGAAGAGCCGCGGGTCCTGGCGTCCGACATGCAACGTGAACAGCAGGAGGGCTTCAGGATCCGCGGCACGCTCCTCGCGGCGATCGGGCGCGGCGCCGGACAGGCCGATCTGCGACCACTGCTCCCAGGCCAGCTCGACGAGGGCGTCGATGGTCTGGGCCTTAAGCGTCGCGACCGTCATCCTGCACTCCGAACTTGGCGAGGGCGTCGGCGAGCGCGTCGTCGAACGGCCCAGGCATGTTGTGGGTTCGTGCCCACCGCGCGCCGGCACGAAGCTCGTCGGCGGTCGGTGCGAGCTGGCGCAGGTCGGCGAAGTCCCGTGGCGCGCGCCGGTCCGCGGCGGCGTAGAGCTTGAGATGGATCTGATCCAGGCGCGAGGCGAACGACACCCGCAGCGCGCGGCCGTAGTCCCGGCTGCCGAGCCGGTCGGCGAAGCCGTCGGGCAGCCCGAGGTCGAGAAGGCTGGTCGGCCCTGGGTTCAGCCACGTGGGATCAAGATCGAGATCCCGGGCGACCAAGGCCGCCGCTTCGACGACCGGCATCGGCAGCGGCTCGGCGGACACCAGCCGTCCGTGATGCGCGAGGGCAACGACGTCCACGTCCTGCGTGCTGCGTGTCACCGCGCCGATGGCCAGCAGGCCGCTGCCGCCGATCACGACGAGATGGGCCGACGCTCCCACGAGCGCGAGCTGCTCGCCGAGGGCGTTCAGCGCCGCCTCCAACCGCTGTGCGTTGACGTACACCATTCGTTGGTCGGATGATATACATCCACGGTGCGGAGTGGTGGTGGAGCGCGGGCGCCTGCCCGGTGTCGCGCAGCCGCCTGACGGCGTCTCGGTCGATGGCCGCGCGTATCCTCGCGCCGCATGTTCTTGCGCTCTGCCGTGCTCGCCCTTGCCGTCGTTGGTGCAGGGGGCGGGATCGTTGCTTCGGCGGGGGCACAGGAGGTCGTGCTTGGGGAGAGCTCGCGGGCGACTGTGGTCGGTGCTGCTGGTGGGTGGACGGCTTGGAGCGCGTACGAGGGTGGGCGGTATCGGTTGATGGTGCGGGCGCCGGACGGCGCGGTGGCGGCGGCTGGGGCCGCGCGGAAGGTGCCGTTCGATCTGGATCTCGGCGTGGATGCGCGGGGGCGGGTGGTCGCGGCGTACTCGCGGTGCTCGAAGGAGCCGGCGGTGAACGGTGGGGCGAACGCGACGGCTCCGAACTCCACGAGCGGGGTGGGGTGCCGGATCGTGGTGCGGGATCTGGCCGCTGGGACGGAGCGGACGTTGCCGCGGAGTCCCGGGTCGGCGTCGGACGTGCTGCCGTCGGTGGGCAAGGACCGGGTCGCGTTCGTCGCGGTGCCGGCCGCGCGGCGGCTGCGGGGGAAGGCGCAGCTCAGGTGGCGGCCGCTGAGCGGGAAGAACGCCAACGCGAAGGCACGTGTGCTCGACACCGGCCCGCGCCGCAACGGCCCGGCGTCGATCGCGGGTGGGCCGGCGAACGTCGACACGGACGGCACGCGGGTCGCGGCGGTGTGGCGCGCGCAGGACGAGGAGTTCAACAGCTTCGACAGCGTCCTGCGCGTCGGGACCTTCATGAGGAAGCCGCGGCAGGTGGCGTTCGGCGTCAACGGCGAGGTGTGCAACTACGACCAGGTGCTGGCGCCGACGCTCACGCCGGGCAACACCGTGACGTACCTGGAGACCGACGGCGCGCAGTGGCTGCTCGCGCGCACGAGCGTCGCCAAGCAGGCGCCGTCGTTCGGCCTCAGCCGCACCGGCGAGCCGGGCGTCGTGGTCACGTCGGCGGCGGTCGATGGGACGCGCGTCGTGGTCGCGGAGACCACGTCAAGCGGTGTCGGTAGAGCGGCGGGCGCGACACGCATCCGCCAGCTCCCCCTCGGGCCGTTCGCGCCCACCGCACCGGTCCCGTTCTGCGACGCTGGCTGAACGCGCAGGACATGGCACACCAACGTCCTGGACGGGGCTGGTGGAAGACGGCCGCCGAACCGATCACCATGGAAGGTGGTCATGCCCTCCACGCGCACCGCACCTGAGCCCGAGGCGGGCCTGAGCGAGCCGCAGCTCCGCGCGCTGGCTGCGGTCACGCGCGCGGTCGCGGGCGCGCACGAGCTGAAGGACGTGCTCGAGGTCGCCGCGGAGGAGACGCGCGCGGTGCTCGGCGTCTCCGCGCTGGCGATCAGCCGCTGGCACCTGGACGACGGCCGGCTGCAGACGCTCATCAACGTCGGCGAGCTCGCCCCCGGCGAGGAGCGCTGGCCGCAGGACGAGACGTACGCGCTCGACGACTTCCCCATGGCCCACGAGCTGCTGCGCCGCGGCAAGCCGCACCTGACCTCGGTCGACGACGACACCGCCGACACCGCCGAGCGCGCGCTGCTGCGCCGCCTGGGCAAGCAGGAGTGCGCCGCGGTGCCGATCGTCTACGAGGGCGCCACCTGGGGCGAGATGTACGTCGCCAACGCGCCCGGCGCGCCCCGGCTCACCCCGGCGGCCGTCTCGTTCATGGCGGCGATCTGCGCGCAGGTCGCGGTTGCGATCGGTCGGGCCGAGCTCTTCTCCGACGTCCTCGCCGCCGCCTACCGCGACCCGCTCACCGGCCTGGCGAACCGCCGCGCGCTGGAGGAGCGGCTCGGCGAGCTGACCGAGAGCGCCGCGGACGGCGTCGCGCTCCTGCTCGGCGACGTCGACGGGCTGAAGGTCCTCAACGACCGCGACGGGCACGAGGAGGGCGACCGCGCGCTGAAAGCGGTCGGCCGCGCGCTGCAGGCCGCCGCGCGCCCCGGGCTGATGGCCGCGCGCGTCGGCGGCGACGAGTTCTGCGTGCTGCTCGAGCGCTCCTCGCGGGCGGCGGCCGAGCGGCTGGCGAACGAGCTGAGCGAGTTCCTCGCGGTCGGCGAGCCGGCGGTCGCGATGTCCTGGGGCGTCGCCGACGAGCCCGGGCCGCTGCTCGACGCGACCGCGCTCATGCGGGCCGCCGACGCCGCCCAGTACGCGGCCAAGCGCGGCCGCCCGGGCGCCGAGGAGGGCGGCGGCACCGCCGT
>DATMVO010000368.1:0-17732 GCA_035563115.1 Solirubrobacteraceae bacterium
ACGCCCGGTCAGCCCGGCAACCCGGATACCCCCACGGAGCCGGAGCCGCCGATCGTCCCGGACCCGCCGGACCCCGTCACGCCCGCGACCGGCCAGACGAGCTGGTTCTCCTCCACCATCGCCGAGGACGGCAGCCACCGCTCGTTCATCCGGTACATCACCAACACCTTCATGTGCCCGGGCAACGTCGGCACGGTGACGCTGAGCGGCGGCATCGCGACCGCGCCCGCCCCGGCCGATCCGACGTACGACTTCCTCGTCGACCAGGTCTCCGCGACCTCCACGACGCTCCAGCACCGCGGCCGCATCCGGTACCAGATGGCCTGCCACGGCATCAACCAGTGGGTCGAGAACCTCGAGTTCACCGACCTCGACGAGGACACCGGCCGGGTCCTCGCCGACGGCTCGCACGGCGACCGCAACAACCCCAGCGCGCCGGACGTCCTCTACACCGACGAGCATCTGCTGAACCTGGACCTGAAGAACGCGACGAAGACCGTCACCGCGGAGGGCACCCGCTACGACAACGTCAAGTCGACCGTCGCCGCGGGCGCCCAGGACGAGCTCGGGTCCGAGTACCCCGCGGGCTCGGAGTGGGGCGTCTTCTCCTTCACGCTCCCGAAGCAGCCGTAGCCGGCTCCGCCCCTTCCGCCCAGCCGAGCTGGCGGGAGGGGTAGTAGGCGGTCCCCTCGGCCGCCCACCGGTGACGGTGGGCGGCGATGCGGACCGTGAAGTCGTCCCACCCGCGCCGCGCCTGCGGCGTCCACGCCACCTCGGCGACCGCGGCCAAGCGCGGGAAGAGCATCTCCTCGACGTCGGCGAGCGTCTCGACCGTCTCGGTCCACAGGCACGCCTCGACGCCGAGGAGGTCCTGCTCCGCCACGCCGTCGACGAGCGTCGCCGGATCCCAGTCGTAGGCGTCGCGCGCGTCGACCAGCCCGGCCCACGTGAGCCCCATCCGGGCGTCGGGGTCGGGCTTCATGTCGAGGTAGGTCCGGTCGCCGGGCGCCATCACGATCTTCGCGCCGGCCGCCACAGCGCGGCGGAGCAGGTCCGGCCCGCGCTCGCTGTTCGGGTCCCAGAACTGGATCGCGGTGCCGTCGGCGAGCGGCGCGTTCGCCAGCTCCTGCCACGCGAGCACGCGCTTGCCCAGCCCGGCCACCAGCGCCTGCGCCCGCGCCGCGAAGAGCGCGTAGTCGTCGGGGTGGGTGCTGTGCGCCTCGTCGCCGCCGAGGTGGAGGAACTGTCCCGGCGTCAGCGCGGCCAGCTCGGTGAGCACGTCCTCGAGCAGCGCGTACACCTGCTCGTTGCGCGCGTCGAACGACGAGTGGCCGACCTCCGTGCCCGTGTACGGCACCGGCGGCTTCTCGCCGTCCGGCGGCCCGTCGCCCTCGGCGCTCAGCTCCGGGTACGCGCACAGCGCCGCGTGCACGTGCGAGGGGCAGTCGATCTCCGGCACCACCGTGATGAACCGCTCCGCCGCGTACGCCACGAGCTCCGCGTACTCGTCCTGCGTGAGGAACCCGCCCGCCGCGCCACCGACCGCGCTCACCGCGCCCTTCTCCGTCAGCGCGGGGTGCTGCTCGATCTCCAGCCGCCACCCCTGGTCGTCGGTGAGATGGAGGTGGAGGACGTTCAGCTTGTAGACCGCCAGGTGGTCGACGACGCGCTTGATGTCGGCCGGCCCGAAGAAGTGGCGCGCGAGGTCGAGCATGAACCCGCGGTGCGCGAAGCGCGGCCGGTCGACGATCCGCACCGCCGGCGCGTCGGCGCCGGCGAGCTGGAGCAGCGTCTGGCGCGCGTGGAACGCCGCCTCCGCCGAGCCGGACCGCACCCGCACCTCGCCGCCCGCGACGACGATCTCGTGCGTGTCCTGCGGGAGCGTGCCGTCCGGCGTCTCCCACACCACGCCGGCCAGGTCAGCGGTCAGCGCCGCGCCCTCGCCGTCGAGGAGGTCGATCTGCGCGGGCGCCGGGACGACGGGCAGCGGAGCGACGACGGCGGCGTTCACGCGAGCACCGGCTTCGCGGCGGCCGACGCGGGCGCCGCGGCCGCCGCCGGCGTGCGCAGTGCGGCGCCGCTGTCCGGGTCGAAGCCGTGCAGCCGCGCCGGGTCGAACCCCAGCTCCACCGTCTCGCCCGGCCGCACGTCGCAGCGCGGGTCGACGACCGCCGTCCACACCGCCCGGTCCTCGTCCGCGAGCAGCACCGCGTCGTCCTCGGCGTCCATCGCCTCCCGCAGCTCGTCCGCCGACACGCGCGGCGCGTCGAGCTTGAAGATCAGGTGCTTCTCGGTGCCCAGGTCCTCCACCACGTCGACCCGCGCGCGCAGCCGGGCGCGCGTGTCCTCCAGCCCCGGCCCGCACAGCTCCAGGTCGTGCGGGCGCAGACCGAGCACCACCCGGCCACCGGCAACCGGCGCCACGATCCCCGACGCCGCGCTCAGCGCCACGCGCTGCCCCGCGAACGCCAGCGCGCCGTCCGCCACCCGCGCCTCGACGAGGTTCATCGACGGCGAGCCGATGAACGCCGCGACGAACAGGTTGGCCGGGCGGTGGAAGAGCTCGGTCGGCGACGCGCACTGCTGCAGCACGCCGGACCGCATCACGGCGACCCGCTGGCCGAGCGTCATCGCCTCGACCTGGTCGTGCGTGACGTACACGGTCGTCACGCCGAGCCGGTCGTGCAGCTGCGAGAGCTGCGACCGCATCGAGACGCGGAGCTTGGCGTCGAGGTTCGACAGCGGCTCGTCCATGAGGAACGCCTGCGGCTGGCGCGCGATCGCGCGGCCCATCGCGACCCGCTGGCGCTGGCCGCCGGAGAGCTCGCCCGGGCGCCGGTCGAGCAGCTCGTCGAGCCCGATCGTCTTCGCGACCTCCTCCACCCGCGCCGCGATCTCGCTCTTCGACGCGCCGTGGAGCTTGAGGCCGAAGCCGAGGTTCCCGCGCACGGTGAGGTGCGGGTAGAGCGCGTACGACTGGAAGACCATCGCGATGTCGCGCTTGCGCGGGTCGAGATGGGTGACGTCGCGGTCGCCGATGGAGATCGTCCCGCCGCTCGTCTCCTCGATCCCGGCGATCATCCGCAGCAGCGTCGACTTGCCGCAGCCGGACGGCCCGACGAGCACCATGAACTCGCCGTCCTCGATGTCGAGGCTGACGTGGTCGACGGCGAGCGGCCCGTGCTTGTCGTAGCGCTTGGTGACGCCTTCGAGGTGGATGGGGGGCATCGGTCTGTCCTCTGTCTCAGGTGGTCCGGGTGACCTTCTGGAGGCCGAACGGGGCGTCGACGTCATGGCCGAGCCGCTCCGCGGTCGCGACCGCGAGCAGCTGCGCCGGCAGCACGCACACGAGCGGCGAGAGCCACTCGGGCGCGGGGACGGCGGTGAGCACGGGCTCGCCGGGGGCGGCGAGCTCGGGCACGTCGGTGATCAGGCAGGCGCGTCCGCCCCGGGCACGCACCGCCTCCAGCAGCTCGGCGGCGCCGGCCAGCGCGGGGCCGGACGCGGCGACCGCCAGCACGGGGAACCCGTCGCGGACGACGGCGATCGGCCCGTGGAGGAAGTCCGCCGGCGAGTACGGCTCGGCCGCGATGCCGGTCAGCTCCTTGATCTTCAGCGCCGCCTCGAACGCCGTGGCGAGGTTCGCGCCGCGGCCGGTGACGGCCAGGCGCTCCCACCCGGCGGCCTCCTCGGCGACGGCGCGGGCGCCGTCCGCGGCGAGCGCGAGCTGGGCGGTGAGGAGGGATGGGAGCCCGTCCAGCTCGCGCCGCGCGGCGTCGTCCTGGGCGATCGCCGCGGCGAGCGCGGCGATGGCGGCCAGGGACGCGGTGTAGGTCTTCGTCGCCGCGACCGACGCCTCCACGCCGGCGCACAGGTCGATCGTGTGGGCGGCGGCGTGCGCCATCGGCGACGACGGGTCGTTGGTCAGCGCGACCGTCACGGATCCCTGTCGCCGCGCCGCGTCCACGACGCTCACGACGTCCGGCGACGCGCCGGACTGCGAGATGCCGAGCACGAGCGCGTCGCGGTACGACGGCGGCGCGCCGTAGAGCGTGTGCAGCGACGGCGTGGCGAGCGCGACCGGCAGGCCGCACATCCGCCCCAGCAGGTGCTGGGCGTACCGCGCGGCGTTGTCGCTCGTCCCGCGCGCCGCGATCACGACGTACCGCGGGCGGCGCCGCAGCACCTCCGCGGCGACGGCGCCGATCGCGGCGCCGGACTCCGTCAGGAGCCGCTCCACCACCGCCGGCTGCTCGGCGATCTCACGCCGCACGAGCAGCTCCGCCTCAGCCTGCAACGCGGTCACCTCCGTTCACCATCACGCGCTGGATCTCCAGCCGGTCGTCCAGCACCACCACGTCCGCCGGGCCGCCCACGCGGAGCGCACCCAGGTCGGGCCGCCGGCAGACCTTCGCCGGCACCGCGCTCGCCGCGCACAGCGCGTCCGCCAGGGACACGTCGAGCGCGTGCAGGTTCCGCACCGCCTCGATCATCGAGAGCGCGGATCCCGCCAGCTGCCCCTCCGGCCCGCGTACGACGCCGTCGCCCGCGACGACCTCCCGCGCGCCGAGCGTGAACGTCCCGTCCCCGAGGCCCGCGGCGGGCGCCGCGTCGGTCACCAGCGCGAACCGCCCCGCCGCCGCCTGCCACGACACGCGGACGTTGTCCGCCGCGACGTGGTGGCCGTCCACGATCATCTGCACCACGACGTCCGGCCGGGCCAGCGCCGCGATCGCCACGGACGGGTCGCGCGGCGTCGAGGGCCGCATCGCGTTGAGCAGGTGGACCACGGTCGTGACGCCCCGGTCGAACGCCAGGTGCGCCTCGGACGCGGTCGCGTCCGTGTGCCCCGCCGCCGCCGTCACGCCGCGCGCGACCAGCTCGTCCACCAGCTGCAGCGCCCCCGGCAGCTCCGGCGCCAGCGTCACCTGCCGCACGTTCCCCGCGTCCAGCAGCTCCCGCAGGAGCGCCAGATCCGGCGCGCGGCGGTGCTCGGCGTCGTGCACGCCCATCCGCCGCGGCGAGAGGAACGGCCCCTCGACGTGGGCGCCCAGCACGCGCGGCCCGACGCCAGAGACCGGCATCCCCCGCACTGCGCTCAGCAGCGCCTCGCGCGGCGCGGTGACGAACGTCGGCTGGAAGGCCGTCGTCCCCGTCTCCAGCAGCGCGTCGCCCGCGCGCCGGTAGCCGTCCGCGTCCGCCGTCATGAAGTCGACGCCGGCGAACCCGTTGACCTGGAGGTCCACGAACCCGGGCGCCGCGATCCCGCGACAGCCCGCGCCGTTGGCCACCAGCCCGACGCCGGTGATGACGCCGTCCTCCACCGACACGTCGCCGGGGAGCATCCGCCCCTCGACGAGCGCGGCCTCGACCCCGAGCCTCATCCCTTCACCGCCCCGGCGGTCGTCCCGCGCATCAGGTGCTTGCGGAGCACGAGGAAGACCGCCGCGACCGGCAGCGTGTAGAGCACGCTCGTCGCCATGATCGAGCCCCAGTCCGTGTCGCCACGCCCCACGAACGACTGGAGCACGACCGGCACGGTCTTGCGCGTCTCCTCGTTCATGAACGTCAGCGCGAGCATGAACTCCTTCCACCCCTCCAGGAAGCAGAGGACCGCGGTGGTCGCCAGGCCCGGCGCGGCGAGCGGCAGGATGACCCGCCACATCGCGCCCAGCCGCGTCGCGCCGTCGATCCGCGCGGCGTGCTCGAGCTCCTCGGGGATCGTCATCAGGAACCCGCGCATCACCCAGATCGCCAGCGGCACCGTGAACGCCAGGTACGCCGCGACGAGGCCCCAGTACGTGCCGAGCATGTCCGCCTCGCGCATCAGCACGAAGAGCGGGATCACGAGCACCACGAGCGGGAACATCTGCGTGATCAGCACGAGCATCATCAGCGTCTTGCGCAGCGGGATGTCGAACCGCGTCAGCGCGTACGCGGCGAGCGCGCCCACGACGAGGCAGATGACCGTCGTCGCCCCCGCCACGATCAGCGAGTTGAGCAGCGCGCGGCCGACGTGGCCCTCCCCCAGCACGTCGGGGTAGCGCGACCACTGCGGGTCGCTCGGCCACAGGTCCGGCGTCTTCGTGTAGATCTCGCTGCGCGGCTTGAGCGACGTGATCGCCACCCAGTAGACGGGGAAGAGCGCGAACGCGGTGAAGACGAGCATCGCGCCGTACATCCAGCCCCGCTTGAGCCACCACCGGGCGGTCAGGAGCCGGCTCATGTCCGCCCCTCCCGCCCGATCAGCCGCACGTAGACCAGCGAGAAGACGAGCAGGACGAGGAAGAGGATCACCGCGACGGCCGAGCCGAGCCCGTAGTGGCCGAGCGCGAACGCCTCGCGGTACGCGGCGACGGCGGCGGTGTCGGCGGCCCGGTCGGGCACGCCCTGCGCCATCGCGTAGACCTGGTCGAAGATCTTGAAGTCCCAGATGGTGGAGAAGACGACGAGCACCGCGACGATCGGCCGCAGCAGCGGCAGCGTCACGAGGCGGAACCGCTGCCACGCGGTGGCGCCGTCCACGGAGGCCGCGTCGAGCGTGTCCTTGGGCAGCGTCTGCAGGCCCGCGAGCAGGCTGAGCGCGACGAACGGGAACGACTGCCAGACGACGGTGACGAAGATCGCCACGTACGCGGTCTCGCGGTCGGCGAACCACGCGAAGTCCTGGAACCGGTCGAACCCGATGTTCACCAGCGCCCAGTTGACGAAACCGTAGCGGTCGTCGAACAGCCACTTCCAGATCGCGGACGCGGCGAGCGCCGGCACCGCCCACGGCAGCAGCATGGCCAGCGCGAAGAACCCGCGGCCCTTGAGCTTCTGGTTGAGCAGCAGCGCGACCGCGAAGCCGAGCACCATGGTGCCCGCGACGCAGAGCGTGCCGAAGACGACGGTGTTGATCAGCGACGTCCGCAGCTGGGCGTCGGTCAGCGCCTCCTTGAAGTTGTCCAGCCCCACCCATTCGCCGCTGCCGTCGGCGAGGTCGCCGAGGCGCGTCTCGGTGAACGACAGCCAGATCGTCTTCCCGAGCGGGTAGCCGACCAGGCCGACGATGATCACCAGCGCGGGGAGCAGGAGCAGGACCGGCAGGGTCAGCCTCGCGACCGTCCGCTGGACCCGCTGCAGCCCCCCGGACCGCGGGGCGCGCTGCGCGCGCCCCACGGCCACGGCGGTGGAGGCCGGGGTCGTCACCCCGCGAACTCCTCGTCCATCTTGGACGCGAGGTTCTTGGCGGCCTCCTCAGGCGACTGGTCGCCCTTCATCACCTTCTGGATCTCGCTGTCGAAGATGTTCGCGCCCTCGAGCGCGCCCCACCGCGGCGACGGCGGGTAGACCTTCGAGTGGTCGAGCAGCTGCTCGGCGAACGGCTTCTTGATCGGATCCTCGAGGTAGCCGGACGCCTGGATGCCGTCCACCGTGCCGGGCAGGAAGCCGATCTGGCTGGTGAACTCGTTCAGGTTGTCGGGCTCCAGCATGAAGTCGACGAACGCGTTCGCGAGGTCCTTGTTGTCGGACTCCTCGAAGACGACGAGGTGGCTGCCGCCGGCGAAGGCGGTGCCCTCGCCGCTCGGGCCGGCCGGCTCGAGCGCCGTGCCGATCTTGTCGGCGAGCGACTTCTTCGTGTCGACGATCGCCTCGTAGCCCCAGCCGCCGCCGATGAGCATCGCGATGTCGCCGTTGATGAACGCCTCCTGCGCGTCGGGCTCCTCCCAGCCGATCGCGGCCTTCGGGACGTAGCCCTCCTTGTAGAAGTCGGTGTAGTACTTGATCGCCTCGGCGGCCTGCGGGGAGCCGAGCGCCGACTTCCACGTGTCGCCGTCCTGCGTGGCGATCTCGCCGCCCGCCTGCCAGACGGTCGGCAGGTACATGTGCTCGGTCAGGCCGGTGTAGGCGACCGGGTAGATGCCGCCGCCCTTCTCCTTGATGGCCTTCGCGGCGGCCTTCATGTCGTCCCACGTCTTGGGCGGCTCGACGCCGGCCTTCTCGAGGACGTCCTTGCGGTAGATCAGACCACGCGCGCCCGCGTACCAGGGCTTGCCCCAGACCTTGCCGTCGTAGCTGGCCGCGTCGACCAGGGAGGAGACGTACTTGCCCTCGCCGATGTCGGGCTGCTCGGCGAACGCGCCCTGCTCGGCGAACTCGGGCGTCCACGTCGTGCCCATCTCGGCGACGTCCGGCACCTTGCCACCGGCGATCGCGGTGGTGAACTTGTCGTGGGCCTGCGCCCACGGCACGAACTCGATGTCGACCTTCGTCCCGGGATTCGCGGCCTGGAACTTGGTCGCGTAGCTCTTGAAGACCTTCTGCAGCGCGGGCGAGCCCGGATCCATGATCCAGACGGACGCCTCGCCGCTCAGCTTGGCCTGCTCGGCCGGCTTGTCACCGGACGCGGCGGACGCGGCGCTGTCGTTGTCGCTGTCGTCGCCGCCGCATGCGGCCAGGGCGACGCACGCCGCGAGCGCGGCGCTCGCGGCCATGAACTTCGATCTCACTGCTCCTCCTCTTCCGCCGCTCGGTCGCGGACGGGTACTCTCAGGACGTCGCCCTGCACGGCGACGCGATTGGTGTGTTGAACCTGCACCACCCGGCCGCCTTCTTCGGGCGGCCGGCGCGCTCCCAGACCCATCCGGAGCGCTTGCTGCGGTTGCTGCTTGCGGAGTCCCCCTGCGGCTACCGGCCCGCCGGCCGGAGCTCCGTGACGAACCGGTACCGGTCACCCCGGTACACGGACCGCACGTACTCCACCACCTCCCCTCCCTCCGACTCGGTGACCCGCTCGAACAGGAAGGCCGGGGCGTGCAGGGGCACGCCCAGCAGCTCCGCCTCCTCCTCGGTGGTCACCGTCGGCTCGATGGTCTGCGTGCCGGAGGCCACGACGATGCCGTGGCGCTCGCTGAGCAGCTCGTAGAAGGAGTGCTCCTCCAGGTCTTGCTGGCGCAGCTCCGGGAAGATGCGCTGCGGCACGTGGAGGAACTCGATCGCCATCGTCTCGTCGTCCGCGAGGCGGAGGCGGCGGATGGCGAAGACCTTGTCGACCGGGCTGAGGCGCAGCCGCTGGCCGAGCTTGGCCCCGGCGCTGACCGTGTCGAAGGAGACGACGTGCGAGCCGGGGCGCATCCCGCGCCGGCGCATGTCCTCGGAGAACGAGGTCATGGTCAGCGGAAGCGCGATCTTCGGCTCGGCCTTGTAGGTGCCGCTGCCGTGGCGGCGCTCGAGGATCCCCTCGCGCACCAGCTCGTCGACCACCGTGCGGAGCGTCGGCCGCGAGACGCCCAGGTCCTCGACGAGCCGGCGCTCGGAGGGGATGGCGTCGCCGATGCGGAGGGACTCGACCAGCGCGGTGAGCTCGTCCCTGACGAGCGCCTGCTTCGGCGCCGGGCGGTTGCGGCCGTTGGTCAGCACGGCGCGAACCGTACCGGGTGGTCAAGAAGTGGTCAAGACCACTTTCTCACCACTTTGCCGCGACGTTGTCCGCCGCCTGGCGGATCGCGCCGCCGGAGCCCTTCAGCGCGGCGCGCGCGTCGTCCGCGTTCACGCCGGCCCGGACCATCACCAGCGCCACGTCCAGCTCACCGCCCGCCGCGTCCATCGCCCCTGCCGCCTCGCGCTCGCTCACGCCGGTCGCTTCAACGAGCACGCGCGCCGCACGGCCGCGCAACTTCGCGTTCGCCACGCGCATCCCGGCCATGAGGTCGCCGTACGTGCGGCCGCGGCGGACCATCGTCGCCGTCGAGAACGCGTTGAGGACCAGCTTCTGCGCGGTGCCGGCCTTCAGGCGCGTCGACCCGCTGACCACTTCCGGTCCCACGGGCGTCTCGATCGCCAGGTCCGCCGCGCGCGCCGCGGGCGACCCGTGCCCGCACACCACCGCCGCCGTGAACGCCCCCGCGCGCTTCGCCTCCTCCAGCGCCCCCAGCGCGAACGGCGTCGTCCCGCTCGCGGTCACCGCGATCACGACGTCGTCCTCCCCCAGCGCGAACGCCTCGACCGCCTTCGCCGCGCCCTCCGCGTCGTCCTCCGCTGCCGCCTCCTCCGCGCACCCCGGCGGCAGCCCGTCCCCGGCCACGATCGCCGTCACGGTCTCATCGGGCACGCAGTACGTCGGCCCCCACTCCGACGCATCCAGCGCCGCGATCCGCCCCGCGCTCCCAGCGCCCGCGTAGACCACCCGCCCGCCCCGCGCCAGCCGCGCCGCCGCCTCGTCGGCCAGCCGCGCGATCTCCGCCGCCGCACCCTCCACGGCAGCCACCACGCTCACATGCCCACCGACCACCGCATCCACGACCTCCCGCGCCGGCCGCAGATCCAGATCGTGCGCTCCCCCACGCCCCTCCGTCTCCATCGCGCCGCGACCCTACCGGCGCGCACCGCGCCGGTCCAGCGGCGCGCCGTCGCTACGTCGCGCCGTGGGTGTCGGCGCGGCGGCGTTGGCGGAAGGAGGCGGCTTTGGCGCGGTTGCCGCAGACCTTCATCGAGCACCAGACGCCGGAGCGGTTGCGGGAGTGGTCGTAGAAGGCCCACTTGCAGGTGTCCCACGGGCAGGCCTTCAGGCGGTCCCAGGTGCCGTCGGCCTGGGCGACGGCGACGATGGCGAGCAGCTCGCCGAGGGCGCCGTCGACGCCGGCGCGGGCGGGGACGGCGTGCGCCGCGGCGGACGGGGCGAGGAAGCGGAGCTCGAGCCGGGCGCGGCGCGCGGCGCTCTCGACGACGCCGACCGCGGAGGCCGGCGGCTCGTCGGTGTCCGCGTGGTGGGCCAGCAGCAGAACGCGGAGCGCCTCGCGGAGGTCGATGGCGCGCTTGAGGTCCGCGTCGGTCGCGTCGCCGGAGCGGGAGCCCTCGCACGGCAGCAGCGACCGCTCACGCAGCCAGGCGCTCAACGCACCCGGCGAGTCGAGCTGCTCCGGCCCGTCCTCCAGGTCGACGGAGTTGACGAACTCGCGCACCAGCTCCAGCCGTCCCGGCGCCTCCTGGCTCATGCCCTCACACTAGCAAACGCGTTTGACCGGTTACGCAACCGGCTATAGGCTTACGGCAGTTACGACGACACGATCCGACCCGACCGAAGGAGGAGCCCGTGCTTCCCCCGTCCGCCTGGGCCATCGTCGGCGCCATCGCCGATGAGCCTGCCGCCCCCAGCCGCACCGCGCACCCCGCCGCCCCGGGCCGCCGCCACGCCCGCGCCACGAAGCGCCGGGGCCAGGCGCGATGAGCGTCCGCACCGCGCACATCATGCGGGACACGCCGCGCGTCCCGACCGACCCGGCGGAGGGCCTGCGCTGGCACGCCGTGAGACACCACCTCGACATCCGCGCGTTCGGCGCGAACGCCTACGTCGGCGAGCAGCCGGGCGACCTCGTCATCGAGGCGCACGACGAGGACGAGCCCGAGGAGCTCTACGTCGTCGTCGCAGGAGCAGCAACGTTCGTGGTCGACGGCGAGACGATCGAGGCGCCGCACGGCACGCTCGTGCTCGTCACGCCGCCGTCGCACCGGGTCGCGCACGCGACCGAGCCCGGCACCGTGATCCTCGCGATCGGCGCGGTGCCGGGGAAGCCGTTCGAGCCCTCGGAGTGGGAGCTCCGAGAACTCAGGAAGGCGGGGCTGGTCTAGGCGCCGGCGGACTCGGCGAGCGAGTCCGGGATGAGGCCCTCGCCGGTGAACTCGGCGGCGGCCTCGGCCATCGTGGTGTCGGCGGGCGGGACGATGACGTCCGACTCGCGCAGCTCGTCGTCGCCGAGCCGCTTGCCGTTCTCGCGGATCCAGTCGATCAGGGCGGCGAAGCGCTTGGCGTACTGCTCCTCGTCGCCCGCCTCGACGGCGGCGACGACCGCGTCGTCGAGGTCGTTGATCTCGGTGTAGTGGTCGCCGGGGATCTCGTACTGATCCTCGGTGGCGATGCGGACGATCATGCGCCCTTGCCCTCCTCGAGCTCGCCGGCGGGCTTGGGCGCGTCGCCCGTCCCCAGCTCGGCCCGCATCTTGGCCAGCTCGTCGTCGACCTGGGAGGCGGAGCTCAGCTCGCGCAGCTGCCGGTCGATGTCGTCCTCGCCCGAGCCGAGCGCGGTCAGGTCGTCGAACGTGCCGGCGGCCTCCAGCTCCTCGACGGCGTCCGCGCGCGCCTTCATCTGCTCGGTCTTGTCCATCGCGCGCTGCATCGCGAGGCCGACGTCGGCCATCTGCTCGCCGACACCGGTCGCGGCCTCGGAGATCTGGACCTGGGCCTCCGCGGCGGAGTACTGCGCCTTGATGACCTCCTTCTTGGTCCGGAACGCCTCGATCTTGCCGCGGAGCTTCGCCTCGTTGTCGGTCAGGCGCTGCTGCTGGGCCTCGAGCTCGGCGACCTGCGCGTCGAGCGACTGCAGCTCGGTCTGCGCGACCGTCTTGCGCTCGAGCGCCATCCGCGCGAGGTCCTCCTTGCCCGCCCCGAGCGCCTGGCGCGCCTGCGTGTCGAGCTTGACGACCTGCTGCTCGAGCTTCCCGGACTGCAGCTGAAGACGCTTCTTCGCCGTGACGACGTCGGCGATGCCCTTCTTCACGTTCTGCAGCATCTGGAGCTGCTGCTCGTACGAGTAGTCGAGGACCTCCTGAGGATCCTCGGCCTTGTCGAGCATCTTCGAGATCTTGGCCTTGACGACCGTGCTGAACCTGCCACCGAGTCCGGGCATGAAGGCACCGTACCATCGACGCATGGACCCCAGAACCCCCGCAGAATCGCGCTCGATCCTCGTCCGCTGGATGGGTCCGACCGACGCGAACAGCGCAGGGTTCGTGCACGGCGGGACGATCATGCGCTACTGCGACGAGGCCGCGGGCGTCACCGCCGTCCGCCACTCGCGCCACCGTGTGGTCACTGCCGGCCTGGATCGCATGACGTTCCTGCAGCCGGTGAACGTCGGCGAGCTCGTGTCGTTCAAGGCGACGGTGAACGCGGCGTGGAACACGTCGCTCGAGGTCGGCGTCCGCGTCGAGGCGGAGAACCCGCGCACCGGCGAGGTGCGCCACACGACGACGGCCTACCTGACGATGGTCGCCCTGGACAAGGACGGCGCGCCCGCGCGGGTGCCGCCGCTGACGTGCGAGACGCCGGATGAGAAGCGGCGCGAGCGCGAGGCGCAGCTGCGCCGGGCGAACCGGCTGGCCGAGCGCGAGCAGATCGTCGAGGCGCGCGCCGACGAGGTCCCGCAGGCCTAGCGGGAGTCAGTGGCAGAGCGGACGCGGACTCGCCGCGCCCGCTCCCCCACCGGGGGGTCTGTCAGAGGCCCTCGACGTGGCGCGCCTTGAAGCCGCGCGTCGAGCGCAGGTTCGGGCGCCAGCGCGGGCCCTTGAGGCCGCTGGGATCGCCCGCCGCGCTCGTGTCCAGGCGCAGGCCGGCGATGACGATGAAGGCGTGTCCGGGGTTCGTGTAGATCGTGAACCACGTGCCGGGGCCCGACTCGCCCCACTTCATGAAGCTGGAGGAGTCGAGCGGCTCGTCCAGCAGGTCCGCGCCGATGAGGGCGTACGAGACGGTGCCGGAGCAGTCGTAGCCGGAGTCCTCGACCTTGGCGTGGCCGCCGCCGTACTTGTACGGCTTGCCGATCAGCTTGTTCGCGGCCGCGATCGCCGCGTGCACCTGCGCGGGCGCCTCGAGCGGCGCGTAGGCCAGGCCGTCCTCGCCGATGGTCGCGGCGGGACCGGGGAGCGCGGGCGCCTCGGCCTGCGCGCCCTTCGCGGGGGCGGACTTCTTCGCCGCGGGCGCCGCGAAGCCGGCACCGCCCGTGGATTGGGCAGCCGCGGGCGTGGCCGCAACGGCCAGCGCGAGCACGCTCGTGATGAAAACGGGAAGACCCCGCACGGCACTTACCTCTTTCGTCGGCCTACGGGGTTAGCTGACGGGCTGGCGCGGAAAGAGCCGGCGCCCCACCTGCTTGCGCAGACGGTTAGCCCCAACAACATGGGTCCCCCGATCCCTTGGCTGAACGCCCAGGGATTCGGCATCGGCCGGGCACAATACCCAACCTGCAATGGATCATGCGTTGTAGTCGGCCTCTCACCCCCGCCGCTTGAGGCGCCGGCGTGCCAACAACGCACCGGCGAGCAGGAGAACGGCGCCCGTCGCCGCACCCGCGTACACGGGCCACGGATGGGGCGGAGCGCCCGCCGCGCAGGGCCGCGCGGCGGCGTGGTAGCCCGCCGGATCGCGCCACGCCGCGGTCTCCTGGAACGCCGGGCCGCGCGGGCTGTCGCTTTCGGCCGGCACCCAGCCCGCCTCGGTCCGCCCCCATCGCCCGGGCCAGCGGACCCACGCGCCGAACGGCCGCACCTCGGGCCGCACCGCCCGTCCGTCCCCGCGCGCCTCGTCGTCGGGATCGGGCCACGGGCGCCCGTGCTCGCCCGCCCGCGCGTACGAGGCGTGCGACCCGTGCGCGACGAAGACCCGGCCGTCGTAGCCGCACCGCGCCGCCCACCCGTGCTGCGCGTACGTCGCCTCCCGCGCCCGCCCGCGAGCGTCCACGCGCACCTGCACGAGCTCCCAGTCGCCCTCGTGGCGCCCGGTCCGCACGATGCCGCGGTCCTGCGGGTTGTCCGCGTACAGGAACCAGAACTGGAGCCATGCTGCGCCGCCGCGCTCCCGCACCACCCGCCCGTAGACGACGTCGGGGAGCGGCGACACGCGCGGACGCAGCGTCACCGCGTCGCCCGCCACCCGCGGCGTCAGCGCCTCGACCGCGGTCGCGAACCCCCGCTCGCGGGCGTCGTACCGCAGCTCCGGCGCGTGCCGGGCCAGCAGCGCGGCGTCGTCCGCGCGCGCCTGCGCCACGCCGGGGGCGACCAGCGCGAGGAGGACGGCAAGGACGGTGGCGTTCACACGCACGAGGACCGGTACCTTGCCCGCCATGCTCGGACCCCGTCCTCTCCTGGCCGCCCTGCTCGCGGCCGCGGCGCTCTTCGCCGCCGCGTGCGGCAGCAGCGACAACGACCCGGACGCCGAGTCCACCCCGGCGCCGCAGGTGGGCGTCAAGGGCGAGCAGGAGGACGCGGCGGACGACCTCGGCTACCCCGCGTTCGCCACCAAGAACACCACGCGCGTGGGCGGCGCGGACGCCGTCGCCAACGCGGCCGCCGTCGCGCGCGCCGTCTTCCCCGACCCGGCGCGCAAGCCCAAGGCGATCGCGCTCGTCGACAAGGACGACTGGCAGGGCGGCGTCGCCGCGGCCGCGCTGATGGCCGAGCCGATCGGCGCGCCGATCCTCCTCTCCGACGGCGACGAGCTCCCGCAGGCGACCAAGGACGCGCTGGCCGCGCTCGCGCCGACCGGCTCGAAGGAGACCGGCAACGCGCAGATCATCCGCATCGGGAACGTGCCGCAGGCCGAGGGGCTGCGCACGACGGACGTCACCGGCAAGGACGCGGGCGAGATCGCCGCGCGGATCGACGCGCTGGTCTCCGCCGCGCGCGGCAAGACGAGCACGAGCATCGTCGTCACCGGCAACGCGCAGGCCGGCATCGCCGCGCCCGCCGCCGGCTGGGCCGCGAAGTCCGGCGACCCCGTCCTCTTCACCGACCGCGACGCGCTCCCCGCCCCCACCCGCCAGGCCATCGCCCGCCACGACCGGCCGAAGATCTACGTGCTGGGCGACGACGCGGTCGTCTCCGCGAAGGTCGAGCGGCAGCTGGACAAGCTCGGCACGGTGGAGCGGATCGAGGACGGGACCGACCCGGTCGCCGGCTCGATCGCGTTCGCCCGCTACGTCGACGGCGCGTTCGGCTGGGGCGTCGTCGACCCCGGCCACGGCCTGGTCCTCGTCAACGCCGAGCGGCCGATGGACGCGGTCGCCGCCGCGCCGCTCTCGGCGACCGGCACGTACGGCCCGCTCCTCCTCCACACGGGCGGCACCGCGCTGCCCAAGCCGCTGGAGAGCTACCTGCTCGACATCCAGCCCGGCTACCGCCAGGACCCGGTGCGCGGGGTCTACAATCACGGCTGGGTGATCGGCGACGAGAGCGCGATGAGCACCGCGGTCCAGGGCCGCCTCGACGCGCTCCTCGAGATCACCCGGATCAAGACCTCAGAACCCGAGAACGAGAGCGCCCCGTCGTCGTGAGCGAAGCCGAGCACCCCACCCGCCGTGAGCGCGAGGTCACCGTCGAGGACGTCCGGCAGCTCAAGGGCGCCTCGACCCCGCACTTCGCGCTCCAGATCCGCAACCGGATCGCCAAGCTCATCCGCGGCCTGCCCGAGGGGCACCCGGCGCGCGTCGAGGGCGAGCAGGAGATCGCGCGCCTGACCGCGCTCGGCTTCACCGGCGAGGTCCGCGGCACGCCGCACGAGGACGGCATCACGCCGCTGCGCTCGCTCGGCGGGGACGCGACGCTCGCGCGCCCGGTCGCCGAGCGCTCAGCGCACCAGTAGCCCGCTAGTTCCCCTCGTCCTCGGAGCCGCGCGGCGACTCCTCGGGCGCGGGCGTCGTCTGGCCCTGCTGGCTGCCGCTCGGCGTGTCGTCGTTGAGCGGCGCCTCCTGGACGGTCGAGGGCTCGTTGTCGTCCTCCTCGGTGGAGCCGCACGCCGCGGCGCCGGTCATCGAGGCGGCGGCGAGCGCGAGGGCGGCGAGCGTGCGCATGCGGGTCATGCGGGCGGGCTTTCCCACCCCGGCGCCGCTCGACACCGCCCCGTCCGTCCGCCGCCTCCGGTACCAAGGACCGTTCCCCCATGGCCGCCGACCCCGCCATCGCCCCCGAAGGGATCCCCGGCTCCGCGCTGCTCGGGCCGTTTCCCGTCGGCGCGTACGCCGCCAAGCTCCGCGACGAGCTGCGCAAGCGCGCGCGGCTCCAGCTCTTCGGCGAGGTGTGGAACCTCAAGCCGGGCCGGGCGCGCGTGTGGTTCGAGCTGCGCGACGCGACCGGCGCGCTGCCGTGCGCGATGTGGCGCGACGACTTCGACGAGCTGGGGCTGCCCGAGGGCGCGCTGGCCGACGGGTCGCAGGTCGTCGTCGCGGGCGGGCCGGACTACTACCCGGGCTCGCGGACCGCGTCGCCGTCGTTCTCGTTCACGGTGTCCGACCTGCGCGTGGCGGGCGAGGGCGACCTGCTCGCGCAGCTGGACCGGCTGCGGAAGGCGCTGTCGGTGGAGGGGCTGTTCGCGCCGCAGAAGGCGCTGGAGCGGCCGGCGCTGCCGCGGACCATCGGCGTGGTGACCGCCGAGAGCGGCAAGGCGCGCGACGACGTGCTCGCCGGGCTGCGGCGGCGCGGCTGGGCGGGGCGCCTGGTGTGGGGCTTCGCGCCGGTGCAAGACCGCCACGCGGCGCCGCGGGTGACGCGCGTGCTGCAGGACCTGGCGGCGTCGGGCGAGGTGGACGTGATCATCGTCGCGCGCGGCGGCGGCTCGCTGGCCGACCTCTTCTGCTTCTGCGACGAGACGCTCTGCCGGACGGTCGCGCTGCTGCCGGTGCCGGTGATCGCGTCGGTCGGCCACCACACGGACCGGACGCTGCTCGACGACGTCGCGGCGGTGAGCTGCTCGACGCCGACCCATGCCGCGGAGACGGCGGTGAGGTGGGATCTCGTGGCCGCCCGCGCGTCGTTGTTGCAGGCGTCTCGCCGCCTCCAGGCGCACTCGCGCTCCGCGATCCTGACCCGCGCCCGGACCCTGGCGACGCTGTCGCGCGCGCCCGCCCGGTACGTCGCCCGCGAGCGCGAGCGCCTGCATCAGAAGCTGCGCGAGATCCGCGCCGCCGCGACGCGCCGGGTCGAGCT
>DATMVO010000369.1:0-5365 GCA_035563115.1 Solirubrobacteraceae bacterium
GAGCGCGTCGACCCGTCGCACCTGCGCCGCGCGACCACCGCGAAGCGGGCGCTGGAGCGGGCGAACCTGCGCCTGCACGCCGCCGCCGGGCCCGCCGGCGACTGGCTCCGGCACCGTCGCGCCGAGCGCCACGACGTGATCCACGCCCTGCTCTGACCGCTCGTTGCGGGGTCCTCGGGACGTGCCTCGAGGCCCGACGCTCTAGGGTGTCGGGCCAGATGCTCGGAACATCGATCCCGCTCGCCGCGGCCCTCGCGCTCGAGGTGGGTATCCTCATCCGCCTGCCACGGCGAGATAGCTCAGTTGGTAGAGCACACGACTGAAAATCGTGGTGTCCCCGGTTCGAGTCCGGGTCTCGCCATCGCCTGAAGCCCCGGTCATGCCGGGGCTTCGCTCGTTCCGCGGCGCCGTTCCTGAACGCTTCCGCGTTCGCAACCGCACGCGATCCTCGACATTCCGGCGACAACGCACCGGTCAGTGCGTAGGGTGCCGCGGATGAGCTCCGGGACGGGAGGGGCGGCCGCGACCGATGTGGCCGACGGCCAGCGGCTCCTCGCGGTGCTCGAGGGCCAGGCCGACGTGCTCGCGCGGCTGGACCGGGGCCTCCCGCTCGCCGACGCGCTGGCGGAGCTGACGGCGCTCGCCGAGACGCACGGGGGTGTGCGGGACGGCGCCGACGTCGACCCGGCGTCGGCCGCGATCCACGCCGCGCTCGCCCAGACCGCCGCGACGGCGGGAGAGCGCGACCGGGAGCGGCGGATCGCGACGGCGCTGGACGACGTCGCCCGCGCGATCGGGGCGCGGCTGGACCTGGAGGAGATCGTCCAGATCGCGACCGACGCCGCGACGGAGCTGACCCGCGCGCAGTTCGGCGCGTTCTTCTACAACGTCGTCCGCGAGGACGGCGAGGCGTACACGCTCTACACGATCTCCGGCGTCCCGCGTGAGCGGTTCGAGCGGTTCCCGATGCCGCGCAACACGCACATCTTCGCGCCGACGTTCGACGGCGACGGCACGGTGCGGATGGAGGACGTGACCGCCGACCCGCGGTTCGGCCGCAACGACCCGTACTTCGGCATGCCGGAAGGTCACCTGCCGGTGCGCAGCTACCTCGCGGTGCCGGTCGTCACGTCCGACGGCGGCGTCGCGGGCGGGCTCTTCTTCGGCCACTCGGAGACCGGCGTCTTCGACGGCGACGCGGAGCGGCTGGCCGAGGGGATCGCGGCGCACGCGGCGATCGCGATCGAGAACGCGCGGCTGTACGCGGCGGCGCAGCGCGAGCTGGCCCGGCGCCACGAGGCGTTCGAGCAGCGCGACCAGGTCGCGCGCACGCTGCAGGCGAGCCTCCTGCCGCCGAACCTGCCCGCGGTCCCGGGCCTCGACGTCGCGGCCGGCTACCGCCCGGCCGGCGAGGGCGTCGACGTCGTCGGCGACTTCTACGACGTCTTCTCCCACGGGCCCGGACGCTGGGCGCTCGTGATCGGCGACGTGTGCGGGAAGGGCATCGACGCGGCGAAGCTGACCGCGCTCGCCCGCCACACGATCCGCGGAGCGGCGATGCACTGCGAGTCGCCCGCCGACGTGCTGCGGACGCTCAACGAGGCCGCACGCGCGGAGCCGGCGGCGGACGGCCTGCTGATGACCGCGCTCTACGCCGACCTCGACCTGCGCGGCCCCGCGCCGGTCGCGCGGATCTCCGCGGCCGGCCACCCGCCGGCGTTCGTCCGCGCGCCGAACGGCACGGTCACGACCACCCGCCACCACGGGCCGATGCTCGGCGGCTTCCGCTCCGTCGACCTGGCGGTGGAGGAGGTCGCGCTCGCCCCCGGCTCGGTGCTGCTGCTCGTCACCGACGGGGTGGTCGAGGCGCGCGCGGGCGGCGAGCTGTTCGGCGAGGAGCGGCTGGCGGCGGTGCTCGCGGGCGCGGGCGACAGCGCGCGCGGGGTGGTGGACGCCGTGTCGGCGGCGGTCGTCGCGCACGCCGGGGAGCGGCTGGCCGACGACGTCGCCGTGCTCGCGCTCCGCGTGCCCGGCGTCTAGCGCGACGCCACGTACGCCTCGATCCCGTCAAGGACTCGCGCGAGGCCGAACTCGAACGCGTGCTCGGGGTTCGACGCGGCGTTGTGCGCCTCGCCAGCGGCAGCGCCGATCCGCGACGCCAGCGGGTAGCGCTCGCCGTCCATCACGCGGGCGAGGATCGGCGCGTGCGCGGCCCACCACTGCGCGTCGGTCATCCCGGTCTGCTGCTCGAGCTGCACGCTCTCGATCGCCCCACGCACCGCGCTCGCGACGAAGCCGAGGTCGAGCGTCAGCACCGCGTCCTTCTCCACGTCCGGCAGGCCGGTGGGATCGACCGCGTGGAGCTCGGCCTCGTACGTGCCGCTCACCGAGCCGCGCGCGCCAGCCCACCGCGACGTCGCGCGGCGGGCCCTCGACCTTCGCCTGGACGGTGTCGAACATGACGTCGAGCAGCTCCGCCTTGCCCGGCACGTGGGGTGTAGAGCGACATCGTCCCTACGCCCAGCTCCTCGGCCACCCGGCGCATCGACAGCGCCGCCAGACCTTCGCGATCGGCGATCAGCAGGCCGGTTCGGACGGTCCGGTCAACCGTCAGTGACAACTTACGGTTACCCTTCTTCGGCGTATCGGCGTCCGGCGGCGCCGTGCTCCGCCACAGCAGGGCGATGTCGGGGTCGCCGGTGCCGGTGAACTCAGGGGTGGACGGGCTCGATCTGGAGGTCGGGCGTCCGCGGTGCGCGAACTGTGCGGGAACCCGGGGTGGTCGGGGACATCGTGGGCGGCGCGGCACGACGTGCTGCTCGCGGTGCGCTGGCCGCTCGCGCTGATCGCGGTCTTCCTGCCGCTCGCGGTCCGCCGCTACGCGGGACTTCGCCGGTAGGAGCGGCCTGTTCCGGCGGGGTGTTGGCGCGTTATGAAGCGCTCCGCCGGAAAGCCCGCTACTGTTCCGCGCGCCGAATCGCTCCCGGTCCGCCGGGGGTGAACGGGGGACCCAGTCGTTTGGGGCGAATCGATCTCACCCGAGGTCGTAGCGCACTGCGCGAGCCCGTCAGCTCACCTCGTAGGCACCCACCACCCCACCGTGCCGAACGAGAAGACACATCGTGCCGCTCGCTGCCGCGCCTACGCGCTGGCGGCCCTGAGCCTGCTCACGACCGCAACCGCCTCCGTCGTGCCGACGGCGGCCCACGCCCAGGCCGAGGCCACCGGCGGCGGGACCGCGTACGAGAAGCCCGACGTCACCGCCATGAAGTGCGGCACCGGCGACGCGATCGCCTGCCCGCAGGGCCACGTCCTGCGCCTCAGCGGCGAGGGGCTGTCCAAGACGCAGGCCGTCCTCTTCCTGGGCGGCAAGGGCGCGAAGGACGACCGCCGCGCGACGCCGACCGAGAAGAGCCCGCACCGGGTGATCGTCAAGGTCCCGACGTCCGCCAAGAGCGGCCCGATCCGCGTCATCGCCGCCACGGGCGGCGCGACCGGCCCGTCGCTGAAGGTCCTGCCGACGAGCAGGAGCCGCGCGGTCGTCACGCCCGCCGCGGTCCCCGCCGGCGCGGACGGCATCTTCCCGGTGCAGGGCAAGCACGACTTCGGCACGTTCGTCAACACGTTCGGCGGTGGCCGCGGGCACGAGGGTCAGGACGTCCTGGCCGACTGCGGCACCCCGCTCGTCGCTGCGCGCGGCGGCACCGTGCAGATGAACAAGTTCCAGGCCAACGCCGGCAACTACGTCGTCATCCAGGCCGCGGACGGGACGAGCCAGGCCTACATGCACCTGCGCGACCCGTCGCCGGTCCAGAAGGGCGACGCCGTCGTCGCGGGCCAGCCGATCGGCGTCGTCGGGCAGACCGGCCGCGCCAGCGCCTGCCACCTGCACTTCGAGTACTGGACCGCGCCGGGCTGGTACGAGGGCGGCAAGCCGATCGACCCGCTCCCGATCCTCCAGTCGTGGGACACCGGCAGCGTGCTGCCGGCCGCGGCGACCGCCTCCTCGAAGACGAAGTCGGCCGCCGCCAGCGGCGGCGCCGCGGCCAGCTGAGCCGCTAGCCCTTCCCCGAGCCGGGCTCCGCCATCTTGCGGTGCAGCTCGGCCTTCGCGCTGTCGGGCAGGAACCGGCTGCCGCGGCCCTGGAGCTTGGTCTGCAGCGACGCGGAGATGACGCGCTCGTCGCCCTTCATCAGCGCCTCGAAGCCGTCGCGCGCGACGTCCGCGGCATCGTCCTTCGGGCCCTCGTCGAGCTTCGTCCCCTCCAAGTCCGCGCGCTCGAAGAACTCGGTGTCGGTCGGCCCCGGCTGGAGCGACGTGACCGTCACGCCCGTGTCCTTGAGCTCGTTGCGCAGGCCGACCGCGAACGACTGCACGAACGACTTCGACGCGTTGTAGACGACCTGGAACGGCCCGGGCATCGTCGCCGCGATCGACGACGTGATCAGGATCTTGCCGCTCCCCTGCGCGACCATGTCCTTCACGACGTGCTTGGCGAGGTGGACGACCGAGCGGACGTTGAGGTCGACGAGCTGGAGCTCGCGCTCGAGCGGCGTCTCGGCGAACGGGCCGCCGGAGCCGATGCCGGCGTTGAGGGCGATCGCCTCGAGTGGGCGGCCGGCCGCCTGGATGCGGCCGTAGAGCTCGTCGACGCCCGCGTCGGTGCCGAGGTCGACCTGGACGGCTTCCACGTGCGCGCCCAGGCTCTCGACCTCCCGCGCGGCGGACGCCAGCTCGGCGTCCTCGGCGGCGACGATCAGGTCGAAGCCGTTCGTGGCGAACTGCTTGGCGAGCTCGAGGCCGATGCCGCTCGACGCGCCGGTGACGACCGCGAGCGGGCGGGTGGTGGAGGCTTCCATACGTGTTGGGCTGCCCAGCGCGCGCTTCCGGCACACTGACGGGATGAGCGACCTCACTCGCCGCCCCGGCGGCCGCCCGACCCGCCGCGCCCGCGAGCAGCGCGCCTTCCAGCTCGTCCTCACCAGCGGCGTCGCCGGCGCGGTCTTCGTCCTCACCGCCGTCCTGGCGATCGTCGGCGTCGTCGGCTGGGGCCTGCCGATCCTCGCCCTCGTCGTCGCCGCGATCGCCGGGCTGCTCTTCCGCCGCACCGTCGGCCGCTAGGCGTCGGCGCATCGGCCGTTCGTACCTCCGTCCGCCCGAGGGGCAGATCGGTCAGGGAGGTGACGCGGCGCGCCGACCTGGGTGGCGATGACGGCCGACCGCCCTCCCGTGCCGAAGACCGGCCGCCACGCCCTGCGGCGGGTCGCCGACGTGTCGGCGCGCCGCGTCGCCCGGGGCGGCGAGCGCGGGCTGTCGCGCTGGCTGGTCCCGGCGCTCGCGTTCGCCGTGCTGGCGCTCTTCGCGC
>DATMVO010000370.1:0-27883 GCA_035563115.1 Solirubrobacteraceae bacterium
CGGCGGCGGCCGCGACGCGCGCGCGGTTCACTTCCACCGCGGCCGGGTCGTCGTCGGTGAACGGACCGAGGTTGAGCGAGGCGTACGGCGCGCGCGAGACGCCGCCGCGGCGGCCGGTGAAGAGCGCGCGGGCGCCGTGCCCGAGGTCGATCGCGACGTGCTCGCCCGCCCAGGCGAAGGGCGCGGGGAGCTCGGCGGGCGCGGCGACGGCTGCCATCGCCGCCAGAGGCTAGCCGCCATCTCGTGTCGAGTTCTCCCCCCCTGCGGTGGAGAAGTCGACGCGCGATGCGTCAGCGCCCGCGCGAGCGCGAGCGCTCCTTGGCGGCGTAGAGCGAGGCGTCGGCGGCGACGAAGGTCTCGTCCGGGTCGGCGGTCGCGCCGTCGAGGATCGCGTAGCCCGCGCTGACCGAGACGTCGACCTCCCGCCCGGCCGCCAGCGCGGGCCGCTCCGCCACCGCCGCGCACAGCCCCTCCACCGCAGCGGGCGCCGCCGGCGCGGGGGTCGTGCCGAGCAGCACCGCGAACTCGTCGCCGCCGATCCGCGCGACCGCGTCGCTCGCGCGCACCCGTGAGGCGAGCTGGCGGGCGACGTGGAGGATCACGTCGTCGCCGCCCTTGTGCCCGAGCCGGTCGTTGATCGCCTTGAGCCCGTCGACGTCGAGCACGACGAGGATCGCGCAGTCCCCGTGCCGCCGGCAGCGCGCGAGCTGGCGGACGAGCTCCTGGTCGAACCGGCGCCGGTTCCACAGCCCGGTCAGCGACTCGCGCTCGGCCAGCCGCTGCAGCTCCGCCGCGCGCACGTGGGCGGCCGTCACGTCGGTGAGCTGCACCACCGCGCCGCCGCTGTCAGGGAGCCGCGCCACGCGCAGCTCCATCCACCGCCACTCGCGCCCCGCGCGCACCCGCCGCTCGGCCCGCCACGTCCGCCGGCCGCGCTGGAGCACCCGCGGTGCGTGCCGGTCCACCAGCTCCTCCACGCCCGCGCCGGCCGGCCCGTCGAGCAGGAGCGCCAGCGCCGCGTTCGCCCGCACGAGGCGCCCGTCCGCATCGAGGATGCCCGCGGCGATCGGCGCGTGCTCGAACGCCTCGCCGACCCCGACCGACCTCACGGCATCCATACCCGGACGGAGTTCTCCCGCATCCGCAGCGCCTCCTGGGAGAACGCGGCGCGATTACGTCGGATCGAGGAGGCCGAAGCTCCCACCAACCCCTCAAGAACCGCTCAGCGGCGTCGGTGGGCTGTTCACCCGTCGCCTACCGACGGTCAGACAGCCCACCGTCGCCCAGCGCCGCCGCAAGCTCCTCATCGGGCGTGGTCGCGACGCCGTCGAGCTTGGCCGCGAGCGCCGCGCGCAGCCGCTCGCCCAGCTCGCGTCCCTGCGGGACCCCCGCGCGGAGGAGGTCCTCCGCGCCGATGGTGAGCCGGACGTCGCGCAGGCCGCCGAACCACGCCCGCGCCTCGTCCTCCGCCCCGAGCGCACCCGCCAGCGCGATCTCCGGGACGGTGCGGCGCGCGAGCAGCGCGTGGAGCGCGGACGGCGCGCCGGCGGAGCGCATCGCCTCAGCCAGCTCGTCGGAGCCGGTCGCCGCCGCCAGGACGGGCCCGGGGGTCGGGACGTGCGCAGCCTCCAGCCACGCCCGCACCTCACCCTCGTCGCCGCCGTGCAGCAGCGCCGCGAGCGTCACCGGCACCGCATCCTCCCCGGCCGGCAACACCGAGAGCGCCCGCCTTCTCAGCGGGATGTCGATGCGGAGCGGCGCGAGCCCGTCGCCGGCGAGGTCGGCGAGCAGCGCGAGCGCGGCATCGGGATCCGGCTCGCGCAGCAGCAGCATCAGCTCCCGCGCGATCCGCGCCACCCCCGCCGTCTCCGGCGCGCCCGCGGCGAACGCCGCCCGCGCCAGCGCCTCCGTCCCCGGCTCCACCACGTACCCCAGCCGCGCCGCGTACCGCACCATCCGCAGCAGCCGCGTCGGATCGTCGACGAAGCTCGCGTCGTGCAGCACCCGCAGCCGCCCGGCGTGCAGGTCCTCCAACGTCCCGTCCACGGCGGTCAGCGCACCGGCGACGTCCGCGCTCAGGCCCACCGCGATCGCGTTGAGCGTGAAGTCCCGCCGCCCCAGGTCCTCCGCCACCGACGCCGCCGGCTCCACCTCCGGCAGCGCCCCCGGCCGCGCGTACGTCTCCGTCCGCGCCCGCGCGACGTCGAGCAGCGCCCCGCCCGGCGCCTCCACCGTCGCCGTCCCGAACGGCTCGTGCACCCGCACCACGTCCCCGCCCAGCCGCTCCGCCAGCACGCGCGCCACCGCGACCCCGTCCCCCACGACGACGACGTCGAACTCGCGCGGCACGACGCCCGACAGCAGGTCCCGCACCGCACCCCCGACGAGGTGCACGCCGCGCACGCCGTCGAGCGCGCTCAGCAGCCGCGCACCCGCCGGCAGCGCACGCAGGCGCTCCAGGACGATGGCGGCAGTGGGATCGGGACCGACCGGTACCATTCCCCGACATGTTCGCGCGACTGCGCAGCCGAGGGCGGCTGCTCGCGCTGGCGTGCGTGGCGATCGTCTCCGTCGTCGCCGGAGTCGGGGTCGCCGTCCTGACCGATCAGCCCGGCGACGTCTCGAATCCGGACGTGGAGTTCCAGGCGGAGGAGGCGCCCGAGACGACCGCCCCCGCGCCGCAGGAGCGTTCCGGCCGCCCGTCCACCGACTTCGAGTGGCCCGACTACGGGCTCACGCCCCAAAGGACCAAGTTCCTGCGGATGAACGAGCCGCTCCGGCCGCCGTACACGTTCGTCTGGGCGGTCCGCGGCTCGATCCTGCTCGAGTTCCCGCCCGTCGCCGGCGGCCGCCAGCTCTTCCTCCTGAAGAACAACGGCGCGCTGTACGGGATCAGCCGGCGGACGGGCGAGATCCGGTGGAAGCGCAAGATGGGGTACCTCGCCGCCGCGTCGCCCGCCTACCACCGCGGCACGGTCTACGTGACGATCCTCCAGCGCGGGAAGGGGATCCGCGGCGGCCGCATCGCCGCCGTCGACGCCGCCACCGGCCGCACGAAGTGGTCGCGCAAGCTCGCCGGCCGCAGCGAGTCGTCGCCGATCTACTCAGGCGGGAACCTCTTCTTCGGCGCCGAGGACGGGACGATGTACGGCCTCCGGGCGAGCGACGGCTTCGTCCGCTGGCGCTACCGCGCGGGCGGCGCGATCAAGGGCGCCCCGGCGCTCGACCGCGGCCGGCTCTTCTTCGGCGACTACGACGGCCGCGTCCACGCGATCCGCGCCTCCAACGGGCGCAAGCTGTGGACGACGGGTACCTCCGGCAGCCGGTTCGGCCTCAGCAGCGGCAACTTCTACTCGACGCCGGCGGTCGCCTACGGCCGCGTCTACATCGGCAACACCGACGGCAACGTCTACTCCTTCGCCGCCCGCAACGGGAAGCTCGCGTGGCGCAAGAAGACGGGCGGGTTCGTCTACTCCTCCCCCGCCGTCGGCTACCAGACGGTCTACATCGGCTCGTACGACAAGAAGCTCTACGCCCTCGACGCGCGCAGCGGGAAGACGAAGTGGAGCCGCGACACCGGCGGCCGGATCAGCGGCGGCCCGGTGATCCTCGGCGACATGGTCTTCGTCTCCAACCTGGCGAAGCGGACGTTCGCGTTCGGCGCGCGCACCGGCACGACGCTGTGGCGGACGAACAAGGGCGCCTACAACGCGGCGATCGCGGACGGGGAGCGGATCTACCTCGTCGGCTACGCCTCGCTCTTCGCGATGAAGCCGCGCGAGAGCGCGCAGAAGGCCCGCCGTGAGCGCGCCTCCAAGCGCGCCTCCGACCGGGCCCGGGCACGGCGCCAGCGGTACGAGAGGAACCGGTACGGCAAGCACGGCCACCGGCACTCCAACGGCCGCGTCGGCCGGCACTGCCACAAGCACAAACACGTGGACCGCGTGGGCAGCCGAGTGATCGTCGTCGAGCACTCGCACTGCCACACGCATGTCCGGTAGCCGCTAGCTGCGCACCTGCACGTCGATCCCCGGCGCCGTCGTCGGCGCCTTCGACCCGCCGCGCGGCTCCTCGCTCACGAGCACCCGCACCACGTCGTGCAGGTCGCCCGGCACGTCGACGGTCGCCGTCCCGCCGTTGGACGCGTTGAACAGCGCGTCGGTCGGCTCGGGCACGTTGGAGCCCTTCCGCATCAGCCACACCTGGTAGACGCGGCCGTCCGGCGCCGCGGGCATCTTCGCCACGTGCAGCGTCCCGTCGCCGTCCTCCAGCTCCAGCGACGCCCGGCACCCGGGCGCACACGTCCCGGCGTACGTCTTCGCGTCGTCGGGCGTGTCGGAGGAGCCGGTCACGCCGACCCCCACGCCGATCCCGACGATCAGCGCCGCGCACGCCGCGGCGAGCACCGGCAGCGGACGGCGGAACCACGACGGCGCCGCGCCACCCCGGCGCGCCGACGACGACCGCGAGCCCTCGCGCACGACCCGTGCGGCGGCGGCGTCCCGCTCGACCTCCGCCATGATCGCGCGCTTGAGCGACGCGGGCGGCTCGATCTCCTCCACCGTCGTCGGCAGCCCCTCGACCACCGGCTTGAGCTCATCCAGGTCGGCCTGGCACATCGTGCAGGTCGCCAGGTGCGCCTCGAAGCGCGAGGCGTCGGGGCCCGGCAGGGCGCCCAGCAGGTACGGGGCGACGTCGTCGCTCCACTCGTGTCGCGCGCTCATCGCCACGCCTCCACCGGATCTTCGCCCAGCTGCGTCCGCAGCTTCTCCAGCGCCAGCCGCATCCGCCCCTTCACGGTGCCGAGCGGGGCCTCCAGCATCTCGGCGATCTCGGTCTGCGAGAACCCGCCGAAGTACGCGAGGTGGATGACCTTCTGCTGATCGTCCGGGAGCTCGCTCAGCGCGCCCCGCAGGCGGTCGGCCCCCTCGCGCCGGACGACCTCGGTGTCGACCCGGTCCGGCGACTCGATGCGCTCGGCCAGGCTGTCGTCGCCGGCGATGTCGCGGCCCTGGTGGACGCTGGCCCGCCGGAGGCCGTCGATGGCCCGGTTGCGGACGATGCCGAGGAGGAAGGTCCGGAGCGAGCCGCGGGACGCGTCGAAGCGGTCCAGCGACCGCCACAGCGCGAGGAACGCCTCCTGGACGACGTTCTCGGCCGCGCCCCGCTGACCCACGATGCGGTAGGCCAGCGAGTAGGCGGCAGTGCTGTGGCGGTCGTAGATCACGCTGAAGGGCTCCGTGTCTCCGTCCTGGACGAGCTGGACGAGCTCCTCGTCGGCCAGCGCCTCGAGCTTGCGGCGGGGCTTGCGTCGAAACGGCGGCATCAGATCATCCGGACCATACGCGTTCCCGTACGGATTACGCGCCCGTCGGGACCACGATCTTCGCGACGCCGATGACGAGACCCGGCTCGAGCGCGGTCACGCCGAACGTCTGGTTGAGCAGATCGGCGGCCTCGGCCTTGAGCTTGACCGTCGTGCCCTCGAGCACCGCGCGGCCGTCGTCCGTCGTGCGGAGCGGCTTGAGCGTGCGGCCGTCGAGGAAGAAGAGCGGCGCGCTGGGCGCGGCGACCTCGCCGTCGACGGTGACCTTGCCGGTGAGCACGGACTTGCCGGGATCGATGACGAAGTCGGTCAGCTCGACCTTCTTGCCGCCGCCCTCGAGGCTGAGGCCCGCGCCGTCATGGTCGATCTCGCCCTGCACGTACGGGGAGATGGAGCCCGGCTCGTAGTACGTCACGTTGCCGCCGGTGATCGGGAACTTGGCGCTCCCGTTCTCGATCTTCGCGTCGCCGACCGGGCCGGGCGTCAGCTTGAGCGTGCCGAGCGCCTCGACGAAGCCCGCGTCGAGCTTGACCGACGTCGTGTCGCCCGTGAGCGCGTCGAGCTGCGCGACCGGCTTGGGCTTGGACTCGGTCGTCTCCTGCTTGGAGCTGGCCGAGCCGCTGACGGCGGCGTCGTCGTTCTCGTCGTCGCCACAAGCAGCGGCGCCGAAGGCGAGGGCTGCGGAGGTGAGCAGGACTGCCGGCTTGGTGAGGTTCATCATGCTCAGTCCTTCGCAGCCCGCCCGCGAACGGATGTGCCAACTTCGGACACGGCTACGGCTTGAGGATCACCTTCAGGCAGTCGTCGGTCTTGTGCTTGAACGTCTCGTAGCCGTGCGGCGCCTCGTCCAGCGGCAGCGTGTGGGTGTGCACGAACGTCGGGTCGATCTCGCCCTTCTCGATCCGCTCGAGCAGCGGCCGCATGTACCGATGCACGTGGCACTGGCCGGCGCGCAGGGTGATCGACCGGTTCATCAGCGAGCCGATGGGGAACTTGTCGACGAACCCGCCGAAGACGCCGACGATCGACACCGTGCCGCCGCTGCGGCAGGCCATGATCGCCTCGCGCAGCGCGTAGGCGCGCTCGGTCTCCATCCGCGCCGCCTGCTTGACGCGGTCGTAGGCGTAGACGTGCGTGTGGCCGTGGTGGGCCTCCATGCCGACGGCCTCGATGCACCGGTCCGGCCCGCGCCCGCCGGTGAGCTCCTTGAGCGTCTCGACGACGTTCGGGTGCTCCTCGTAGTTGAGCGTCTCCGACCCGGCGTCGGCCGCGACCTTGAGCCGGTACGGGAACCGGTCGATGACGATCACCCGCTCGGCGCCGAGCATCCGCGCGCTCGCCGCCGCGAACTGGCCGACGGCGCCCGCGCCCCACACCGCGACGGTGTCGCCGGGCTGGATGTCCGCCATCTCCGCGCCCATGTAGCCGGTCGGGAAGACGTCGGAGAGGAAGAGGACCTGCTCGTCGGTGAGGTCGTCGTTCTCGATCTTGATCGGGCCGACGTCCGCGAACGGGACGCGCGCGTACTCCGCCTGCCCGCCCGCGTAGCCGCCGGTGAGGTGCGAGTAGCCGAAGATGCCGGCGGTCGGGTGGCCGAACATGCCCGCGGCCATGTCGGCGTTGGGGTTCGAGTTCTCGCAGACCGAGAAGTTGCCGGCCGCGCACTGCGCGCAGCCCCCGCACGCGATGGGGAACGGCACGACGACGCGGTCGCCGACCTTCAGGTTCGAGACGCCCTTGCCGACCTCGACGATCTCGCCCATGAACTCGTGGCCGAGGATGTCGCCGCGCTTCATCGTCGGCATGTAGCCGTCGTAGAGGTGCAGGTCCGAGCCGCAGATCGCGGTGGACGAGATCTTCACGATCGCGTCGCGCTGGCTGAGGAGCTGCGGGTCGGGGACGTTCTCGACCTGGACCGTGTTGCGGCCCGACCAGACGGTGGCCTTCATGACTCGTCTCCTGCGTTCGTCGCGAGCGGCTGGGCGCGGTGCTGCTTGGTGGCGCGGTGGAGCGCCGGGCCGTCCGGGTTGCCGTCGGAGCGGACGATCTCGCCGGTCTCGATGACCTGCTTGATGCGGCGCAGCCCCTCCATCACCTGCTCGGTCGTGGCCTTCGCGCCGAGCTTGCCGGGGAGCCGGCTGCTCGGCAGCTCCGCCTCGACGTGGATCTCGACGCCGCGCTTGCCGGGCGCGTCCTGGAACCACGTGGTGCCGGTGGCGCCGCTCGCCGCGCGCCAGAAGAAGCGGCTCTCGCCGGCCTCCTCGACCTGCAGGCTCTGCAGCGCCTCGGGGAGGTGCTCGCCGGAGACGAACTGGTCGTGCAGCTCCTGCTTGGAGGCGCGCGCGGTGACCGTCGCGTGGACGCGGACCGGCCCGGTGACGCGCACGGTCTCGCCGGTGTCCTCGCCGCCGCGGCCCTGCTGCTCGGCGGGCGGCGGCGACGGGTCGTGCTTGCGCGCGGCGATCGCGTCGACCACGGTGATCGCGGCGACGTTGCCGATCGCGGCGAGCAGCCGCGTGCGGTCCTTCGGGCCGCGCGCGAGGTTGAGGCCGAGGATGCCCAGGTGGAGCAGGTCGCCGCCCACCCGCGCGTAGAGCAGCCCGTACGGCCGCGGCCGCGCGAGGATCCCCGCGCCCACCGCCAGCTCCTGCACCCCGACGCCGCGCGCGATCGCGCGCGCCCGCGGCGTGCTCTCCAGCCCGATCGCCTCGACGAACCGGCCCGGTTGCGTCAGCGCCGGCGCACCGAGCACGAGGCTGAACGCCCCGAGCCCTTGCGCCAGCCCGCTCTTCTGCTGCGAAGCACCCATGCCGGGGCAGTCCCCGGCGGCGGCGCCCTCTACGCCTTCTTCAGCGCGTCCGGCTTGTGGACGGCGGTGCCGCCCGACTTCTCCGACTTGACGAGGTACTGCGGCTCGTCCTTGGAGGCGCGGACCTGGCGGCCGGCCTCCTTGGTGTCGGAGGTGATCTTCTTCTCCACGGTTCCCACGGCCTCGCCGCCGTGGGAGTTCCACTTGACCCTGTCGCCCTTCGAGAACTCAGCCATGGTCCGGCGGTACCCGGACCGGCTGGCCCCTTTGCGCCAGGTGGTCCTTGGCCTCGCCGACCGTGTGTTTGCCGAAGTGGAAGAGCGAGGCGACGAGCGCGGCGTCCGCGCCGGCCTCGAGCGCGTCGGCCATGTGGTCGAGCGTGCCCGCGCCGCCCGACGCGATGATCGGCACGTTCGTGGCGGCGGCCACCGCGCGCGTGAGATCGAGGTCGTAGCCCGCGTTCGTGCCGTCGCGGTCCATCGACGTGAGCATGATCTCGCCCGCGCCCCGCTCGGTCGCCTCGCGCGCCCACGTGATCGCGTCGATCCCCGTCCCGCGACGGCCGCCCGCGACGAAGACCTCCCACGAGTCGCCGACGCGCTTGGCGTCGATCGCCAGCACGACGCACTGCACGCCGAAGACGCCGGCCATCTCGTCGATCAGCTCCGGCCGCGCGACCGCCGCGCTGTTCACGCCGACCTTGTCCGCGCCCGCGTCCAGCACCGCCTGCGCGTCGCGCACGCTCCGGATCCCGCCTCCGATCGTGAACGGCACGAAGACGTTGTCCGCCGTCCGCCGCGCGAGCTCCACCATCGTTTCGCGCTTGTCCGACGTGGCCGTGATGTCGAGAAAGATCAGCTCGTCGGCGCCCTCGCGGTCGTAGCGCTCGGCCAGCTCGACCGGATCGCCCGCGTCGCGGATGTCGACGAAGTTCGTGCCCTTGACGACGCGGCCCGCGTCGACGTCCAGGCACGGGATGACCCGCTTCAGATGCATCAGGCCGCGGCGGGCGCGTCGTCCGGCGTGCCCTCCGAGGGCGCGCCGTCCGGGTCCGACGGATCGAGCTTGCCGTCCAGCACGGCCTGCCCCTCGGCCACGGTGAACCGCTTCTCGAACAGCGCCTTGCCGACGATCACGCCGGCGAGGTTGACCTGCCGCAGCGCGCGGATGCCCGCCAGGTCCTCCAGCGTCCCGACGCCGCCCGAGTAGATGAACCGCCCGCGGATGACGGACGCGATGGACTTGACCTCCTCGAGGTCCACCCCGCCGAGCATCCCGTCGCGGTCGACGTTCGAGTAGACGAACTGCTTGACGCCCCGGTCGCGCAGCCGCTCGATCACGTCGGCGGCCGGCATCTGCGTCGTCTGCGTCCATCCCGCGGTGGTCACGAACCCCTCGCGCGCGTCGACCGACACGATCACCCGGTCGCCGAACGCGGCGATGGTCTCGTCGAGGAAGTCGACGTCGGTGAACGCCGCCGTCCCGAGGATCACCCGCGCCGCGCCGGCCCGCAGCGCATCCCGCACGGCGGGCAGGGAACGGAGCCCGCCACCCACCTGCACGGGCACGCCGAGCTCGCCGGCGATCCGCTCGATGTGGTGCAGGTTCGCGGGCTTGCCCGTCTTCGCCCCGTCGAGGTCGATCACGTGGAGGAACCGCGCGCCCGCGTCGACCCACGCCTTGGCGGCGTCGAACGGGTCGTCCTCGTAGGTGGTCTGCTGGTCGAAGTCCCCGCGGGCCAGGCGCACGGCCTTGCCTCCACGGATGTCGACGGCGGGATAGAGGATCACTTGGCGGTCACTCCACTGCATACGCGGACGAAGTTGCCGAGCAGGCGCAGGCCCTCGGTGGAGGACTTCTCGGGGTGGCACTGCGCCCCGAAGACCCGGCCGCGCTCGACGAAGGAGACGAAGGGGGTGCCGTACTCGCCGCGGCCCAGGACGACGTCCTCGTCGCCGGCGGGCGGGACGGGCGCGAGCGAGTGCACGTGGTAGAAGGCGGCGGGGTCCGGGAGGCCCTCGGTCAGCGGCGACGAGCGCGTCCACGACACCGTGTTCCACCCGATGTGGGGGATCTTGAGCCCGGCGGCATCGAGCGGCTCGACCCGCCCGGGCAGGAGCCCCAGGCCTGTCTCGCCCTCGTGCTCGGCCGATCCCTCGAAGAGCAGCTGCATCCCGAGGCAGAGCCCGATCACCGGCACGCCCGCCTCGGCGCGCTCGCGGATCACCGCATCGAGGCCCGACGCGCGCAGCCGCCGCATCGCCTCGGGGAACGCGCCGACGCCCGGCACGACGAGCCCGTCCACACCGCGCAGCTCGTCCGCGTCACCCGTGAGCTTCGGCGCCGCGCCGACCTTCTCGAACGCCTTCTCGACCGAGCGGCGGTTGCCCATCCCGTAGTCGACGATGCCGATGCGCCCAGCGCTCACAGCACGCCCTTGGTCGACGGGATGCCGCTCTCGGTCGGATCGATCGAGACCGCCTGGCGCACCGCGCGGGCGAACGCCTTGAAGGCCGCCTCGATCATGTGGTGCGCGTTCGTGCCCGTCTCGATCTTCAGGTGGAGCGTCAGCTTGGCCGCCGACGAGACCGCGCGGAAGAACTCCTCGGCCAGGTCGACGTCGAACGTCGCCACCGACCCGCCGCGCGGGAGCAGCCCGCCGTCGTCCCACACGAGGAACGGCCGGCCGCTGACGTCGATCGCGCACGACGCGCGCGCCTCGTCCATCGGCACCACCGCGTGGCCGTACCGGACGATCCCGGCGCGGTCGCCCAGCGCCCGGTCCAGCGCCTGCCCCAGCACGATGCCGGTGTCCTCGACCGTGTGGTGCGCGCCGGTCTCGAGGTCCCCGCGCACGTGCGCGTCGAGGTCGAGACGCCCGTGGCGGGCGACGGCGTCGAGCATGTGGTCGAAGAAGCCCACGCCCGTGGCGCGGGTCCCGGCCCCCGACCCGTCCAGGGTCAGGCGCAGCTGGATGTCGGTCTCCTTGGTGGCGCGGGAGATCTCGGCGGAGCGGCTCATGGTGTGCCGCCATTCTGCCGGGCCTCCATCGAGCGCGCGTGCAGCTCGAAGCCCTCAGCCCGCGCGACCGGCGCGCCGGCCTTGGCCAGCGTCGCGGCCGCGTCGCGTCCGATGTGCACCTCGGCCATCCGGCGGCGGAAGTGGCGGACCGACAACGCGCTGCCGAACCGCGCGCTGCCGCCGGTGGGGAGCGAGTGGTTCGAGCCCGCGACGTAGTCGCCGAACGCGGTGCCGCCGCCGACGAAGATCGCGCCCGCGCGCCGCACCGCCGGCGCCAGCGGCTCGGCGTCGCGGCCCATGAGCTCCAGGTGCTCGGGCGCGAACGCCTCGCTCACCGCCAGCGCGTCGAAGAGCGAGTCGACGTCGACGAGCCCGCCGACGGCCTCGGAGTCCAGCTCCGCCAGCCGGCCCTCGACCGCGTCGATCAGGGCCGGCGAGTCGGTCGCCAGCCCCACGATCGTCCCCGCGCCGTGCTCGGCCTGCGCCAGCAGATCCGCGAGCACCAGCTCGGGGTCCGCGTCGCCGGAGGCCACGATGAAGACGTCGCTCGGCCCGAGGAACCCGTCGATCCCGACGTCCCCGCTCACGTGCCGCTTGGCCTCCTGCACGTGCAGGCCGCCCGGGCCCGCGATGACGTCCGCGCGGCGGATCGTCTCCGTCCCGTACGCCGCCGCCGCGACCGCGTGCGCCCCGCCGACGCGGTAGACCTCGTCCACCCCGCACAGCGCGCACGCCGCGAGCACCACCGGGTGCGCGCCCGGCGAGAGCACCGCGATGTCGTCGACGCCCGCGACCCGCGCGGTGACGACGCCCATCAGCACCGTGCTCGGATACGGGTTGCGGCCGCCCGGCGCGTAGATCGCGGCCCGGTCGACCGGCAGCTCGCGCACGAGCACGCGCTGGCCCTGGTTGAGCCGCAGCTCGCGGTCGTCGCCCAGCGACGCGCCGGCCACCGCCGCGATGTTCACCATCGCCAGCTCCAGGCCGTACCGCAGGTCGCTGCGCAGCGACGCGGCGGCCGCGTCGATCTCCTGCGCCGGGACCCGCAGCGCGGCGCCCGGCTCCACGCGGTCGAACCGCTCCGCGTACTCGCGCAGCGCCTCGTCCCCGCCGCCATGCACCGCGTCGACGATCGTCTCGACGTCCCCGCGCACGTCGCGCCCCGCGGGCACCAGCGCACGGATCCGCTCGACCGCCGCCGCGGCCGTGTTCACGTCGGTCAGCCGGAACCGCTCAACGCGCACGCAGGCGCTCCAGCACGTCGTCGATCGCCGCCGCCTTGAGCTTGTGCGAGACCGGGTTGGCGATCAGCCGCGCCGTCGCGACCGCGATCTCCTCGCGCACGATCAGCCCGTTCTCGCGCAGCGTCGTCCCGGTCGCGGTGAGGTCGACGATCGCCTCGGCCAGACCGGTCAGCGGCGCGAGCTCGACCGAGCCCTTGACCTCCACGATCTCCGCCTGCCGACCCGTCGCCTCGAAGTAGTTCGTCGCGATCTTCTTGTACTTCGTCGCGACGCGCATCACGCCCAGCCGCCGCAGCGCCTCGGCCGCCTTGTCCTCCCCGGCCTCGCTGGCGAGCACCATCCTGCACTCGCCGTAGCCCAGGTCCAGCAGCTCGTACAGCTCCCGCTCGGACTGCTCCATGAGCACGTCCTTGCCGGTGATGCCGATGTCGGCGGCGCCCGCCTCGACGTACGTCGGCACGTCGGAGGGCCGCATCGTGATGATGCCGACGTCCTCGAACAGCAGCTTGCGGTCGTTCGCCCGCACCTCGGTCGTGTCGACGCCGAGGAAGTCCAGGACGTCGAGCGTCCCCTTCATCAGCGCGCCGCGCGGCACCGCGAAGCGCAGTCCACCGAGACCCGTCATCGCGCCTGCTCCTCGCCCGTGATCGCCTCGTGCAGCCGCTCGATCCCCAGCGCGAAGCCCACCGCGGGCAGCGAGCGGCCGAACTTGCCGAGCAGGTCGTCGTAGCGCCCGCCGCGGCCGATCGGCACGCCGAGCGCCGGGTCGTAGACCTCGAAGACCGCACCCGTGTAGTAGCCGAGCTGTCGCACGAGGCCGAGGTCGAAGATCACGCGCCGCTGGACGTCGGGCTCGAGGAGCGCGTGGAGCCGCTGGAGCATCTCGCCGCTCCCGCCCAGCCGCTCGTCGGCCAGGATCTCGACGCCGCCGCGCAGCCCGGGAACGCGCAGGAGCGCCTCGGTCCCGCGCGCGTCGAGCGATAGCGACCGCACCGCGTTCTCCAGCGCGACCAGGTCGCGCCGCACGAGCGCCCCGAGCAGCACCTCGCGCTGCTCGGCCGGCACGCCCGCCTGCTCCATCAGCGCCGGGTACAGCGCGGCGTCGCCCAGGCCGATCCGGTAGTCGCGCAGCCCCGCCGCGTCCAGCGCGCGGCACAGCACGTGCAGCGCCTCCGCCGTCCCGTCCGGCGCGGGCGAGCCGACCAGCTCGATCCCCGCCTGGAGGAACTCGCGCGGCTGCGCCCGCCCCTGCCGCACGTCGCGGTAGGCGTGCGCGAAGTACGAGAAGCGCAGCGGCGGCTCGGCCGTCGCGTACCGCGTGGCGACGACGCGCGCGATCGGCACCGTCATGTCCCAGCGCAGCGTCAGCACCTGGCCGCGCTCGTCGAACGTGCGGTACACGGCGCGGTCCTGCGCCAGGCCGGCGCGCTCGAGCACCTCCTCGTACTCGAGCGCCGGGGTGCGGACCTCGCCGTACCCGTGGCGCTCGAAGACGGCGCGGATCGCGCCCGTGATCGCGTTGATCTCCCGCGCCTCGTCCGGCAGGACGTCACGCGTGCCGGACGGCGTGGGGAGGATCGTCACTCGGCCGACACCCGCTCGATGCGCGCGCCGAGGTCGCGCAGGCGCTCGTCGATCCGCTCGTAGCCGCGGTCGATCATCCAGATGTTCGCGATCTCCGAGCGGCCCTCCGCGGCCAGCGCGGCGATCAGCATCGCCATGCCCGCGCGGATGTCCGGTGACGTCGCCGACACCGGCCGCAGACGGGACGGCCCGGTGATGATCGCCCGGTGCGGGTCGCACATCACGACGTCCGCGCCCATCAGCACGAGCTTGTCGGTGAAGATCAGGCGGTTCTCGAACATCCACTCGTGGATGAGGATCGAGCCCGCGCACTGCGTCGCCAGCGCCACCGCGATCGACGTCAGGTCGGCCGGGAACGCGGGCCACGGGCCGTCCTGCACCTTCGACTTGTACTCGCCGAGGTCGCGCGAGACGACGAGCGTCTGGTCGCCGGGGACGATGACGTCGTCTCCGTCCAGCTCGCTGTGCAGGCCGAGCCGCTCGAAGACCAGGCGGATCATCCGCAGGTCGCCGGGGATCGTGTCCTTGATCCGCACCTCGCCGCCCGTCACGCCGGCCAGCGCCATGAAGGATCCGATCTCGATGTGGTCGGGGCTGATCGTGTGGGTGCAGCCGCCGAGCTCGGTCTGGCCGTGGACCGTAAGGACGTTGGAGCCGATCCCCTCGATCTTCGCGCCCATCTTGGTGAGCATGCGCGCGAGGTCCTGGACGTGCGGCTCGCACGCGACGTTCCCCATGACGGTCTTGCCGGGGGTGAGCGCGGCGGCGAGGAGCGCGTTCTCGGTCGCCATGACCGAGGGCTCGTCCATGAACACCTCGGCGGCCTTGAGGCCGTTCGGGGCGGTGAGCTTGATGGTGCCGTTGAGCTCGTGCTCGGCGCCCAGTGCGCGGAGCGCGTCCAGGTGCGGGTCGAGCCGGCGGCGGCCGATGACGTCGCCTCCGGGAGGCGGCATGGTCGCGCGTCCGTTGCGGGCGAGGAGCGGACCGGCGAGGAGGAAGGAGGCACGGATCTCGACGGCCAGGTCGTGGTCGACCTCACCGCTCTCGCGATCCATGTCCTTCGCGCAGAGCGCGACCTCGTTCGGGCCGCGCCACTCCACGGACACGCCGAGCTGCTCGAGGATGTCGAGCATGGTCTGGACGTCCCTGATGCGAGGGACGTTGCGCAGCACCACTTCCTCGTCGGTGAGCACCGAGGCGGCGAGGATGGGGAGCGCGCCGTTCTTGTTGCCGGCGGGCACGACGGTGCCGTTGAGCGGCACGCCGCCGTCGATGACGAATTTCTCCATGAGTGAGGGCGCGGCTAGGGTACCGAGCATGTCGCGTCGGGTTTCGCGTGCGGAGGCCTGGGACCTCCTGACCGATTGGGTCGAGTCGGCGTCGCTGCGACGCCATTGCCTTGCCGTGTCCGCCTCCATGGCGGCCTACGCGTCGAAGCTCGGCGAGGACGTCGAGCAGTGGGAGGTCACCGGCCTCCTGCACGACATGGACTACGAGAAGCACCCGGACATGGACGACGCCGAGGCGGGCCATCCGCGCACGGCGATGAAGGTGCTGACCGAGATGGACGTGGATCCCGCCGTGGTCCGCGCGATCGCCTCGCATGCGGACTACATGGGCGTCTCGCGCGACTCGGCGCTGGAGAAGACGCTTGCCGCCGTCGACGAGCTCTCCGGCTTCGTCGTCGCGGTCGCCGCGATCCGCCCGACCGGAGTGCACGGCCTCACGCCCAAGTCGGTCAAGAAGAAGCTCAAGACGCCGGCGTTCGCCGCGGCGGTGTCGCGGGAGGAGATCCACGCGAACGCCGAGGCGCTCGGCGTGGACTTCGACGAGCACCTGCGCACCGTCATCGCCGCCATCGAGGCGCGCGCGGACGAGCTGGACCTGAACGGCTCCGAAGCGGCGGCCTGACTGCCTGGCCCTTCCGGCGCGGCCGGGGTGCCCGGCGCCCCGGCCGCTCCCGCGCCGCCGCCTGACGCGTCCGGGGCCGTCGGCCTCGCGCGGTTCCGCGCGCTGCTGCGCACGCCGGGGGTCGCCCGGATCGCGGTCTCGTCGCTCTTCGCGCGGCTCCCGTTCGGGACCGAGACCTTGGCGCTGCTGCTGTACGTCCAGGACGCGACGGGCTCGTTCGGCTCCGGCGGGCTGGTCAGCGCGGCTTTGGCGCTCTCGTCCGCGCTGGCGATGCCGTTCCTCGGGCGGCTCGTCGACCGGCTCGGCCAGACGCCCGTCCTGCTCGCCACGGCCGCGGTCCACGTCTGCGCGATCTCGCTCGTGCTCGTGCTCGGCGCGGCGGGCGCGCCGACGTGGTCGCTCGTGCTCGCGGCGGCGAGCGCCGGCATCTACCCGCCGATCTCCCCGGCGCTGCGAGGGCTGTGGGGGCCGCTGCTCGGCGAGGACGAGGAGCGCGTGCGCACCGCCCTGGCGCTCGACGCGGTCCTGCTCGAGCTCGTCTTCATCGGCGGCCCGCTGCTGGCGGCGGCGATCTTCGCCTTCGCGTCGCCGGCCGCCGCGCTCGTCGCCGTGCTCGTCCTGGCGACCGGCGGGACGCTCGCGTTCGCGTCGTCGGAGCCGTCGCGCGCCTGGCGCGGCGGCGGTGGAGGCGGGCACGTCTTCGCGGTGCTCGCGTCGCCGGGGATGCGGACGCTGCTCTACGGCGCGCTACCGGTGGGCGTGGCGCTGGGCGCGATCGACGTCGCCCTGCCCGCGTTCGGGGTCGAGCACGGGAACGAGTCGATCGGCGCCGCGGCCATCGCCTGCCTGGCCGTGGGGAGCGCGGCCGGCGGGATCGTCTACGGCGTCCGCGTGCCGTCCGACGTGCGCCGGACGTACCTCGCGCTCGTCTCCGCGCTCCCGCTCGGCGTCCTGCTCCTCGCCGCCGCCGGCCCGACGTGGACGCTGTTCGCCCTCGCACCGATCGCCGGTGCCGTCATCGCGCCCCTGACCGCGACGGAGAACGAGCTCACCGCCCACGTCGCCCCGGAGGGCACGGTCACCGAGGCCTACTCGTGGGTGATCATGGCCATGGCCGGCGGCATCTCCGTCGGCGCCGCCGCGGGCGGCGCGCTCGTGGACACCTTCGACTGGCGCGCCGCCATCCTCGCCGGCGCCGCCGTCTCCGCGCTCGCCACCCTCGCCGTCCTCACCCGCCGCATCACGCTCGCCTGAGCCGCGACGCGCCGCGCCGCGCGCGTCGCTCAGGCCGCTCCGCGCCAGCGACCGCCCGCCTTCGCCCAGTCGAGCAGGTGATCGGCGTTGCAGAACGCGTCGGCGATCCGGTGCTCGCCACGGTGCCGCACGAGCAGGACGAACGTCTCGTCCAGCCCGCCCGCGCAGTGCGCGCAGCGGCCGAGGCCGTGCCCCGGGTCGGGGTCGATGCCGGGCAGCGTCCCCGGCTCCCAGTGCGGCCCCTGGATCGCCCACGGCACGACGTGCTCGAGGCGGCAGAAGACCGCCATGCGCTCGCCCGCCGGCTCGGTGGCGCGGAAGCCTTCCGTGCCGTCCACCGCGACGCCGCACCAGCTGCAGACCTGGCTCATGCGCGGGAAAGGTACCGGCGGGGGACGACGGGGCCGCTCCGATTCCCACGCCCGCCCCGTGACCGCATCCGGGCTCCCCTCGATCGCGAGCGCTTCGGCCTCTCCGGCGTGCCGGTCAGGCGGAAGGGCCGGCGCCGTGGGTTCGGGCCGCGGCGAGGACGGCTTCGCGGGTCCGGTCGTCGGCCGCCAACGCGGGGTCGGCTTCGACGGCCGGCGCCAGATGCGCGAGCAGCAGCGCGATGTCGGGTACCCACGGCGTGGAGAAGCGCCGGGCGAGCGGGGCGTCGGGCGTCTTGACGGCGAGCGTCCAGGTCCCGGAGACGGTGCTGCCGAGCGCCGCGCCCTTGCTCGTCAGGGCCAGGCTGCTGCCGGGGACCAGCTCGAGGACGTCGTGACGCCACAGGACCCGTGCGTGGATGCGCCGGCATCCGGTGACGGGGTCGGCCTCGACCCAGGTGCGCTCGGTGAAGGCGGCAGCGGCGCCCAGTACGCAGACCGCGGCCAGCACCCCCACGAGGACGCGGAGCCACCAGGGATGGTCGTAGCCGACCAGCCCGACGACGAAGCCCGCGGTGAAGAAGACGGCGACGAGCGACATCAGCCCGCGGAACACCGGGGTGGCCTGGATGGCGGTCGCCTCGGTGGTCCCCCGCACCGGCCGACCGGCAGGTGCCGTCAAATGTCGTCCTCGCTGACGGCGCACCCGTCGCAGACCTGGCTCATGCGCGGGAAAGGTACCTGCGCCGGGCGACGGGGTAGATTCGATCCCCATGCCCGACCCCGTGACCATCACCGTCCTCGAAGGGGACGAGACCGGCCAAGAGCTGCTCGACCAGGCGCTGCGCGTCCTCGACAGCGACGTGGTCGGGCTGCCCCTGAACCTCGAGCGCTTCGACCTCTCCCTCGAGAACCGCCGCTCCACGAACAACGGCGTCGTCGAGGAGGCCGCCCAGGCGATGAAGACGTCCGGCCTCGGCCTCAAGGCCGCGACCGTGACGCCGGAGGGCAAGGACGACGTCGGCTCCCCGAACCGCCTGCTGCGCGAGGGCATCGACGGCAAGGTCATCATCCGCACCGGCCGCCGCATCCCCGGCGTCGTCCCGCCGCTCGGCGGCGTCGGCTACCCGATCAGCGTCGTGCGCATGGCCGTCGGCGACGCCTACGGCGCCAAGCAGTGGCGCGAGGTCGACGAGTCCACCGGCGACGAGATCGCGCTGCGCACCGAGCGCATCTCCCGCTCGGTCTGCCACGCGACCGCCGAGTACGCGTTCCGCACCGCCGCGCAGATGAAGGCCAAGGTCTACGGCGGCCCGAAGTGGACGGTCTCCCCCGTCTACGAGGGCATGCTCAAGGAGGAGCTCGACGCCGCCGCCGAGCGCCACCCCGAGGTGACCTACCAGCCGACGCTGATCGACGCCACCTACGCGGGCCTCATCACCGGCGTCGCCGACATGCCGCTCGTCATCCCCGCGCTCAACCGCGACGGCGACTGCCTCTCGGACCTCGTGATGCCGATGTTCGGCTCCATCGCCGGCGCCGAGTCCGTCCTCCTCGCGTTCGACGAGGACTACGACGTCGACGTCGCCATGGCCGAGGCCCCGCACGGCACCGCCCCGGCCCTGATGGGCAAGGACGTCGCGAACCCGATGGCGATGATCCTCGCCTGCGGCGCCGTTCTGCAGTACGCGGCGGTCCGCGGCACCGAGGGCGCCGACCAGGCGTCCCGCGCGATCTACGAGAGCGTCCTCGAGGCCACCGCCGACGGCGTCCGCACGCCCGACCTCGGCGGCCACGCGGGCACGACCGAGTTCACCGACGACGTGATCCGCCGCGTGCGCACCAAGCGCGAGGTCTGGTCCTCGCTTGGCTCCGGCCGCTAGCTCCACCCGCACCGCTAGGCCACCTCCTCCGCCGCTTGCCCGGCGCGTCGCTCCTTCAGATGGGCGATGCGCCGCGAGCGGTAGATCATCCGCTGCACCCACAGCGTCAGCGTCCCGGCCACGAGGATGCCGGTGACGTTGATGACCAGCTGCAGCATCGAGCCGCGCCAGTCCTCCCACTCCCCGTAGGTGAACGCGATCGCGACGTTCGCCGCCGCGGGGATGGTCGTCACGCTGATGACGACGCCCACCAGCGCGCCGGACTTCGCGGTGCTCAGGCTGAGCATCCCGGCGATCCCGGCGCAGAACGCGACGAAGAACGAGAAGACGTCCGGGCTCGAGATCGTTCGCGCGAGCCCGTGGTCCTCCGCGGAGAACGTGTCCGGCGTCATCCCCGTCGCGCGGAAGACGAGGCTGGCGAGCCACACCGCCGTGATCGCAAGCGGGAAGCCGACCGCGAGCGCGGCGAACGAGTGCAAGGCGAGCTTGGCGCGCAGCTCGACGGCAGCGACGCAGAACGCGGCGATCGGCCCGAACTCGGGGCCGACGACCATCCCGCCCACGATCAGGATCGACTGATCGAGGTAGATGCCGGCGGCCACGATCAGCGCCGCGAGCACCATGAACACGAGGAAGACGCCGGACAACCGGGTCTGCTCGCTCGTCCGCGCCTCGACCTCCTCCCACACCACCGCGTCCGCCGGCACGCCCGGCGCCGCCTTCTCCGCCCGCTCGGCATGCTCGGAGAGCTGCACCTCGATCGGCTCGACGGAGATCGCCCCGCTCTCGGGGATCCCGAGGTGCTTCAGGTCGCCCACGATGACGCTCGCCTCCTCGCGGGGGACGTCGACGAGGATCATGTCCCCGCGCGGCGCCTGCGCGACCCCTTCGAGATGCACGAGGTGGCACGCGGCCGGGCTCTTGCGGAGGAGCTCGAGGGCGGCGCGGGCCTGCTCGGGTGGGGCGATGACGCGGAGATGGACCATGGGAGCCGGGGAGCCTACGCGGCGAATTGCAACAGCACGCCACCGAAATGTGCCGTCATTGCGGCATCTCCGTGCCGTCTTTGCAACATCGCGTGCAGAACATACGTTCCGTCCGACGAGTACGGCATTCTCACGAACACATGTTCTCCCCCTACCCCACATCCAGCCCGGCGCCTTCGCGGATGGGAGGCGGCCCGCGCAGCATCGAGCGTTCCGTTGCCGCGATGCCGGTGCCGGATGCCGGGAAGCCGACCGGTCGCCCGCGTCCTGCTCGTTCGTGGCGCGACAAGGTCCGGCACGCCGTCGACCTGACCGTCGCCTTCATGACGCTCGAGGACGCCGTTCCCCCGGCGCCCGAGAGCGACTCGGAGCGTGTCGACGAGGTGGCTCTGCCCAGTCGCCCCGCCGCCCGTCCCGCGCGCGTGTCCGTCGACGTCGTGCATGCCCACCGGCAGCCGCTGCGACCGTTGCCCCGGTCGCGGCGGCCCGGTGCGGCCATGTCCCGCCCGCAGATCTGCATCGCGCCCGTGCGCGACACGCCGGCGCCGCCGAAGCGCCGCGCGCGCACCGTCTAGCTCTTCCACGCGCCCGCGCCGCCGCGCCCGCGCGGCGCCGGGTCGCGGAAGCGACGCGGCGCCGGGCGGGCAGGCGGATCGCCCGCGCGATCCCGTCGCGTCCGGCGGTAGGCTGGCGACGTGTCCCACGGCCACGTGCACGCGGTGCCGATCGACGAGCGGCTCACCCGCTGCGACGAGTGCGGTCAGGCCACGCGCACGCTCGGCGCGCTCTGCGAGAACTGCAGCGCCGTGAAGGACCCGCCCGAGCGCCAGCGCCTGCGGATCGACTTCGACACCGGGATCGGCTGGGTCCTCTGGTACGTCCCCGTGCTCGTGCTGCTCGGTGTCGCCGTCTTCGCGCTGGCCTCGCCCACGGTCATCGTCCTCGCCGTCGCCCTCCTCCTCGCCCCGCTCGTCTGGCAGGTCTGGACGAGCGGCGACCACGAGCCCGACCACCACTAGCCCGCGCTCGCGCACGGAGCGCAGCGCGGAGCTCGCGCCGTGCGGACCGCGCGCGGGTCAGGCTTCGGCGGACTCGGCCCAGACGCCGGCGAGACGGACGGCGACCGCGGAGGCCGCCGCCATCTCCTGCACGGACGCCCACTCGCGGACGGAGTGGTACTCGTGGCCGCCGGTGAAGAGGTTCGGGGTCGGGAGGCCGTTCGCGCTGAGGGTGGAGCCGTCGGTGCCGCCGCGGATGGGGGTGCGGACGGCGGTGATCCCCTCACGCCGGAGCGCCTCCTCGGCGTGACCGACGACCTCGGGGAACGGCGCGAGGTGGTCGCGCATGTTCGGGTACTGCTTGCGGACGGTCACCTCCACCGTCGCGCGCGGCTCGCTCTCACCCACACGCTCCGCCACGTCGCGGATGAGCTGGATGTGCTGCTCGAGGAGGTCTTCCTCAAAGTCGCGCACGATGAAGACGATCGTCGCCTCTCCCCCGGTGGCGTTCACTTCGTACGGGTGGATGAACCCCTCGCGCCCCTCGGTGCGTTCAGGAGAAAGGTCCGCAGGCAGCTCGGCGAGGATGCGGCCGGCGAGCCGCGCGGCGTTCACCATCCGCCCCTTCGCCCACCCGGGGTGCACTTCCACACCGGTGATCTTCACTGTCACTTCGGAACCGGTGAACGTCTCGTCCTGCAGCTCGCCGAGCTCCGAACCGTCGAGGGTGTACGCGCACCGCGCGCCGAACCGCTCGTGGTCGAAGAGCGCCGCTCCCTCGCCGATCTCCTCGTCGGGAAGGAAGCCGACGCGGATGGTCGGGCGCGGCAGCTCCGGGTGCGCCGCCAGGTACGCGACGGCAGACATGATCTCCGCGACGCCGGCCTTGTCGTCCGCGCCGAGGAGCGTGTCACCGCTCGAGGTGACGACGTCGTGGCCGATCGCGCGGGCGAGCTCGGGCATCCGCGCGGGATCGAGGACGGTGCCGCCTTTGGGAAGGGTGAGCGGCTGCCCGTCGTAGCCGCGGTGCACCAGCGGCTCGACACCTTCCGCCGGCGCGTCGGGTGACACGTCGACGTGGGCGAGGAGCCCGACGACCGGCGCACCCTCGACGTTCGCCGGCAGCGTCGCGAAGAGGTAGCCGTTCTCGTCGGTCGACGCATCCTCGAGCCCGATCGACCGCAGCTCCTCCTCCAGCATCCGCAGCAGCTCGAGCTGCCCGGGCGAGCTCGGGCACGTCGTGCGCGCCCGGACCGCCTGCGTCTCGACGCGGGCGTACCGGATCAGCCGCTCGGTGACGGCTGGCGCGAGCTCTTCGGCGAGCTCGGAGGTGAACGGTGCGGTGCCCTGGGTGCCTGCCATGCCTTCCACTATGACGCGTGCTTGGGCTTTCGGCGCGGTGTGCCCCGGCGGGGTGCGGGGCTGGCGTGCGTCAGCATCTGCCCAGCCCGACCCAGCCGAACTGGATCGCCCTGGACAGACGCTGCCGACGCCGGCTCGCGCGCGGCTGGAGTGCGGACCGCTGAGGGCCCGGCCGGTCGGGGGCCCGTGGGACGGCACCGGCTGGAGCGATCGCGCAGCTGGAGCCCGTGCGGCCGAGTGCGCGTGCGGGCGAAGTGTGCTGGATACGAGTGACGGTGACGGCGCTGAGAGTGAGCGCGGTGAGGCCCGGGCGTGGGCGTCGCGGGCGGAGAGCCGGCTCGAGCCGGTGTCGGCGGCGTCCGGACTGGGCGATCCAGTTTCGGCTGGGTCGGGCAGGTCCGGATGCTGCCGACGCCGGACCCGCGGAGCGAAACGGGGCCAGAACGACGAAGGGCCCGCACAAGGCGGGCCCTTCACACTAAACCGGCGGCGTCCTACTCTCCCGGGCCCTTGCGAGCCAAGTACCATCGGCGCTGTGAGGCTTAACTGCTCTGTTCGGAATGGGAAGAGGTGTTTCCCTCACGCCATAACCACCGGAAACTGATGAGAGCGCACCCTTCAGCGGGCTTTGAAAACTGCACGCGTAGTCACGACAGACGAAGAAAATAAAACCGTCAAGCCCTCGACCCATTAGTACCGGTCTCCTTCAGACGTTACCGTCCTTCCAGATCCGGCCTATCAACCTGGTGGTCTACCAGGGGTCTTACTCTCTCGAAGAGATGGGAGAATTCATCTTGAGGCCGGCTTCCCGCTTAGATGCCTTCAGCGGTTATCCGATCCGGACGTAGCTAACCTGCGGTGCCCTTGGCAGGACAACAGATACACCAGAGGTCTGTTCACCCCGGTCCTCTCGTACTAGGGGCAAATCCTCTCAATTCTCCAACGCCCACGGCAGATAGGGACCGAACTGTCTCACGACGTTCTGAACCCAGCTCGCGTACCGCTTTAATGGGCGAACAGCCCAACCCTTGGGACCGACTTCAGCCCCAGGATGCGACGAGCCGACATCGAGGTGCCAATCCGGGCCGTCGATGTGGACTCTTGGGCCCGATAAGCCTGTTATCCCCGGAGTACCTTTTATCCGTTGAGCGACGGCGCTTCCACTTGCTACCGCCGGATCACTAAGCCCAACTTTCGTTCCTGCTCGACCCGTCGGTCTCGCAGTCAAGCTCCCTTGTTGCCTTTACACTCTACGCACGATTTCCAACCGTGCTGAGGGAACCTTTGGGCGCCTCCGTTACTCTTTAGGAGGCGACCGCCCCAGTCAAACTGCCCACCTGACACTGTTCACCGCCCGGATCACGGCGCGGTGTTAGAAGCCCAGAGCACCAAGGGTGGTATCTCAAGGGTGACTCCACAGCGGCCAAAGCCGCTGCTTCACAGTCTCCCACCTATCCTGAGCGAGATACCCCAGACTCCAATATCAAGTTGCAGTAAAGGTTCACGGGGTCTTTCCGTCTAGCTGCGGGTACTCGGCATCTTCACCGAGACTTTAATTTCACCGAGCCTCTCGTTGAGACAGCGTCCAACTCGTTACGCCATTCGTGCAGGTCGGAACTTACCCGACAAGGAATTTCGCTACCTTAGGACCGTTATAGTTACGGCCGCCGTTTACCGGGGCTTAGTTTCATTGCTTCGCGCCGAAGCGCTAACAAGTCCACGTAACCTTCCGGCACCGGGCAGGCGTCAGACCCTATACGTCGTCTTACGACTTAGCAGAGCCCTGTGTTTTTGGTAAACAGTCGGTTGGACCAATTCACTGCGGCCCCCTCGAGCTCCCTCCGTATGGAGTTCACCCTACCGGGGCGTCCCTTCTCCCGAAGTTACGGGACGATTTTGCCGAGTTCCTTAACGAGAGTTAGCTCGCTCACCTCAGTATGTTCTACTTGTCCACCTGTGTCGGTTATCGGTACGGGCACGCGAATCCTGCCTAGAGGCTTTTCTCGGAGGCATGGGATCGGGGACTCGCCGGCGGTCAAGCCAGCTGGCATCGCACCTCGCGTAAACGCCGCTGCGGATTTCCCTACAGCGACTGGCTACGTGCTTGCCCCAGGACGACCATCGCCTGGGTTCCCTTACCCTTCCCCGTCCCCCCATCGGTCATAACGGAAACGACGTGGTACAGGAATATCAACCTGTTGGCCATCGGCTACGCCTTTCGGCCTCGCCTTAGGTCCCGACTAACCCTGAGCAGACGAACTTTACTCAGGAAACCTTGGACAATCGGTGGTGGGGAGTCTCACCCCACTTTCGTTACTCATGCCGGCATTCTCACTTCTAGCCACTCCACGGTGCCTTTCGATCCCGCTTCACGCAACTAGAACGCTCTCCTACCGCGTACAGAGCCCGCAGGCCTGTACACCCATAGCTTCGGAGGTTAGCTTGAGCCCCGTTGAATTATCCGCGCCCGAACACTTGACCAGTGAGCTGTTACGCACTCTTTCAAGGATGGCTGCTTCTAAGCCAACCTCTTGGTTGTCTCTGCATTCGGACATCGTTTGCCACTTAGCTAACACTTGGGGTCCTTAGCTGATGGTCTGGGTTGTTTCCCTTTCGCGTACGAAGTTTATCCCCCGCACACTGACTCCCGAGTTAAATGTAACGGTCTTCGGAGTTTGCCTGAAGTCGGTAACCTGGTAGGGCCCCTAATCCAAACAGTGCTCTACGGCCGCAACACAATTACTCGAGGCTATACCTAAATATATTTCGGAGAGAACCAGATATCTCTGAGCTTGATTAGCCTTTCACTCCGATCCACAGGTCATCCGCCCAGTTTTCAACCTAGGTCGGTTCGGCCCTCCACGAGGTCTTACCCCCGCTTCAGCCTGCCCATGGATAGCTCGCTCAGTTTCGGGTCTACCGCCAGTGACTGTGTCGCCCTGTTCAGACTCGCTTTCGCTACGGCTCCGCTCATCGCTTAACCTTGCCACTGACGAGTAACTCGCCGGCTCGTGATGCAAAAAGCACGCCGTCACACCCGAAGGTGCTCCGACCACTTGTAAGTCTACGGTTTCAGGTACTATTTCACTCCCCTTCAGGGGTACTTTTCACCTTTCCCTCACGGTACTAGTTCACTATCGGTCACCAGGTAGTACTTAGCCTTGGAGGGTGGTCCCCCCAGGTTCAGACCGCGTTTCACGGGTGCGGTCTTACTCAGGAACGTCAATCAGCAGATCAGTACGCTTTCACCTACGGGACGATTGCCCTCTGTGGTGCGAGGTTCCACTCGCTTCGGCTAACGCCTGATTTTGTAACTGCTGCCGAGCCAGGCACGGCTCGGACATGACGCCCTACAACCCCCGACAGACAACGCGTGCCCGCTTACATCTGTCAGGTTTGGGCTGATCCCTTTTCGCTCGCCACTACTCAGGGAGTCTCGGTTGATTTCTTTTCCTCGGGCTACTTAGATGTTTCAGTTCGCCCGGTTCCCTTCCGATGGCTATGTATTCACCACCGGATGACGTCGCATTACCGACGCCGGGTTTACCCATTCGGAGATCCGCGGGTCAATGGCTGTTCAGCGCCTCACCGCGGCTTATCGCAGCCGTCCACGTCCTTCATCGACTCCTGGTGCCAAGGCATCCACCGTAAACTCTTACTATCTTGACGGTGAGCGACTCACATTAGATGTGAATCGTAATTAAATACCCTCAGAGCTCACGTCGCGTGAGCTCTGAATTATTGGCCTTGTGCAGTTTTCAAGGTCCACCGAGGCGCACCTCCGGGGTCTCCGGAGGAGGTCTCTCAAAACTGAGCAGCGTACTCACCAGCTGGAAAGCCGGCGAGGAGTCCGGTCGACGTTCTAGGAAAATCTCCCTAGAAAGGAGGTGATCCAGCCGCAGCTTCCGCTACGGCTACCTTGTTACGACTTCACCCCAATCACGGGCCCCACCTTCGACGGCTCCCTCCTTGCGGTTAGGCCACCGGCTTCGGGTGTTGCTCGCTTTCGTGGTGTGACGGGCGGTGTGTACAAGGCCCGGGAACGTATTCACCGCGGCATTGCTGATCCGCGATTACTAGCAACTCCACCTTCATGGAGGCGAGTTTCAGCCTCCAATCCGAACCGAGGCGCACTTTCTGGGATTTGCTCCACCTCGCGGTATTGCTGCCCTTTGTATGCGCCAATGTAGCACGTGTGTAGCCCTGGACATAAGGGGCATGATGACTTGACGTCATCCCCACCTTCCTCCGGTTTGTCACCGGCAGTCTCCTATGAGTCCCCAACTGAATGCTGGCAACATAGGACGGGGGTTGCGCTCGTTGCGGGACTTAACCCAACATCTCACGACACGAGCTGACGACAGCCATGCACCACCTGTGATGGTGTCCCGAAGGAAAACCGTGTTTCCACGGCGGTCACCAACATGTCAAGCCCAGGTAAGGTTCTTCGCGTTGCGTCGAATTAAACCACATGCTCCGCTGCTTGTGCGGGCCCCCGTCAATTCCTTTGAGTTTTAGCCTTGCGGCCGTACTCCCCAGGCGGGGTACTTAGTGCGTTAGCGACGGCACGGGAGGAGTCGACACCTCCCACACCTAGTACCCATCGTTTACGGCGTGGACTACCAGGGTATCTAATCCTGTTCGCTCCCCACGCTTTCGCGCCTCAGTGTCAGTAACGTCCCAGCGAGCTGCCTTCGCTATTGGTGTTCCTCCTGATATCTGCGCATTCCACCGCTACACCAGGAATTCCACTCGCCTCTTCCGTACTCTAGCCTCACAGTATCCACCGGCTTTCAAAGGTTGAGCCTTTGACTTTCACAGCGGACTTATGAGGCCACCTACGCGCGCTTTACGCCCAATGATTCCGGACAACGCTTGCTCCCTACGTATTACCGCGGCTGCTGGCACGTAGTTAGCCGGAGCTTCTTGTGGAGGTACCGTCAACTCACACGGCTATTCACCGGTGAGCCTTCGTCCCTCCTGAAAGGGGTTTACAACCCGAAGGCCGTCTTCCCCCACGCGGCGTTGCTGCGTCACGCTTTCGCGCATTGCGCAAGATTCCCCACTGCTGCCTCCCGTAGGAGTCTGGGCCGTGTCTCAGTCCCAGTGTGGCTGATCGTCCTCTCAGACCAGCTAC
>DATMVO010000371.1:0-7889 GCA_035563115.1 Solirubrobacteraceae bacterium
CCCCATGCCGGGAGACCTCCGACCGCGCCGGCGGGCGGTCGCCGCCGCCGTGCTCGCGGCGCTGGCCGCAGCGCCGTTGACCGCCCACGCGCCCGCCGCTGCCGCCGGGACCGACAAGAGCGACTGGCCGCCGATCACCGGCGTCCTGCTGATGAACAAGGACGACAGCTCGCGCCCGCTCGACGCGCGGCCCGGCAACGACCCGTTCGGCGGCAAGGACCCCCGCTACTCGTGCGACACGCGCAACAAGCGCGGCGCCTGCCAGAAGCGGTTCGTGGCGAACCCGGACGGCGAGGGGCGCGTGATGACCGCTCGCGCCGGCCACAACAAGCTGCTCGGCGGCCACGGGTCCGACACGATCCACGCCGGCCCGTGGGGCGACGTGATCTGGGGCGACTACAAGCCCTCAGGCCAGCCGACGGGCCAGCGCGACCGCCTCCACGGCGGCGCCGGCAACGACTTCATCTACGGCAGCCACGGCTTCAACCGGATCGAGGCCGGCGGCGGCGACGACTACGTCAAGCTCCACTTCGGCCACGGGATCGTCGACTGCGGCGGCGGGAAGGACGTCCTCTACATCTCCCGCCGCGCGCAGAAGCGGACCACGATCCGGGGCTGCGAGACGGTCTCCCACAGGACGACGGGCTACTGAGGCGCCGGGCCCTCCGGCCAGTCCGGCGGCACCACGCCCGGGGTGAACTGGACGGCGTGGCACTCCACGCCGTCGCCCACCTCGAGCTCGAGCACGCCGGCCACGTGGTGCGGGTGCTCGAGCAGCGGATACACGCCCGGGTGCTCCACCGCGATCTCGCGCCCGTTCACGCGCACGACGCCGCGGCCCGAGAGCACCGCCCACACGCCGCCCGCCTCGTACGGGCCCGACCACGCGCCGCGCTGCTCGGGCGTCGGCACGACCACGCGCGCCTGCGGGTCGTCCTCCGGCCGCACCGGCTCCACCAGGTCGGCGGGATCGTCGAGCGGGAGGTCCAGCAGCTCGCGGATCGCCAGCTCGGTCTCCACGTAGCCGCCCTCGCCGTAGTGGAACTCGTGGAGCGCGTGCCCGCGCTCGGTCGGCCGCCACAGGTACCGCGCCGGCCAGCCCTCGTTGTCGTACAGCGTCCACAGGCGCAGGTCGTCGTCCACCAGCACCGCGTGGTCGATGTCGAGCCGGTCGACCGCCTCGCGGACCGCGTCCTCGCCGCGCGAGGCCGGGAAGCCGGGGGAGTGGACCGACACGACGCGCAGCCCCGCCTCCTCGTACTTGGCGTGCCACGCCTTCAGGTACGGGAGCGTGCGGAGCGACTGCACGCGGCAGAAGTCCCAGAACTCGATGAGGACGGGACGGCCGCGCTGCTTGTCCATCCGCAGCGACGCGACGTTGATCCACGGCAGCTTCTGCGGGAAGTGCGGCGGGGTGATGTCATCGACCGGTGGGCGCATCGTGAGAGCACCATGAGAGCACACACGCTGTGTGACCGACCGCAACCTCGCGAGGTACCTTGTGTTCCAGCGGTCAGGTCCATCGGGGCGCCGTAGCGCCCCGCGTCACAGCGACCGCACCCCACCCCTGCTGTTCCCTTCTGAGGAGAAGTACATGAAGAAGATCGCCATCTTCATGGCGACCGCACTCGTGCTGTCCCTGTCTGCCGTCGCCTACGCCCAGAGCGCCGGCAACACCTACAACGTCGAGGCCAAGACCTCGTCGACCAAGGCGGGCACCAAGAAGAAGCCGACCCAGATCGGCATCGACTTCGACTTCTCGGTCAACGGCCCGAACGGTCAGCGTCCTGGCGTCGTCCAGAGCTACGCGATCTTCTTCGGTGGTGTGAAGTCGAACTACGCGAAGTTCGCGAAGTGCTCGGTCGCGACGCTCGAGCGCGAGCAGAACGTCGACAGCTGCCCCTCGGGCTCGATCGTCGGCACCGGCTTCATCGAGAACGCCACGGGCGTCAAGACCGATCCGGCCGACCGCTCGATCCAGTGCAACGCGCAGCTGTGGGTCGTCAACTCGGGCGGCGGCAAGGGCGCCATCTTCGTGAAGGGCTCGCCGACCTCGACGGACGTCAAGACCAAGTGCGCGATCCCGCTGGCCGCGCCGATCCCGACGACGTTCAAGAACTCGTCGAAGGGCACGACGCTGACCTTCACGGTCCCGCAGACGCTCAAGCACCCGGCGCCGACGCTGGACAACGCGGTCCTCAACGTCGACACCAAGATCAACAGCAAGAAGACCAAGGGCAAGGCCTTCTACGAGTCGATCGGCGGCTGCACCGGCGGCAAGCGCGACGTCTCGGTCACCTTCACGACCGAGGCCGGTCAGAAGACGGTGGAGAAGACGACCACGAAGTGCTCCAAGTAGCCTCGGCTACCTGAACTTCAGGTTGTGCTTGAAGGGCGGGCCTTGTGCCCGCCCTTCGTCTGTCTGTAGGTTGCCGCCCGTCCCACCCCACGTCCTCTGGAGGAGAGGTATGCGGAAGACGGTGGCCGCCCTGACGGCGGTCCTGATGCTGTCCCTTGCCGCGCTGGCGTACGCCCAGGCGGTCGAGAACACGTACAAGGTCACAGGCAAGACGTCGCCGACCCGGTCCGGCTCGAAGGCCAAGCCGGTCCCGGTGAGCGTCTCGTTCGGCTACGAGGTCGGCGAGGTGAGCGGGAACCGCCCGTCGCCGGTCAAGACGTACTCGATCCGCTTCGCCGGGCTCCGCGCCAACACCGCGGCGTTCCCGAAGTGCTCGGTCGAGACGCTCGAGCGCGAGCAGAGCGTCGACGGCTGCCCGAAGGGCTCGATCGTCGGCGACGGCTTCATCGAGAACGCCACGGGCATCAAGAGCGATGTGAAGGACCGCTCGGTCGAGTGCAACGCGGCCCTCTGGGTCGTCAACTCGGGCGGCGGCAAGGGCGCGATCTTCGTCAAGGGCTCGCCCACGTCCACGGACCCGCGCACGAAGTGCGCGATCCCGCTGGCCGCGCCGATCCCCGCGAAGTTCTTCAACAAGGGCAACGAGGGCCGCCTGGAGTTCACGGTCCCCGTCACGCTCCTGCACCCGGCCCCGACGCTCGACAACGCGGTCGTGAAGGTCACGTCGCGGATCAAGAACGTCAAGGCCAAGGGCAAGGGCTTCTTCGAGTCGATCGGTGGCTGCACCGGCGGCAAGCGGAAGGTCTCCGTCGTCTTCACGCCCGAGACGGGCGCGGAGAAGACCGCCACGACGCAGGCGTCCTGCTCCAAGTAGGTCGCTGACCGGCGAGGGGCGGGACGTCCGCCCCTCGCCGTCCATTAGCCTGCGCTCCCGATGACCAACGGGCAGCGCATCGCGATCCTCGTCTCGGGCCTCGTCATCCTCGTCGGGGCCTTCGTCTTGGCGCAGGGCTCCGACGACGACGGTGGGGAGGAGCAGACGCTCACCCCGACCGAGCAGCAGCAGGCCACCACCGAGCCCACCGGTGGCGCGCAGGCGCCCGCCGAGGGCGGGACGACGCCGGCGCCGGCCACGACGCAGGCCGCTCCGCCCCCGCGCGTCGAGCGGATCCGCATCCGCGGCGGCCAGCCGGTCGGCGAGGCCGAGTCGCTCGAGTACGAGAGCGGCGAGACGGTCCGCCTGCGGTTCTCCTCCGACACCGCGCAGGAGATCCACATCCACGGCTACGACCGGTACGTCGACGTGCCCGCGGGCGGGTCGAAGACCGAGACCTTCACGGCGACGGCCGAGGGCATCTTCGAGGTGGAGCTCCACTCGAACGGCGCCCTCCTGGCCAAGCTCGAAGTCCAGCCGTGACGCGCCGGAGCGCCGGGCTGGCCGTCGGCGCGGCGCTCGCCGCGGCGCTGCTGGCCGCCCCCGACGCGTTCGCGCACGGGTTCGTCGGCCGCGAGGACCTGCCGATCCCGCGCTGGCTCTTCGGCTGGGCCGCGACCGCCGTCCTCGTCGTCTCGTTCGTCGCGCTCGCCGTCCTGTGGCCCAAGGCGCAGCTGGAGGGAGCCAAGGAGCGCACCCTCGTGCGCGTCCCGAAGGCGCTGGAGATCCTCCCCGGCGCGCTCGGCGTCGCGCTCTTCGCGATCGTCGTCTGGGCCGGCTTCAGCGGCACCCAGTCCACGCAGGCCAACCTCGCGCCGACGTTCGTGTGGGTCCTCTTCTGGGTCGGCGTCCCGGTGCTGAGCTTCTTCATCGGCGACTGGTTCCGCGCCGTCAACCCGTGGCGCGCGGTCGGCCGTGCGGGCGGGTGGGTCGCCAAGCGCGTCGCGCCGCAGTCGCTGCCCGAGCCGCTCGCCTACCCCGACAAGCTCGGCCGCTGGCCGGCCGCGGTCGGCATCGTCGTCCTCGCTTGGATCGAGCTGGCGGTGCCGCAGGCCAGCCGCAACGACCCGTCGGTCCTGGCCTGGCTGATCCTCGCCTACGGCGCCACGATGCTCGTCGGCATGGCGATGTACGGCGTCGAGCAGTGGACGCGCAACGCCGACCCGTTCGCCGTCTACTTCCGCTTCGTCGGCTCCATGTCGCCGCTCCACTGGGAGGGCGGCACGATCCGCCTGCGCAAGCCGTTCACCGGCCTGACGCAGATCCGCGGCATCCCCGGCACGGTCGCGCTCCTCGCCGTCCTGATCGGGTCGACGACGTTCGACGGGCTCTCCGGCAACGACTTCTGGACCGAGCGGGCGCTCGACATCGCCGACGTCCTGGAGGGGCTCGGGCTGAGCGACACGCGCGCGCTCACCGGGGCGGACACCGTCGGCCTGCTGCTGACGATCCTCGCCTGCGCGGGCCTCTTCTGGCTCGGCGTGCTCGGCATGCGCACGGTCGACCAGCGGTTCACGCCGATCGAGCTGGCGCGCCGCTTCGCGCACTCGCTCGTCCCGATCGCCTTCGCGTACGTGCTCGCGCACTACTTCTCGCTGCTCGCCTACCAGGGGCAGGCCGCCGTCTACCTCGCCTCCGACCCGCGCGGCCGCGGCACGGACCTCTTCGGCACCGCGACCGAGACGATCAACTACGAGATCGTCGGCGCCAACGGGATCTGGTACGTCCAGGTCGCCGCGCTGGTGATCGGCCACGTGGCGGGATTGGTCCTCGCCCACGACCGCGCGCTCGTGGTGTTCAGCGACGTCAAACGGGCAACCCGGTCCCAGTACTGGATGCTCGCCGTGATGGTCGCCTTCACCTCCTTGGGGCTCTGGCTCCTATCGTCATCGAACGGATGATCTTCGTTCCCGCCCACGCCGGCCACTGGCTGGCCGAGCTCATGTACGTCGCGCCCGTGGTGGCGATCGTCGGATGGATCGGCGTCCGGTCGATCCTCGACCGGCGCGCCGAGGCACGCGAGGGCGGGTCCGATCAGGACTCGCGCTCGAGCAGCGCGATGTCCTGAGCCAGCTGCTCGGGGATGAGCTGGCTGGCGGGGAAGCTCACCCGCTGCCGGCCGCGCTTGTCGACGAGCACCGTCGACGCGCTGTGCTCCAGCTCGTCCGTCTGCCGCTGGATGCCGAACTGCTTCCACTGCGCCGAGAGCTGCGCGCGCGGGCCGAGGAGCCACCGCATCCGGCCGACCATCCGCTGCTCGCGCAGGAACCGCTCGGCCAGCGCCGGCGTGTCGCGCGGCGGGTCGGTCGCGACGGCGTAGACCGGGACGTCGTGGCCCAGCTCGTCCATCGCCCCGCGGATCTGCTGGGCGGTGAGCGGGCACGTGTCCTCGCACGTGGTGTAGAGGAACGTGACGACCGAGACCTTGCCGGTGAGGTCGGCGCTCGTGACGCGCTTGCCCTGCTCGTCGACCATGTCGAGCGCGACGGGCGGGAGCGTCTTGGGCCGGACGGCGCCGTTGAAGCCGGTCTGGGCGGCCTGGGCGGCGGAGCTGTCGTCGCCGTCGTCGCGACCGCCGAGGGTCGCGAAGAACGCGGCTGCGACGATGAACGAGGCGGCGAGGAGGACCGCGAGTCGGGCGCGAGCGGGCACGGGTGCAGCGTAGGGCGCGACCGCTTCCGACCTCCCTATACTTCGTGAAGCATTGAATCCGACCGCCTTTGAGGAGATTTAGCCAGTGAGCCCGTCCGGGGCGGAGTTCATCCGCCAGGTGAAGACGAACATCGCCGAGGTCGACCCGTCCCAGGTGCACGAGCAGCTGGGCAACGGCGCCGTCGTCGTCGACGTCCGCGAGAGCGACGAGGTCGCCCAGGGCAAGCTGCCGGGTGCGGTCCACGTCCCGCGCGGCCACCTCGAGTCGCGCATCGAAGGCGCGGCGCCCGACCGCTCCCAGCACGTGATCCTCTACTGCGCGTCGGGCAACCGCTCCGCGCTCGCGGCGCGCACGCTGCAGGAGGACCTCGGCTACGAGAACGTCGAGTCCATGACCGGCGGCTACACGCTGTGGAAGGACCGCGGCTACGAGGTCGAGCAGCCGCGCCAGTGGTCGGCCGAGCAGCGTCAGCGCTACTCGCGCCACTTCCTCCTGCCGGAGATCGGCGAGGAGGGGCAGGCCAAGCTCCTCGACGCGAAGGTGCTGCTGCTCGGCGCCGGCGGCCTCGGCTCGCCGACCGCGCTCTACCTCGCCGCCGCCGGCGTGGGGACGCTCGGCCTGGTGGACGACGACGTCGTGGACGTCTCGAACCTCCAGCGCCAGGTCATCCACACGACCGACCGCGTGAACATGTCGAAGGTCGAGTCGGCCGAGACGCAGATCAACGCGCTCAACCCCGACGTCAAGGTCGTCAAGTACGAGACGCGCCTGGATGCCTCCAACATCATGGAGATCATCGAGGGCTACGACGTCATCGTCGACGGCGTGGACAACTTCCCGACGCGGTACCTGCTCAACGACGCCACCGTGCGCCTGCAGATCCCGGTCGTGTCCGCCTCGATCCTCGGCTTCGACGGCCAGCTCTCGGTCTTCGCGCCGTACGACGGGCCGTGCTACCGCTGCCTGTACCCGGTGCCGCCGCCGGCCGAGCTGGCGCCGTCCTGCGGTGCCAACGGCGTCGTCGGCGTGCTGCCGGGCACGATGGGCCTGCTCCAGGCGACCGAGGTCGTCAAGCTCGTCGTCGGCATCGGCGAGCCGCTGATCGGCCGTCTGCTCCTCTACGAAGCGCTCTCGGCGACGTTCACCGAGCTCAAGGTCCGCCGCGACCCGGACTGCCCGGTCTGCTCGCGCGAGCCGGACTCCATCACCGACGAAGAGATGGGCGTGTTCCCCGACTACGAGGCGTTCTGCGCCGCCGCGGGCTAGGCTCGCTCACCAGCTATGGCCACGATCAAGATCCCACCCGTCCTGCGCCCGTCGACCGGCGGCGAGCGAGAGGTCACCGCCGAGGGCGGTGACGTCGGCACGGTGCTCAACGCGCTCGCCGACCAGCACCCGTCGACGAAGACGCAGCTCTTCGGCGAGGGTGGCGACCTCAACCGGTACGTCAACGTGTACCTCAACGACGAGGACGTCCGGGTCCTCCAGGGCCTCGAGACCCCCGTCGGCGAGTCCGACACGCTCGTGATCCTGCCGGCCATGGCCGGCGGCTGCGCCTAGCGCACCACGCTCGTTCCCGCGCGCGCCGGCCTCGTCAGGCCGGCGCGGCGTCCGGGTCCTGCGTCGCGGTCGCGCCGAGCTGCGCGAACACCGCACGGACCTCGTCGGCGAAGTCGCACCCCTCCAGCCCCAGCGTCCGCGCCGCGGCGATGGCGCGGGTGAGCGCTCCGTCGAGCCGCCGGAAGGCGTCGGGCCACGCGGCCTGGTCCTCGCCGAGGTCGAGCGCCTCGCCCTGCGCGTGGATCGCGTCCACGAGCTCGTCCCACCGCCGCTGCGCCGGGGCGGGCGCCCGGGCGCCGAGCACGTTCGCGGTGCGCCGCAGCTGCTCGCCGAGCCGGCGAAGCGCGAGCGCCTCGAGCAGCGGGTCGCCGCCGGGCTCGATC
>DATMVO010000372.1:0-2810 GCA_035563115.1 Solirubrobacteraceae bacterium
CGCGCAGGCCCGCGACGAGATGTCGCCCGGCGAGGACCGCCGCGAGCTGGAGCTCCTCCAGGGCCGGCTGGAGCTGCGCCGCGACAACCCGCAGCGTGCGCACCGGGCGCTCGTCGGCGTCGCCGACCGGATGGCCGCGGACGACCCCGACCGCGCCGCCGAGGTCCTGCTGGAGGCGTCGATCGCGCGGATGATGGCCGGCGACGTGCACGGCATCTGGCGCACCGGCCAGCGCGCGATGGACCTCGCCACCGGCCGCGACCCGGTGCTGCGGGCGGCCGCGCAGCTCGTCACCGCCCAGGGCCTGATCGCCGCCGGGCTCGGCGCGCGCGGCGAGCCGCTGATGCGCGACGGCGCCCGCCAGGCCCGCGGGCTGACCCGCACGCCGCCGTCGGTGGAGGGCGTCGCCCAGTCCGCGCACATCGCGCTGTTCGCCGACCTCTACGACGAGGCGGAGGCGATCCTCGACTGGCTCGAGCGCGCGGCGCGCACCGCCGGCGCGGCGGGCAACCTCGGCATGCCGCTGGCCGTCCGCGCCCGTGCCCACATGCGCCGCGGCCGGCTGACGGAGGGGCTCGCGGCCGGGTACGAGGCGCTCGACCTCGCCGAGCAGACCGGCCAGCTGAGCCTCGTCGCGCACGCGCTCGGGACGCTGTCGGAGATCGAGGCGCTGCTGGGGCGCGAGGCGGACTGCCGCGCCCACGCCGGGCGGGCGATGGAGCTCGCGCACGGGCAGCTCGCCGACCTCGCCGCCGTCTACCCGCTCAGCGCGCTCGGCCTGCTCGAGTACAGCCTCGACCGGATCGACGCCGCCGTCGAGGTGCTCGCCCGCGCCGACCAGGCGCTCGAGCGGCTCGGGATGGTCGACCCCGCGTTCCTGCCCGTCCGCAACCTGCTGATCGAGGCGCTCGCGCGCGCCGGCGAGACCGAGGAGGCGACGCGGCTGCTCGACGAGTACGAGACGCGCGTGGAGCGGATGGCGCGGCCGACGTGGCGGGACGCCGCCGCGCGCTGCCGGGCGCTCCTGGCCGGCGAGGACGAGTACGAGGCGGCGTTCGCCCGCGTGCTCGCGCTGCACGATGCCGTGCAGGCGCCGCCGTTCGCCCGCGGCCGCACGCTCCTGGCGCTGGGCGCGCGCCGCCGCCGCTCGCGCCGCCGCGGGGCCGCCCGCGAGCCGCTGACGCAGGCGCTCGCCCACTTCGAGGCGATCGGCGCCGCGGTGTGGGCGGCGACGGCCCGGCGGGAGCTCGAGCTGGCGGGCGCTCCGGCCGGCGAGGAGGAGCGGCAGGCGCCCGCGCCGCCGGGCCTGGACGAGCTGACCGCGCAGGAGCTGCGCGTCGCGCTTCACGTCGGGCGCGGGATGACCAACCGGCAGGTCGCGGGCGCGCTCTTCGTGAGCACGCGCACCGTGGAGGCCCATCTGCGGCAGATCTACCGGAAACTGGGGCTGCGCTCGCGGACCGAGCTGGCCCGGGTCGTGGCGGGGCCGCAGCCCGCCGGTGCGTGACCTGCGCACACGGGCGAATAGTTCGGCGGAGGACCGGTGAACCCCGTCTTCGACCATGCCTCTGGCTCCCGCGCACCACGACGTCGTCGTCGCCCTTCCCGCCCGGCCGGAGGCTGCCGGCGCGGCCCGCCGTCTGCTCGTCAAGGAAGGGCTGGATCCCGACCTCGACCACACCGTCTGCCTCCTCGTCTCCGAGGTCGTGACCAACGCCATCCGCCACGCCGGGATGGACGGCGCCCAGCGGATCGTCCTCGCCGCGCGCCTGGCCGACGACTGGGCGCGCATCGAGGTGCGCGACCAGGGCCCGGGGTTCGACCCCGAGGTGCGCCACGACGCCTCCGGCTTCGGGCTGCGGATGCTCGACATGCTCGCGTCGCGCTGGGGCGTCGACCGCGAGGACCGCGCCACGCGCGTGTGGTTCGAGGTGGACCGGCGCCGGCGCCGGTTCCAGCGCCGCACGCAGCTCGAGCGCTAGACGCGGCGCTCAGACCAGCGCGCGCAGCAGGGCCAGCATCAGCTGGTCGAGCGGCGGAGCGTCGCCGCTGGCGATCCGCCGCATGCCGAGCCCGTCCGCCAGCGAGACGAAGAGCGGCGCGGCCGCCTCGGGATCCGGCGCGCCGACCGCGCGCAGCGCCGCCACCGCCACCTCGTCGTACGCGCGCACGCCCTCCGCGGCGATCGGCCGCAGCACCGGGTTGCGCGCCGCCTCCAGGTAGAGCTCGAACTGCGCGATCTGGTCGGGCCCGACGTGCGCCTTCTCCAGCACGCGCGCGAACCGCCGCGCGACCTCGGCCGGCGCCGCGCCGTCGTTGAGCTGCTCGGCGATCCCGCGCAGCCGCTCGGCCTCGTCGGCGACGAAGCGGCGCAGCGCCTCGCGGAGCAGGTCGTCCTTGGTCGCGAACCAGTAGGTGAGCGAGCCCAGCGGCACGCCCGCCTCCTCGGCGACGCTGCGGTGCGTCACCGCCGGGATGCCGGCGCGGCTGATCACGGCCAGGGTCGCGCGGAGGATGCGCTCACGGCGCTCCTCACCCCTCGCCTGCTGCGGAACCCGCCCCTCAGCCACGCGCACAAGGGTAGTGGACCTTGCAGATTCGGGGCGCGCGCGTCCCGGCTCTAGGCGCTCGGCGGGCCGCCCCGCAGCCGCGTGCGCACCGTCCGCCCGGCGAGCCGGCCGGTGGCCAGGCCGGTGCGCGAGACCGTGAGCGTCCCGCGCGCCGCCGCGGCGGCGCTGCCGCGCACGCGCACCCGCAGCGTCCCGTCCGCGCGCGGCACCGCGTCGAAGCGGATCCCCGACAGGTACGCG
>DATMVO010000373.1:0-11405 GCA_035563115.1 Solirubrobacteraceae bacterium
CGGCGCACCCGCCTCGGCCGGCTCGCCGTCGCCGCGCCGCCGCCGGACCACGAAGACGAACGCCAGCGCCAGCACGACGAACACGCCGAGCCCGGCGAACATCGCCACCGGCGCCCCGCCGCCGTCGCCCCGCCACCACAGCGTCCCGCGCACCGCGCCGGCCGACGCCGCGCCCTCGACCTTCACCGGCACCGACCAGTCGAAGACCTTCTGCCGCTCGCCCCTGTCCTGCTCGAGCGGCGGGTCGGTCTTGCTCATCCAGTGCATCCGGTGGTCGTGGAACTCGAACCGCCCGCCCTTGCCGACGGCCTTCCACTCCGGCTCGGCCTTCACGTCGGCGATCGCGGGGACCTTCACCTCCCCGAACCGGTCGTCGTTGAGGTAGGTCGCCTCCGAGCGCGTGTTGACCTCGACGGTGCCGTCCGCCTCGATGCGCACGTACGGCTCGCCCTTGTAGCCCTCGATGACGAGCGGCTCGGAGCCGGAGTAGACGACGAGCAGGCGGTCGTCGCCGTTGAGGATCTCGGCCTTCAGGCCGGGGATCCCGTCGATCTTCGTGACCTTGGATTCGAAGTCGGGGTTGCCCTCGTGGGCGAGGGCGGGTGCGGCGAGCGACGCGGTCAGCGCCAGCGTCGCCAGCGCCAGGCGGCGCAGGGACATGGGTCCTCCAACGGGTGTTCACGGGGTGCACGGACGCGCCCCGGGACCCGTCAGAGAGGCAGGCCGAGGCGCAGCTAGGCGATGGAGAGGTGCGCCTGCGCAGGCGGAGGCCGCGAGAAGTGCGCCGCGACGTGCACGCGGCCGGCGCCGAGCACGAAGGCGGGCGCGCGGCGGACCGCGACGACGACCTTGCGGCGCGGCCGGGCGACCGAGCCCCGGCCGACGGCGGCGCGGAGCCGCTCGATCGAGCGCTCGCCCAGGTACCGGCCGGCCAGCAGCGGCACGACCAGCACGAGCAGCGGCGCGACGAGGAGCGCGTCGCCGGAGACCGCGCCGAGCTCCACGCCGAAGGCCAGCGCGGCGAACGCCACGGTGATGAGGCCCAGGAGCGTGAGGTCGCGGCGGCGGAGCATCGTGCAGCAGGGAACCCTACCGGGCCGGCGGATGGCGCACCGCCGGTGTCCGTCCGCGGACACTATGGTCCCGCGCCACGATGGCCAGGGTCTTCATCACCGGCGCGCTCGGCTTCATCGGCCGCGCCCTCACCGCGCGGCTGCAGGCCGAGGGCCACGACGTCACCGGCGTCGACCTGCGCGCCGACACCGAGCGGGGCGTCGTCGCGGGCGACGTGGCGGTGCCGGGCGACTGGCAGCGCGCCGCGGCGGGCGCCGACGTGGTCGTCCACACCGCCGCCGTGGTGTCGCTGCGGCTCGACCGCCCCGACGGCGTCTGGCGGGCGAACGTGCTCGGCACGAGCCACGCGCTGCTCGCGGCCATCGACGGCGGCGCGCGCCGGTTCGTCCACGTCTCCTCCGTCACCGTCTTCGGCTTCGACTTCCCGGACGGCGTGACCGAGCGGTACCCGGTCCGCATCACGGGCGTCCCGTACCCGGACACGAAGATCGCGTCCGAGCAGCACGTCCTCCAGGCGCACGCGCACGGCGTGATCGAGGGCGTCGTCGTGCGGCCCGGCGACGTGTACGGGCCGGGCAGCCGGCCGTGGGCGATCCAGCCGACCGAGCTGATCCGCAAGCGCCGGTTCGTGCTCCCCGACCACGGCCGCGGGATCTTCTCGCCCGTCTACATCGATGATCTCGTGGAGGGTCTTGCGCGCGCGGTGACCGAGCCCCGCGCCGCCGGTCGCGTGCTGACGCTGAGCGGCGGCGTCGGCGTGCCGAACCACGAGTTCTTCGGCGCGTACGCGGACGCGCTCGGGCGACGGCTGCTCCTCCTCCCCACGCCGGTGGCGAAGGCGGGCGCGGCGGTCGCGCGGCAGGCACTGCGGTTCGGCAGCGGCGACAACGACCTCAACCCGCGCGCGGCGGAGTACATGCTGCGGCGCGGGACGTACGGGATCGGCCACGCCCGCGAGGTGCTCGGCTGGGAGCCGCAGGTGGCCGTGGGCGACGGGCTCGAGCGCACCGTCGCCTGGCTCCGCGCCGCCGGCCACATCCCGGGCTGAGCGAGGCTAGGCGCGCACCCCGCGCTCGGCCATCCAGTTCAGCACGCTCTGCGGCGGGTTTCCCTCGAACTCTGCGCGCACGGCGAGGCTGATGATGTCCTCGTCGTCGCCCTCCACCTCGTCGCGCCGGTGCGCGAGGTAGAGCACCACGGCCTGCGCGACGACGACGCTCGGGTCCTCGTCGGCCCCGAACTCGATGCGCTCCTCCAGGTTCTCGAAGCCGACGACCGGCTCGTCCGCGTCCTCGAAGCGCTGCTCGAACTCTCCGACGACCGTGTCCTCGTTGTTCGGATCGACGATCTCCGCCGCGCGCCGCACGAGCTGGGAGAGCGTGATCGGGTCGGGTTCTCTGGCCATGTCGCCGGGACTACCCGCGCCACCGCTGACGGAACGTCGCCCGGCGGTCAGCCGCTGCCCGCGCCGCTTCTCCACACGCACTCAGGTCTTCTTGCCGCCGCAGCCGAGTTCCCGCCAGAACGGTGAACGGACCGCGGCGACGCGACGCACTGGCACCCGCGCGCGTAGCACGCGACCGTCGGTGAGTGTGAGCGTCACTTCTACGATGCGACCAGCGCGCACCGAGCCGAAGTCATCGGGCGGCGCGATGGGTGGACTCGAGTAGCAATGTCGCCCCCGGCGCCCGACACGACCGGAGGCCTCGGGCGCGACCTCGCCCTGCACGGCGATGCTGCCGAGAAGCGAACGTCGCCCGCTCCGCTCGAGCGGCTTCGTCGTGCGCACCGCCGCGGTGAACATGACGAACTCCTCGCGCCCGTCGCTGTACGTCTCCACAACGACGATCGGTGGGCGCGCGAACCGTAGAGGTGCCGACTCACCAGCCGCAGACTTCCGCGGCTCCGAACCCCGGTCGCCCCCGCGGCGGGGGGGCGTCGACGTCGCGTCACCGCACGCTACGCCGCAGACGATCAGCACGAGCCCAATCACGGCCGGGCGAATCATCGGGGGACCTCCGTGATGCGGTTCGCGGGGCGGCGGGCTCACCCAGCAGGCCAACAGAAACAGACCGAAAGGGCGGCAGACGCGTTGCGGTTCATCCAGGCCGCTCGCCCGGGCAGCCAGCACGAGCAACGGTCCGAGGTCCCGGGTTGGCAACGTTGTCACGAGAGGTCAAGCGCATCGGAACGCGGGTCGAGAACCTTCGCTTGCTTCCGTCCTGGAGTGCGACTTCGACGGTTACGACCTTGCCATGACGAGGTCTGGCCAGCGGAGACCCGTCGGCCGGCTCGAGGCTTTGGACGTAACACGACCGCTTCTTCGAGAGACGTCCGAGCGGTAACGGCGAGCCGACCGTACCCACTCTCACGGACGCACGCACCGACGTCCCTCGGTGCGGAAGCGCATGCTTTGTCCTGAAGACCACCGCGAACTGATAATTGCCCGCTGGCCTTACCTCGGCATAGAGGACGACGGGCGGCGACGCGAAGCCGTTGTCACCGGAGACCGCCGACCGAGCCGACGGTGGTCCCACCCCGAGAGGTCCGAGCGCGGCGAGCAGAGCGGTCATGCTCGATCCGAGGATCACGTACCTCGTCATCAGTTGTCCGGATCCGGCGGAAGCAGCTTGCCATCGTTCGTGCACCTGCCGCGTCCCTTCGTCGTGATGTTCGGCCAGCGGCGGAAGTCCGCCTCAAGAGCGCTACGCCTGATGAACACCCAGCTGCCCTCCCAGAGATCGAACCGCCGATCCTTCACCATCACGAACTGGTTGTCTGTGGTCACGTATCGCCATTCCACGCATGTACCCGCAGCGATCGTCCGTAGCGACCAATTGCATCCGTCCGTCTTGCCAGCGGGGGCCGGGAAGACGTTCGCGCACGCAGGAGACGGGTGTTCGAGGAGAATCGCAGTCCCGTGATCGCAGCCAAGGGTGCGACAGTTGACGCGCCGGCTGAAATTCCGGATGTTCGGCTCGTAATCGATCTCGCATGCCGAGGAACTCCGCGAGAACGGATCGTCCTCGGCGAGGCTTCGCCTGATCCAGCCGCAGTTCCCACGATATGAACGTCTTGGGTCAATCGGATTAGAGATATCACCCAAATAGTAGTATGGGAATACTTTGCCTGGACGTTCCACGCGACGTTTCTGGATCGCACCTATCACTGATCGATCGACCGTGCTGCCGATCGCGTACGCTTGCCGCGCGTTTCGCACCGTGGTAAGGCACGGGTGGTCTGTCAGTCGTCGCTCTTCACAGTCTTCTGCGTCAATGCCGATCCTGTACCGGTTGGCGGGAGTGCGCGCGGTGGGATCTGCTTCAGGCTCGAACTCGACCTCCTCGACCTCCTCGGGATCGTCGTTGGCGACATAGTTGGCACTCGGGTCCAAGCAGCTGCTCGGATAGGCCCCTTTGTCGCTCTCTCGGCATTGGTCAGCCGCCGTTGCGGATGTTGCAGCGACCTCGACGGTTACTGGCTCCGTCGCGTTGCCCGCGTAATCCACGGCGCTCAACTCCACCACAAACGACTCGGGATGTGGGCGCTGTACGAGCCGGAGTTCGGGCTCGGGACCGCTGAACTCGGTCCACTGGTCCGACTGCGCGACGCGATAGCGACCGCGGTACGAAGCGACGCCGGATAGAGGCGTTCCGTTGGCGGCGTCCGGGTCCTCCGCGCCCAGCCAATCGACGACGGTCGCCTGAGCCGTCGCGTCATGAGTAGCTTGAACACCAAGCCCCTGAGGCCATTGCGGGGCGGTGCGATCTACCTTGATGTTCCATTGTGCGTGTGCAGCGACCGGCGAGAGACTCCCGGCGGCATCTCGAGCGCGGAGGGAAAGAGTGCTAATGCCCTCTGGCAACGCACCCGCGGAGTAGGTCGCGGCGGGGCCGTCGAAGTGCTGCCGGCATCGCCGCTTCACGTCAGGTGGGACCGCGCAGCCGGTCGGATGCGTTGTCCCAAGCCCTGGACCCTCGAGCAGGAACTCAGCGACCCCTGTGCCGGCGTCATCAGCAACTGCGCGGACCGACAGATTCTCAGCTCCGCTGAACCATGAGTCGATCGAGCGCTCGTGGTGCACCGACTGAATCGTCGGCGGCTCGAAATCTACGAAGAAGTAGAAGGTCACGGTCTTCGTATGGGCTTCGCGCCGGTCCGGCTCGCGCTCGCTCGGCTCACGATGGGCGAGACGGTCCTTCGCTCGGATGCGGATGGCGTGGAGGCCTTCCCCGAGCTCGTCTGCGTCGACTACAACGTCACGCTGCTGCGCACAATTCGCGAATCCGATGTGCTCTTCCTCGCGGCAGGTCGTCTGCTCGTCTTCCGGCGGTAAGGAGCGAACACCGGTTCGCTTTCACCATAAGCAATGTTCCTCGCGACCTCGACCTGGATCGACTGAACACCGCTCCGCCACAGGGACTCGTCGATGGCGCCGGAGTCATCTCGGAGGCGCCCGTCGCGGGCGTCGACGATCAAGTGGTCGGACTCGCGACCACGCTCGGTGATCGTGCGGCCTTCGAACTGCGCGAGCGAGCCCGAGGTCGTAACAGTCGGCGGCGAGTGGTCGACCGCCATCTCAACCCGAGGATCCCGAATGACGGCGCCGGGGTACTTGTTGGACTCGCCGCCCTGCTGATCAGCGACCCGCATCGACGGTTGGAGGATCCCTTCCCGCCAGCCGGCGGTGTCGTACGACACATCGTTCTCGGACGCGCCGCCGGGGTACGGCAGAAGCAGCGGACACGGCGAGCTGGCGGTGCCGTCGCACGGCTGGTGCGTCAGCGGGGATCGAACGCGCTGTTCGGGCCTCGGGTCATCCGCTGCAAGTGGCTCTGTGAGCTTGATCGTCTTCAGGCCGAGACCGAGAGCCGTCGCGCGGTAGGCCCCCTGGTACGAGTCCACCCATCGCTTGGGGTCGGCGTTGGCCCAGCCGTTCGCCAGGAGCGGTGTGGTCCAGCGCGTGACGTCGTGGACCTGGTCGAAGCGCACCAGCGACGTGAGGCTGGCCTTGAAGACGGTCGTCACGGCTTGGATGCTCTGCCGGTCGAAGGCGTCGTACGCGGTCACCTTGACCTCGTGAGCTCCGTCGGACAACCCTGGGGCGAGCTTGTGTGGGAACGACCAGTCGGCTTGCGGGCACTGGTACTGCGAGACGCATCCGTCACGCGTGTAGGTCTCCGGTGCGGCGTCGTCGACTTGAACGCTCACGCGCCGCACACCGCTTCCTTGGGCGCCGTCACCGGCGACGATGTTCACCTCGTTGCCGCCGGGCATGAAGGGCAGGGTCGCTGCACCGGAGAGGCGCACGGTCGGCGCGGTCTCGTCCGTCACCATGAACTTCTTCGTCGTGTCGGTTGAGGGCGGGCTGTTGTCGGCCCCGTCCTTGACCGTCATGTCGAGGGGGTGCAGGCCGTAGGCGAGGCCGGTGGAGTCGATCGTCGCCGTGAGCTCGCGTTGCGGTGCTCCAGGTGTGTCCACGGCGCAGGCGCTGGAGGCGTAGGTCGCGCTGTTCAGCGTGGTCGTCCCGTCGCGCTTGATCGCGAGGTTCGTGACGCCCGAGCGATTGGCTTCGCCGGCGGCGGTGAGCTTCAGCGATCGCGTCTCGCCGCGCGGGATCTTCCACTCGCCGGTTACCAGCGATCCGGACAGCGCCACCGTCGGCGGGATCGTGTCCTGGCAGACCACGACGCTGCGCGTCGCACGTGTCTGCGCGACTTCGGGGTATTCAGCGGGCCAGGGTGTGCCGAGCGCGTTGGTGGCGTGGATCCGGATCTCGCGCCGGCCCTCCTGGCTGACGAAGTTCGCGGTGCCTGCGTGCGACGTCGGACACGTCATCTGCGGCTGGTAGCCGTTGGCGATCGTGCCCGCATTGCATCCCGTCGATGTCGACCCCATCGTCACCTGCGATGAGCCGTGCGCCAGGGCGATGTGCGACATGCCCAAGCCGGAATCGGTGGCGCTGAGGGTCACGGACGTGACGTTGCGCTTCGTCCATTTCGAGAGGTCGACCCCAGAGATGCCTAGGCTCTGCGGCGGGGTGTCGTCAACCAGGTGCACCAACGCGCCCGGGAGGTACAGGTAGCTGTGGTCGCCGGAGCGATAGCGCGAGCTGCTCGCGTAGATCCGGGAGAGGAACGCGTTTCCGGCCGTCGGCGTCGCGACGCGGTAGGCCATGGTGTGGTCCCAGTAGTGGCCTGAGCAGTGCCCTTGCCAAGGGCTGGGGCCCGACTGGCCGCTTGCCGGATGAAGCCAGGTTCCGGTGTAGCCTTGCGTGTTGAACAGCCCTTGCTCGACGCAGAACGAGCCGCCGTAGTCGGCGAACAGCTGTTGCGGCAGTTCGACGTACGACAGCATCGACGTGCCCGGCGGGTCGAACCGGAACCCGCCCCAGGCGCCCTGGTCGTAGTTCGTGGTCTGGACGCTGCCGACGGTCAGCCCGCGGGACGCGCCCGGACGGTCGTTGTAGAAGTCCCACGGATACCCTGACGGGCCATACGTCGGGGCCCAGCCCCTGATGTACATCGCCGAGCTGTCGCGCCAGTAGCGCTGCTCGACGCCGACGGTCGGGTCGACGAGCAATGGGTACGTGACGTCCGCTGACCGATGCGGCACCGCAAGGCGGAAGCCCCGGTCGGTGCGCTGGACCTTCACGTTCACCGACTCGCCCGCTGCATCGACCGCCAACGGGGCCGACATCGTCGCGACCTGGCCATCAGGGCCGTCCACCGCAAGCCCACCGTCCGATGTGGACGCGAGATGCGCACCGTCGGGAAGATCGACGTCGAACTCCAAGCTCTCAGGACTGTCGACCGACCGCAGCTGGTGCAGCGTCCGCACGCCGGTCGGCGTCGGCGCGATCGAGAAGTCCGTGTCTGGCGCGATCTCCGTCCAAGTCATCGTGGCGCCGAGCGCGCTGCCCGCCGGCGTGCTGCCGCTCTGGATCTCGGGTCGGATCGAGACGCCCGCACCAGGGAACGTGAGCCCGTCGTTCAGCTTCTCGGCGATCTGCACATCGACGACCCCGTTCTTCTGCTCGAAGGCCGGTCCTCGATCGACGAGCGCGGTGTCGACCGGTTCGCTCCCCACCCGCAACGGCAGCGTCCCGAGACGCAACGCACGCTCGCCGTCGCCGCCGCGCACGATCGCGCCATGGTCGGACACGTACCGCTCCACCACGGCCCCCGACCGCTCGGCCCTGCCGTTCCACGCCTGCTGGCGAAATGCCGAGGGGAACGCCTGCTGGGCCAGCAGGCGCGCGTCACGTGCGCTCATGTCGCGGTAGGCGCGGCGTGTGCGTTGCCGCCTCGCGCGCGCCTCGGGCGTCCGGCTCTCGGCCACGCGCCAGTCGGGCCCGAGCTGCGCCGGCACGATCTCCGGTGTGATCGCCGCGTCGGGACTGGGCGTCAGAGCGACGTCGGAGAATGCCGCGAACGGGCCGGTCGGGATAGGCTCGACGGCCACGGCAGCAGACGACGCACCGAACAACGCGGCGGCTGCAGCAGCCGCGGACACCGTGATGGCGTGTCGCGCTCCGAGCGGCCGCAGTCGCCAGTGCGACATCCGGTTCGCGACACTGCGCTTGCGCATCCGTGCTCTCTTGATCGGGGTGGTGCCGAACAAGTCGGCTTCACCTCGTCAGGAACTTCGCGCGGTGACGGCGTCCGACTGTGGCGATCCCTGATCCGTCTGTCAAGCAACGGCGGCCACACACGTCCTCGCCGCGCACGGCGCTCGAGACGCGATGGGTCCAGCCTGTAGGCGAATTTCCGGTCCATCAGTAAGGTGCGGCGCGCACGGATGCGTCGAAAGGGCCTCATCAGACGGTCGTCCCTGCTCTTTCTCGCGATCTGCGAGAGCTGGGCGTTGGTGTGCGCGCCGGCGTTCGCCGCGTTCCCGGCCGAGCCGGACGGCGACCATGTCGTCGTGGGAACCGGGTCTCACGTGGAGCGTCAGATGCGGGCCGTCGACGTCGGCGACGTCAGCGGCGACGGGATCGAGGACTTCGCGACCGGCGGGCTGTTGCACTCCCGGGGCGACGCTCGGGACGACTGGCTGGTGACGCCCAGCCGGAGACGGAACGCGCCTCCCGCGCCTGCGCTCGACGCGCGGTGGCACATCGTCGCCCACAGGATCGACGAGGCCCCGCAGCCTGCAGGCGACGTCGACGGGGACGGCTACGGCGACCTCGTGTTCCACACCAACGAGGGAGCCCAGGTGGCGTTCAGCAGGACGTCCGGAACGGTCGATCTCGACCACGGAGGCCGCGACGTCCTGACGATCCACGCGCCGACGTGCCGCAAGTCCGGGGAGGCGTCGCTCGTGTCGGTGGGGGACGCGAACGGTGACGGCCGCGACGATCTCGCGTTCGGGAGCGCAGGCGCCGCGACCATCGTCTTCACGCCGTCCCAGCCGCGCGGCGCGACCGTGGCTGCGGATGCGTCGAACTCCGCGACGCTGCGGACACCGGGTGACGCCTGTCCGTGGCTCGAGCCCCACGACGATCCCGTGGGCGGCCGACGAAGCGGCGTGCTGATGCGCTTCAGCGTCGACGGTGCGGGCTTCGTCGCCGGCGTCGCGGCACCGGCCGCGCCGGAGGTGCTCGACGTCGCGTCGGCGCCGAAGGCCGGCCGAGCCTGGATCGTCGCCGCCGGCCCCTGGAGGAACCTGTTCGGCGTACGGGCGATCCGAGACGTCGACGGCGACGGCCGTCAGGACCTGAACGTCTTCGTGGATCGCCTTGACCGCACGGTCCTCGCGCCCCAGCTCGGGGCCGACCTGACGCTCGAGACGGCGCCTGGGCACGCCTCGGAGACCGGCTACTGGAAGCGCGTGATCGACGACCAGGACGGCGACGGCAAGCCCGAGGAGCTCGACGACCGCCAGATGATCTTGTCGCGAGGAGGGTCCCAGTCGCTCGGTGGCCGGGCCGTCGGGTCCACCGCGGACGTCGAGGGCGACGGCGCGCGGGAGGTCGTCGTCCTGGTCGAGGAGCCCGACCCCAACCCGCCGTCCCCCGATCGGCAGACGTACACGACGTCGCTGGTGACTTGGCGCAGCAGCGCGCTGACCCGCATCCGCAACGCGCCGCCCGAGTTCCCTCCCATGTCGAGCGAGGAGTGGGACATCTACACGCGCACCGGCGTGCGGCCCTTCGTCGACTGCGCCGCGATGTGGTGGCGCTGCCCCTGGCTGCCTCGCCCCACGCTCCCGGCGCCGCAGCAGTTCCTGCAGGCCAAGCCGGCCGAGCGGACGCGTCAGCCTCCCGGGTACAACGGCTCGGTCCCCCAGCTGGCCGCCACGCCGCAGATCAGCAGCGAGGGCGTGGTGGATCTCGTGGTCCGCACGCCCCGCGGCGCGGAGATCCACGCGGTGCCCGCCGTGTCGGCCTGGAGCGGACCGGCGGCACCCGTGGTGCTCGCGCCCATCACCGCGCGGGCCGCGGCCGACGACCCGTTCGCGCACCTGACCTTCCCGCTCACCCCCGACCAGCGCGCGCTGCTGTCGCGCGACGGCCGGCTGCGCCTCCGTCTCGCCATGACCGCCACCGCACCCGGCGCCGCCCCGCGCGACGACCGGTTCGACCTGCTGCTCGTCGCCCGGCGTGCCGCCCCGATCGCGCGCTCGCCCCGCCCGCTGAAGGGCTCCTTCGGGGTGCAGCACCTCCGCGGCAGCCGCGGCCCCGACGCGCTGTTCGGCGCCTCGGGCGACGACCTGCTGCGCGGCGGCGACGGGATCGACAGCCTCTTCGGCGGAACCGGCAACGACCGTCTGTTCGGCGACGCCGGCGACGACCGGCTCGACGGCAGCGACGGCGACGACCAGCTCCATGGCGGCGCCGGCAACGACGACCTCAGCGAGACCCGCTTCGGCGACGACGAGCTGTGGGGCGACGATGGCGATGACGTCCTCGAAGGGCTCCGCGGCCACGACGCCCTCCACGGCGGCGCCGGCGACGACGTCCTGCGGGGCGGTTCCGGACCGGACGACGTCTGGTGCGGTCCTGGCGAGGACGTCGTGTTCGTCAACTTCGGCGAGGAACGTGCGCGCGTCCACGGGTGCGAGCACGTCTACGAGGAGCCGGGCGTCATCCACGTGCCCTGCCGCGACGGCGGCACCGACGGCCCGGAGACGGTGCTCGGCACCGAGGGCGCGGACGTCTGCGACGGCCGCGGCGGCGACGACGACGTCGAGGGGCGCGGCGGCGCCGACACGCTGCGCGGCGGCCCCGGCAACGACCGGATCTTCGGGCGGTTCGGCACCGACACCCTGGACGGCGGCGACGGGAACGACGAGCTCGAGGGCGGCCGGGGCCGCGACCGGCTCGACGG
>DATMVO010000374.1:0-11540 GCA_035563115.1 Solirubrobacteraceae bacterium
GACCTCCGCGCGGACCGCGCCGGCGACCGTCGCGTCGTCCACGTCCAGACCGGAGAAGTCGTCGGGGGCGATCCGCATGATGAACGGGTAGAAGGCGTCGTCGCGCGGGATGTCCACCGCGCAGCTCGTGGAAGGGCCGCCCGAGAGGCTGATGCCCTGGTTCTCGCCCTCGGAGCGCGGAGGCAGCTCGAGGCCGTCGCGGTCGAAGCCCAGGCAGAGCGCGCGGCCGCGCGTCGTGGCGTACAGCCGGGCGGTGCGCTCCGCCTTGGTCGTGCCGGGCGGCGCCGGTGTGGGCGTCTCAGCGGGGCCCGCGACCTGCACGGGACCGACGCCGGCGGCGGGGGTCTGCGCCGCCGCCGGGCCGGCGAAGGCGGCCAGGACGACGAGGGCGAGGAGGGTCAGGATGGAGCGTGCGCGCGACATGAGCGCGCGTCAGACTAGGCGGTCACGCGCCGATGCACCGCTCCTTGGACCGACGTTCGGGCGCGCGCCGCGGGCTCGAACCCGCCGCGCCGGTGCACGCGACACGCGCGGACGGCGGGTTAGGGCGCCCTACAGTGGCCCGGTGCCCGACGCCGCCGCCCCGTCCCCGGAGGTCCACCCGCTCGTCCGCCTGTGGCGCCGCGCGCCGCGGTACCGGCCGCGCGTCGTCCGCGCGACGGTCCTGACCGTCCTCAACAAGCTGTTCGACATCGCGCCGGAGCTGCTGATCGGCGTCGCGATCGACATCGTGGTGCGCGACGACGAGTCGTTCGTCGCGCAGTGGTTCGGGGTGCCGGAGCGCAGCGACCAGCTCCTCGTCCTCGCCGCCGCGACCGCCGTCGTCTGGGCGCTGGAGTCGATCACCGACTTCGCCGCGCAGGTGCTGTGGCGCAACCTCTCGCAGGATCTCCAGCACGACCTGCGCACCGACGCCTACCGGCACGTGCAGGACTTGGAGCTCGCCTGGTTCGAGGATCGCGCGTCCGGCCGGCTGCTGACGGTGCTCAACGACGACGTCAACCAGCTCGAGCGGTTCCTCGACATCGGCGCGGCGCAGATCATCCTCACGGTGACGAACGTGATCGCGGTCGGGATCGTCTTCTTCGTGATCTCGCCCCTGCTGGCGGTGCTCGCGTTCCTGCCGATCCCCGTCATCGTCGCGGGCTCGCTGCTCTTCCAGAAGCGGCTCGGGCCGCGGTACGCGGCGGTGCGCGACGAGGCGGGCCGGCTCGGCGGGCTGATGGGCGGGAACCTCGGCGGCATCGCGACGATCAAGGCGTTCGGGGCGGAGGAGCGCGAGGCGGAGCGGCTGGCCGTCGCGTCGCGGGCGTACGCGGAGGCGAACCGCCGCGCCATCACCCTGAGCGCCGCGTTCGTGCCGCTGATCCGGATGGCGATCCTCGTCGGCTTCACGGTCACGCTCGTGCTCGGCGGCAACGCGGCGCTCAACGGCGACCTGGAGGTCGGCCTCTACTCCGTCCTCGTCTTCATGACCCAGCGGCTGCTCTGGCCGCTGACCGAGCTGGGCCAGACGCTCGACCTCTACCAGCGCGGCCTGGCCTCGATCCGCAACATCCTCGACCTGATGGACGCGCCGATCGGCGTGCGCGCCGGGGGCCGGGAGCTTCCCGAGCCGACGCCGGGCGCGGTGCGGTTCGCGGACGTGACGTTCTCCTACCGGGACGCGGACGGCGGCGAGCGGACGCCGGTGCTGCGCGGCCTCGACCTCGACGTGCGCGCGGGCGAGACGCACGCGATCGTCGGTGCGACCGGCGCGGGCAAGTCGACGGTGGTCAAGCTCCTGCTGCGGCTCTACGACCGCGACGGCGGGACGCTGACGGTGGACGGCGTGCCGGTGGAGGAGCTGAGCTTCGGCGCGCTGCGCGGGGCGATCGGCTACGTCGGCCAGGACACGTTCCTCTTCGACGGGACGGTGGCGGAGAACCTCCGCTACGGCGACCCGGACGCAAGCGATGACGCGCTCCGCCGGGCGGCCGAGCTGGCCGAGGCGCACGAGTTCGTCGCCGCGCTCCCCCAGGGCTACGACACACCGGTCGGCGAGCGCGGCGTGCGGCTCTCCGGCGGCCAGCGCCAGCGGCTCACGATCGCCCGCGCGCTCGTCCGCGACCCGGCGATCCTCGTGCTCGACGAGGCGACGTCCGCGGTGGACAACGAGACCGAGGCGGCGATCCAGCACGCGCTGCTGAAGGTCTCGCACGAGCGGACGACGATCGTGATCGCGCACCGGCTCTCGACCATCCGCCACGCCGACCGCATCCACGTGATGGCGGCCGGCGAGGTGGCGGAGGCGGGCACGCACGACGAGCTGGTGGCGCTCGGCGGGCGGTACGCGGCGCTGTGGGCCGTGCAGACGGGCGAGCTCGCCCGCGACGTGCTCGGCTAGGCGTCCGCGGGATCGCTCACGCCGGGCACGTCGCGCGGCTCGAGCGGCTTCGTCGCCGGCCCCGCCAGCACGTTCCCGTCCACGTCGAACCGCGAGCCGTGGCACGGGCAGTCCCACGACCGCTCCGCGTCGTTGTACGCCACCAGGCAGCCGAGGTGCGTGCACCGCAGCGAGACGCCGTGCAGCCCGCCGCGCTCGTCCTTGTAGACGCCGACCTTGCCGGTCAGGCCGTCGCGGAGCACGCGCGCCTCGCCGGGCGGGATCTCGTCGGGCGAGCCCGCCTCCGCCGGCTTGAGCCGATCCCCCACGAACCGCGCGCCGACCCACAGCTGGGCCTTCGCGAACTCGGGTGCGGCCTTCAGCGTCACCCGGTTGGGGTCGAGCAGCGACGCGGACGGGTTCTCGCGCTCGCGAATGCCGTCCACGCAGACCAGCGCGCCCGCGGTCGCGTTCGTCATCCCCCACTTCTGGCCGCCGCCGACGACCCACAGGTGCTTGGAGGTCGGCGTGTAGCGGCCCGCGTACGGGAGCTTGTCGACCGGCATGCCGTCCTGCGTCGACCAGCGGTAGAGCACCTCGGCGACGTCGAAGTGCTCGCGCGCGTACGCGGCCAGCTTCTCGTACCGCTCCGGCTGCGCCTTGGACGAGCCGACGAGGTGGCCCTCGCCGCCGATGAGGACCCACGGGGTCCCGGCGTCGTCCACGTACGAGCGGACCGAGCGGGTCGGCTCCCCGGCGCTGATCGCCATGCCGAAAGGCGCATCCGCCGGCTCGCGCAGCCGCGCCGCGACGAGGTACGAGCGGGTCGCCTCGGTCCGCGCGAAGAAGAGGCCGCGGTCGAGCAGCGGGTAGTTCGTGCAGACGATCACGTGGCTGGCGGTGACCGTGTGGCCGTCCTCGGTCTCGACCTGGCACAGCTCGCCCTCGTGGACGCCGACGACGGCCGTCTGCTCGAAGACCTGCGCGCCCGCCGCCTCCGCCGCGTCCATCAGCCCGCGGACGTACTTCACCGGCTGGAACTGCGCCTGACCGTCGACCCGCACCGCCTGGAGGACCTCCTGCGGCAGCGGGGTGTCGGTGGTCAGCTCGGCGTTCAGGCCCGCCACCTGCGCCGCCTCGAAGACCTGCTCGACGGTCGAGACCTCCTTCTCGGAGACCGCGCACGTGAAGTCCGGGAGCCGCTCGAAGGAGCAGTCGATCCCGTGCTCGCCGACCCGCGCCTCGATCCAGTCGATCGCGCGCAGCGAGGTGGCCGCGTACGCCGCGACGCCGCTGTCGCCGTGCTTGCTGCGGACGTCCTTCAGCTTGGTCTGCTGGAGCGCGCTGGCCTTCGCGGTGGTGTAGCCGGTCGCGCCGCCCGCGACGGTGCCGCGCTCGAGGACGGCGACGGTCCGGCCCTCGCTCGCGAGCGCGTACGCCGCGGTCGCGCCGGCGATGCCGCCGCCGATGATCGCCACGTCGACGGTGTGGTCGCCGGAGAGCCGCCCGCGGCCGCTGGGGCCCTCGTTCGCGAGCCAGATCGGTTCGGTGCCACGCAGGGTCATGGCCCGGCGCCTACCCGGGCGCGCGGCGGCGAATCAGCTCGTGGCGTCGCCGAGCGGCTTGCGGAACGAGACGAGGTCGACCCGGTAGCCGTGCTTCTCGTAGAACCGGCGCGCGCTGTCGTTCGGGGCGGCCATGTTGATGTCGACCGCCGCGACGCCACGCTCCGCCGCCTCCGCCTCGACGGCGCGCAGGAGCTGCTCCCCGGCGCCCTTCCCGCGCGCCTCGGGCAGCACGATGAGGTCGACGAGCGCGAGGAAGTCCTTCGGCCACTCCCACGTCGGCGAGCCGCCCTCCTCCCGCTCGCAGATCGCGTGGCCGACGATGCGGTCCGCGTCGGTGTCGACGGCCAGGAAGAGCGTCCCGCCCTCCTCCAGGATCGCCACGTACGTCTCGCGGCGCCGGCGCCACGACTCGTCCTCGGGACGCAGCGGACCCCAGTGCTCGGTGACGGAGCCGTGGTGGGCCCGGAGCGCGAGCCACAGCGGCTGCAGCTCGTCCAGGCGGGAGGCGTCGGCGCGGATGACCTCGATCACCCGCGCCACCCTAGCCCCGGTCAGGCCGCCGCGGGCGACCCCGTGTACGACGAAGGGACCGTCCTGAACGTCACCGCGAGCCGGTTCCAGGCGTTGATCATGGCGATCTGGACGACGAGGTGGGAGAGCTCGGCCGGGTCGAACTCGGCCTCGGCCGCCGCCCACGCGTCGTCGGGGACGCGGCTCTCGCCGACGTGGGTGATCGCGTCGGTCAGCGCCAGCGCGGCCCGCTCGCGGGCGGTGAAGAACGGGCTCTCGTGCCACGTCCCGACCTGCGCGAGCCGCGTCTCGCTCTCGCCGTCCGCGTGCGCGTGCGCCCAGTGCATGTCCAGGCAGAACGCGCACCCGTTGAGGATCGAGGCGCGGAGCTTGACGAGGTGGCGGATCGTGGCGTCGAGCTCGATCCGCTCCTCGACGCGGATCAGCGCGGCGTACGGCGCGCCCGCGTGGTCGAGCGGGTTCATGCGGGCGGTGGTGGGGAGCTGCGTGTCGGTGCTCATGCCAACCCTGACGGATCGCCCGCGCCGCCTGTGACATCGGCCGCGTGGAGGTGGGCGAGCTTGTCCGGGTTGCGCACGACCCGCACGGCGGCCACCCGCCCGTCCACGACGTCGAGCGCGACCACGTCGGTGATCTGCCCGCCGCCCGAGCGCAGCACGTAGCCGGGCTGGCCGTTGACGGTCACGCGCGCCTGCGCGAACGGCTCCCACACCCGCCGCTTGGAGGCGATCTTCGTCAGCACCCGCGCGATCCGCGCCGCCCCGTGGATCGGCTTGCGCGCGGCGCTGATCCGGCCGCCGCCGTCGCTCACCAGCACCGCGTCCTCGGCCAGCAGCGCCTCCAGCCCCGCGACGTCGCCCTCCTCCACCGCCGCGAGGAACCGCTCCAGCAGCGCGTCGCGGGCGGCGAGGTCGGGCTCGAACCGCGGCCGGCCGGCGGCGACGTGCGCGCGGGCGCGGGTGACGACCTGGCGGCAGCTCGCCTCGCTGCGGTTCAGCATCGCCGCGATCTGGCCGTACGGGTAGTCGAAGGCCTCCCTGAGGAGGAACGCCGCGCGCTCCAGCGGGGTGAGCTGCTCGAGCACGACGAGGAACGCCTGCGACAGCGTGTCGGCCAGCTCGGCGCGCGCGGCCGGGCCGGGCGCGGGGTCGGTCAGGAGCGGCTCGGGCAGCCACGGGCCGACGTACGTCTCGCGCTGCGTGCGCGCGAGGCGGAGGTGGTCGATCGCCAGCCGCGTGACGACCGTCGTCAGCCACGCGGCGGGCTCGTCGGGCGGCGGGTCGGCCTTGGTCAGGCGGAGGAGCCCCTCCTGCACGAGCTCCTCGGCGTCGACCACCGAGCCGAGCATCCGGTAGGCCACCGCGAAGCCGTGGCGGCGCAGCTCCTCGAGTCCGTCGTCGGTCATCTCCCCCCTTGACGATGACGGCTGCGCTGCCGTGACATCCGCGAGCCCGCCATCATGTCCGCCATCGCCTCCCGTCCCGACATCGATCTCAAGAGCGACGAGCCGCCCAACTTCGCCGAGCTCGTCGGCGGCCCGTGGGGCATGGCCGAGAGCGCCCTGCCCGCGGTGGCCTACGTCGTCGCCTACACCGCCACCGGGCAGGAGACCAAGACCGCCGCGATCGTCGCGGTGGCGCTCGCGGTCGTGCTGACCGTCGTTCGCCTCGCGCGCCGCGAGACGCCCCGGAACGCGCTCTCCGGCCTGATCGGCGTCGCGTTCGCGGCGTTCATCGCCTCCCGCAGCGGCAAGGCGGAGGACTTCTTCCTCCCCGGCCTGCTGATGAACGCCGGCTATGCGGCCGCGTTCCTCATCTCGCTGGCCGTCCGCTGGCCGCTGGTCGGCGTGGTCGTCAGCCAGCTCGACAACGAGCACAAGGGCTGGCGCGAGGATGCCCGCAAGTACCGGGTGTTCGCGCGCGCGTCGTGGCTGTGGGCCGGGCTGTTCGGGCTGCGGCTCGCGGTCCAGCTCCCCCTCTACCTCGCGAGCGCCGTCGTGGCGCTGGGCATCGCGCGGACGGCGATGGGGCTGCCGCTCTTCGCCCTCGGCATCTGGCTGACGTGGCTGCTCGTCCGCCGCGCCGGCGCCTCCGCGCCGTCCACCCCGCCCGCGACCGCCTGACCTCTCCTCCCCTCGCGATGCCCGAGCAGCCGCCTGACGACGCGCTCCTACGCCCCGCCGAGGTCGCGGCGTGGCTCGACGTCGACCCCGGGTGGGTCCAGCGGAAGGTCGCCGAGGAGTCCCTGCCCGTGATGGGCCACACCAGCGACGGCGAGCCCGTCGTCGCGGCCGCCGAGGTCCGCGCGTGGCTGCGCCGGCCAGACCCGTACGGAGACACGACATGACCGACATCGCCGACCTCTGCGCCGACGGGGAGGCCCGCCGCGGCGGGATCGTCTCCGTGCTGGAGCGCGCGTTCGCGCCGCTGATCGAGGCCGATCCTCGCGCCTTCCGCGCGAAGTTCCGCAAGATGGCCGCGGACCCGTTCGCGTTCTACCGCGGCAGCGCGCCGCTCTTCTACGACGACGTCGTCCGGCTCGACGACCCCTGGGCCGACGAGCGGACCTCCCGCGTGTGGATCCAGGGCGACCTGCACGCCGAGAACTACGGGACGTACATGGACGCCGAGGGCGTGCTCGTCTTCGACGTCAACGACTTCGACGAGGCGTACGTCGGCGCGTTCACGTGGGACGTGCGGCGGATGGCGGCGTCGCTCGCGCTGCTCGGGTTCTCCAAGGCGCTGTCGGACGAGGCGATCCGGTCGCTGATCGAGACGTACGGCCGGTCGTACCTGACGCAGGTGCGGGCGTTCGCGGAGGGGACGAAGGACGAGGAGTTCCGGCTGACCCTCGGGACGACGTCCGGCGTGGTGCACGAGGTGCTGTGGGGCGCGCGGCAGGCGACGCGGGTGCAGCTGCTCGACCGGCTGACGACGATCGCGGGCGAGGACCGGCAGTTCGTCACCGGACCGGGTGTGCGGATGCTGGAGGACGACGAGCGCGCGGAGGTCGCCGAGGCGTTCTCGCGCTACCTCGCGACGATCCCGGAGGTCAAGCGCCAGCACAGCGTGTCCTACGCCGTGAAGGACATCGTCGGGCGGAGCGGGTTCGGGATCGGCTCCGCCGGCCTGCCCGCCTACAACCTGCTGATCGAGGGGCGGACGCAGGCGCTGGAGAACGACGTCGTGCTGTCCATGAAGCAGGGGAACGTGGCGGCGCCGTCGCGGGTGGTGGACGACGCCGAGGTCGTGTCGTACTTCTCGCATCAGGGTCACCGCACCGCGGTGTCGCAGCGCGCGCTGCAGGCCCACGCGGATCCGTGGCTCGGGTGGACCGAGCTGCGCGGCGTCGGCCAGGTCGTCAAGGAGCTCTCGCCCTACGAGGCCGACCTCGAGTGGGGCTCGCTGACCGAGCCGGACGAGATCCTGCCGCTGCTGGGTGAGCTCGGCCGCGCCACCGCCAAGGTCCACTGCGTGAGCGACGCGGGGAGCGACCAGACGCTCGTGCCCTTCCAGACGGAGGAGGCGATCATGGCGGTCGTGGACGGGCGCGAGGACGCGTTCCTCGCCGACCTCGCCTCCTTCGGCGCCGCCTACGGCGACCTCGCCCGCGACGACCACCGCCGCTTCGTCGACGCCTTCCGCAACGGCGAGATCCCGGGCGTCCCCTCCGACTGGCGCGCACCCTAGGGGGCGAACTCCGGGCCGTGCACGCCTACCGCGTGCATGGTCCACGAAAGGGTAAGGTCTCTCACATGGCGCACGCACCGGCGGTCTCGCCACAACGGCTGCACCAGCGCGGCATCACCCGCGACGAGTTCGAAGCGCTCATGGCCCGCGGCGCGTTCGACGACGAGTCGCGGTTCGAGCTCATCGACGGGCGTCTCTTCGCGATGACGTATCCGTCGCCGGAGCACGAGAACGTCATCCAGGCGCTGACGCAGCTGCTCGTGTCGCAGATCAAGGATCTGCGCGTGCAGCTGTCGGTCGGGTGCGGCGCGACGTCGCTCCCGTTCCCCGACCTCGCGCTCGCCCGTCCGGCGAACGTCCGCTCGCGCCCTGAGGGCGCACGGCTCGCGATCGAGGTCGTCGTCACGCAGTGGCGCGAGGCGCAGCTCAAGCTGCCGGTCTACGCCGAGGGCGGCGTGGAGGAGTACTGGATCGTCCACGAGCCCAAGCGCGTGGTCTTCGTCCACCGCGGTGCCGCGGGCCGCGAGTACACCGAGACCCACACGCTCTCCGGCTCCGACCTCCTCACCGTGCCGGGCACCGACATCGCCTTCACGGTCGACGACCTCTTCACCACCGCCGGCTACTGACGGGGGGCGAACTTCGGGCCGTGCACGCCTACCGCGTGCATGGTCCACGAAAGGGTAAGGTCTCTCACATGGCGTACGCACCGCCGGCACCGCCGGAACGGACGCAGCAGCGCGGCATCACCCGCGACGAGTTCGAAGCGCTCATCGCCCGCGGCGCCTTCGACGACGACGCGCGCGTCGAGCTCATCGACGGGGTCATCAACATGAAGCCCCGCCCGAGCCCGGAGCACTCGGCGGTGGTCCGCGCGCTCAACCGGCTCTTCCGGGCGTGTGACGCGGACGTGGACGTCCAGTCGCCGCTCGAGGTCGGCGGGCAGAGCTTCCCGCTGCCCGATCTCGCGGTCGTCCGGTCGCCTGGCATGCACGCGCATCCGGAAGGCGCGCTGCTCGTGGTCGAGGTGGTGGTCTCGCGGTGGCGCGAGGCGCAGCTGAAGGTGCCGGTGTACGCGGCGGGTGGCGTCGGGACGTACTGGATCGTCGACGTGAACGAGCGGCGGGTGCTCGTGCACGCGGACGCCGACGCGGAACGGCGGGAGTACCGGCGGGTGCGGGAGTTCCGGGGCGGCGACGTGCTGCGCGTGCCGGAGAGCGACGTGGCGTTCTCGGTGGACGAGCTGTTCGCGGTGGCCGAGCGCCGCTCGGCTTAGCGCCCGCGGGCGCCGAGGTAGGTGAGGAGCCCGTCCCACGTCGCGACGCGGCGGCGGGTGTGCTCGGGGCCGGGCTCGCGGGCGGGGACGTTGGGCGGAAGGACGACGGCGAGGCTCTTGTCCTCCTCCTCGCCCTCCGGCAGCTCGTCGCCCTGCAGGCGCGGCGGACGGGCGGGCAGCACGATCGGCTCCGCGCCGGAGGCCGCGACCGCCGGGACGGCGGAGAGTTGCTCACGGGCGCGGTCGAGGAGGTCGGGCGTCTCGCGCTTGGGCGGCGGCACGACGAGGGTCAGCACGCCTCGGGAGGCGAGGAGCGGGCCGGCGATCGCGCCGACCGCCGCGGCCTCCTCCCCCGCCGTCGCGTCGATCAGGAGCGTCGACGCCGGCTCGTCCGCCGCCGGGAGGTGGAGCGCCGCGACGACGTCGCCCCGCCACCGCCGCGACTTGACGCCGGGCAGGACGAGCGCGCGGGTGAGGGTCCGGGCCGCGCCGCGGCCGTCCTCCGCCTCCACCCGCACGTCGATCGCTACCGGCCGCAGCGAGGCGAGCGCCGCGATCGGGCCGGTGCCCTCCTTCGCCGGCGCCCACTTCCACGTCAGGTCGTGCGCGCGCCCGGCGCTCGCTCGCCACACCCGGCCGTCGTCGTCGCGGATCCGGCCGCGCCAGCGCAGCTCCGCGCCGTCGGGCGCGGTCGCGGTGAGGGAGAACGGGTCGTCGAGCAGGGCCTCGGCCCGCTCGCGGACGGAGAGCCGGATCGCATCGGGGGACGTCACGCGTCAGAGGATGACGCGCGACGCCGCGCGATCACACGACGAGCCCGTGGCGGACCGTGTTCTCCGTGACCGATCGCGCCTCGACGAACTGGAGCAGGTAGTCCGGCCCGCCCGCCTTCGGCCCCGTCCCGGACATCCGCCCGCCGCCGAACGGCTGGCGTCCGACCATCGCGCCCGTGATCTCGCGGTTGACGTACAGGTTCCCGACCGGCGTCCGCTCGCAGACCGCCTCGACCGTCCGCGGCGACCGTGAGAAGAGCCCGCCGGTGAGCCCGAACGGGGACCGGTCGACCAGCTCGCACGCCTCCTCGATCGACCGCACGCGTTCGACCGACAGCACCGGCCCGAAGATCTCCTCCTGGACCACCGGCGAAGATTCAGCCAATCCCACCAGGACGGTCGGCGCGACGTAGAAGCCGGACGGGTCCACCGCCGGCCCGAGCGGCGCGCGCGACACGCTCGAAGCGTCCTCCGCGCCGAGCGACGCGTACCGCCGCACCCGCTCCGCCGCCTCCGCGTCGATCACCGGCGGCACGTCCGTGGCGAAGTCCGCCGCCGGCCCGACGCGCAGCGTCGCGACCGCGCCGGCCAGCCGCTCGGCCAGCTCGTCCAGCACCGCCTCGTGCACCAGCGCCCGCGACGCCGCGCTGCACTTCTGCCCCGCGAACGCGAAGGCGGAGGTCAGGAGCGCCGGGACGACGTCGTCCAGGTCCGCGTCCGAGTCGACGATGACGCAGTTCTTGCCGCCCATCTCCGCGATCACCTTCTTCAGGTGCCGCTGGCCGGGCGCCACGCGCGCCGCCGTCTCGAGGATCGAGAGCCCTGCCGCGCACGAGCCGGTGAAGACGATCGTGTGGACGCGCGGGTCGGCCACCAAGGCCTTGCCCGGCTCGTCCCCGCCCGGCAGCAGCGAGAGCGCGTCGTGCGGCACGCCGCCGGCGTGAAGTGCGTCGACGACGGCCTTCGCGCACGCCGGCGCCTGCTCGGCCGGCTTGAGCACCACCGCGTTCCCGGTCGCGAGCGCGGCGCTCACCATCCCGCACGCGATCGCCAGCGGGAAGTTCCACGGGGCGACGACGCCGGTCACACCGCGGCCGACGTACCGCATCGCGTTCCGCTCGCCCGGCAGCTGGAGGAGCGAGTCGGCCGCCCGCCCGTCCAGCGCGATCGCGCCCCGCGCGTAGTACTCGAGGAAGTCGATCGCCTCGCAGACGTCGGCGTCGGCCTCCTTCCACGGCTTGCCGCACTCGCGCACGGCCAGCGCGGCGAGCTCCAGACGCCGCGCCCGGAGCAGCTCGGCCGCCCGCAGCAGCGCCGCCGCGCGCTCCTCGGCCGGCC
>DATMVO010000375.1:0-10559 GCA_035563115.1 Solirubrobacteraceae bacterium
GCGGGTCCGCGGGCCGGCGATCCCGTCCGCGGCGAGGCCGTTGCGGCGCTGGAACGCGCGGACCGCCCGCGCGGTGCCGGAGCCACGGATCCCGTCGATGCTGCCGGCGTACGTCCCCTCGGCGTGGAGGGCGACCTGGAGCGCCGCGGTCGACGGCCGGCCCGCGAGCGCGTGGGCTGGGGGTGCCGGCTGCACGACGGCCATCAGCGCGGCCGCAAGGAGCAGGGCCGCGACGGCCCGGGGCGGGATGCGCGTTCCGCGTCGGGACGGCAGGATGCGGGGCGTGACGCTCATGTCCGCAGACGCCCTTCGGGCGCTTGCGGACGTGCTCCTCTGACGCGGCGGGCCGTTGAGAGGTTTGCGGAGCAGTCAAATCTGGCAGGGTGCCCGCCATGGGGCCTGACGAGGGGCGGTCTGCGACGGCGTTCGGGCGGACGGTTCCGGCCCTGGCGGAGAACGTCGCGCCGCTCCGGCACGCGGTGGTCGACCTGGCGGAGAAGTGCGGTGCGGAGGAGGAGGTCCGGACCGACCTGGCGCTCGCCGTGGGCGAGGCGTGCGCGAACGTGGTGGTCCACGCCTACCCGCCGGGCGACGTCGGCCCGCTGATCCTCCACGCCGAGGTGCGCGACCGCGAGATCAGCGTCTCGGTCGTCGACCAGGGGCAGGGGATGACGCCGCGCCCGGACTCGCCCGGGCTCGGCCTCGGGCTGCCGCTGATCGCGAACCTGTCGGACAAGCTCGAGATCCGCGACGGCCCCAGCGGGGTCGGGACGGATCTCTGCATGGTCTTCGCGCTCAAGCGCGGCGCGACACGCTAGACGTCCGCCGGGTCGGCGCGCTTCGCCGCGGCGGTCGCCAGCGTGCGGCCGCGGAGGGCGAGCGAGACGGCGACGAGCCCGATCAGGGCGCCGGCGACGGTGAGCAGCGCGTCGTCGCGCACGAGCGCGGCGCCCAGCACGGCCATGGTCACGACCCACGTGGCGGTCAGCACACGCGGGAGCGTACGGGATGGGACGGCTGGGCGGCGCCGGTCACGCGCACGCCTAGTCGAGGCCGAGCTGCACGAAGATCGCCTTCGCCTGCTCGCCCTCGCTCTCGGTCAGCTTCAGGAGGCGGTCGGCCTCCTTGCCGATCTTGCGCCCGGCGGTCTCGTCGTCCGCGCGGATCGTGCGGACGAACTTGCGCAGGACGACGAAGTGCTCGGCGAAGTGCTTCGTGGAGGAGATCGCGAGGTCGCGCGCCTGCGCGCCCTGCGGCGTGGACGGCTGCTGCGCCTCGAGCGCCGCGATGACCTTGCGGCTCAGCGTCTCGCCGCGCCGGTAGATCTTGAGCAGCTTCGGGTCACGGGTGAACCCGCGCTTCTCCCACGCGCGGTACTCGCGCCGCTCGGACTTGCCCAACTGGGTGAACGCCGCGTCCTCGCTGTCCCACGCGTCGCTGACCGACTTGTCGTCCGCGCTCGCGGGCGCGGCGACGAGGAGAAGCGCCGCGCAGCACGCGACGGCGAAGGTGAGGAACCGGCGGGCGGAGGACATGGCTCGTCCGTTCCCCGCAAGCTGCGCGGATCACACATCCGAACCGCCGGTGCCCCGACTCGCCCAGGCCACCGCGCCGCCGCGCCCACGCGCGGCGGCTCGGAGCGAACGGTCCGCGGCTAGGTCAGCGACGCGTCGCGGGCTTCGGCGGCGGCCGCGACCGCGCGCTCGACCGCGTTGACGTCGCGGACGGCGCCGGTGTCGGCGGAGGTCGCCATGGCCGCGTAGGCGCGCAGCGCCGGGGAGACGATGCGGTCGCGGGCGGCGGGGACGTAGCCCCCGCGCGCCTCGAGCTCGGCGCGGCGCTCGGCCAGGACGTCCTCGGGGACGTCGAGGGTCATCCGGCGGTTCGGGATGTCGATCGAGATCGTGTCGCCGTTCTCCACCAGCGCGATCGCGCCGCCGGCTGCCGCCTCGGGCGAGACGTGGCCGATGGAGAGGCCGGACGTGCCGCCGGAGAACCGCCCGTCGGTGATGAGCGCGCAGGCCTTCCCGAGCCCGCGGCCCTTGAGGTAGGAGGTCGGGTAGAGCATCTCCTGCATGCCCGGCCCACCACGCGGCCCCTCGTACCGGATGACGACCACGTCGCCCTCCTTGACGCCGCCGCCGAGGATCACGTCGACCGCCTCGTCCTGCGACTCGACCACCACGGCCGGGCCGCTGAACGTCAGGATCGACTCGTCGACGCCCGCCGTCTTCACGACGCTGCCGCGCACGGCGAGGTTGCCGTAGAGGATCGCCAGGCCGCCGTCTGCCGAGTAGGCGTGCTCGATGTCGCGGATGCAGCCCTCGGCCGCGTCGGTGTCCAGCGACTCCCACCGCTCGGACTGCGAGAACGCCGACGCGGAGCGCCGGCAGCCAGGCGCGGCGTGGAACAGCTCGACCGCCTCCTCCGAGGCCAAGCCGCTGCGGATGTCCCACGCGTCGAGCCACTCCGAGACCGACGAGGAGTGCACCGTCGTGACGTCCTCGCGCAGCAGCCCGCCGCGCCGCAGCTCGCCGAGGATCGCGGGGATGCCGCCGGCCCGATGGACGTCCTCCATGAGGTACGAGCCGTTCGGCGCGACCTTGCAGAGGTTCGGCACGCGGCGCGAGAGCTCGTCGATGTCCTTCATCGTGAAGTCCATCTCCGCCTCCTGCGCGGCGGCGAGGATGTGCAGCACGGTGTTGGTCGAGCCGCCCATCGCGATGTCGAGCGTCATCGCGTTCTCGAACGCCGCCCGCGAGGCGACCGCGCGCGGCAGCACCGACGCGTCGTCCTCCTCGTAGTACCGGCGCGCGGCCTCGACGACCGTCCGCCCGGCCGCCTCGTACAGGTCCTTCCGCGCCGTGTGCGTCGCGAGCGTGGACCCGTTGCCAGGGAGCGCGAGGCCGAGCGCCTCGGTGAGGCAGTTCATCGAGTTCGCCGTGAACATGCCCGAGCACGAGCCGCACGTCGGGCACGCGTGCTCCTCGATGATCGCGATGTCCTCGTCGGACACGTCGTCGGCCACCGCCTCGGCGATCGCGGTGACGAGGTTGAGCCCCTTGCGCACCGTGCCGTCGACGAGCGTCGCCTGGCCGCCCTCCATCGGGCCGCCGCTCACGAAGACCGTCGGGATGTTCAGCCGCAGCGCGGCGTTGAGCATCCCCGGCGTGATCTTGTCGCAGTTGGAGATGCAGATCAGCGCGTCGGCGCAGTGCGCCTGCACCATGTACTCGACGCTGTCGGCGATCAGGTCGCGCGACGGCAGCGAGTAGAGCATCCCGCCGTGGCCCATCGCGATCCCGTCGTCGACGGCGATCGTGTTGAACTCGCGCGGGATGCCGCCGGCCGCCTGGATGGCGTCGGCGACGATCTCCCCCACCGGCTTGAGGTGGGTGTGCCCGGGCACGAACTGGGTGTACGAGTTCGCTACCGCGATGATGGGCTTGCCGAAGTCCTCACGGGCTACGCCCGCCGCGCGGAGGAGAGCGCGGGCGCCGGCCATGTTCCGGCCGTGGGTGACGGTGCGGGACCTCAACTCAGGCATGCGCCCGAGCGTATCGGTCGTCATCGAGCACCGGAAGGCGGCGCCGGCGACGGAGATGGAGCGCCGGGACGCTGGCCAGCACGAGCGTCCCGCCGAGCAGCTGGAACGGCCCGAGGACGTCGCCGAAGACCAGGAAGGCCAGCACCACCGTCGCGACCGGCTCCAGCGTCGACAGGATCGCCGCGCTCGTCGGCCCGACGAGGCGCAGCCCGGCGAAGAAGAGCCCGATCGCGATGAACGTCGGGATCACCGCGAGCCCGACGAGCCACAACCAGCCGAGCGCGGTGAGGTCGCCGGGCCGCAGCTCCCCCAGCGCCGCCGTCGCGACGACCAGCGTCACGGCGGCGCCGGTGGTGACGATCGCGGCGAGCACCCGCGGGTCGAGCCGTCCGGCGATGCCGTCGCTGACCAGGATGTAGCCGCTGTAGATGACCGCGCCGGCCAGGGCGAGCCCGACGCCGAGCGGGTCGAGCGTGCCCGTCCCGGCCCCGGCGACGACCAGGCCGACACCGCCCAGCGCCAGGACGAGCGCCGTGGCGTGCCGCGGGTTGGCCCGTTCCTTGCCGATGGCGATCGCGGCCACCGCGACCATCGCCGGGAACGTGTAGACGAGCAGCGAGACCAGCGAGGCATCGATCCGGGACAGCGCGGCGAAGTACGCACCGGCCTGCGCGGCGTAGCCGACCGCGCCCAGCCCGACGGCCACGCCGAGATCCCGCCGCGACATCCGCGGCCGGGGCACGCGCAATACCGCCAGCAGCGCCCAGAACAACGCCGCGGCCACGGCGAAGCGCACGACGAGCAGCGTCCCGACGGTCGCCCCCTCGTCGTAGGCGAGCTTGCCGAAGATGCCCATGGTCCCCGAGCAGGTGCCGGCGAGCAGGACGAAGAGGGTTCCGAGGGCGGTCCGTGACATGAGCGCTCCCGCATCCTGGCGAACAGTTCGTGTAGGAACAACACGCTTTTGTTACGACTTCGCATCAGCTCTGCTACAGATTTGCGGAAGAGAGCCATGCTCGAGCTGCGCCGCCTCCGCCTCCTCCGCGAGCTCCACGCGCGCGGGACCATCGCCGCCGTCGCGGACGCGCTCAACTTCACGCCCTCCGCCGTCTCCCAGCAGCTGACGATCCTCGAGCGCGAGGCCGGCGTCCCGCTCCTCGTCCGCTCCGGCCGCGGCGTCCGCCTCACCGACGCAGCGCTCGTCCTCGTCGAGCACACCGAGGCGCTCCTCGACCGTGCCGCCCGCGCCGAGGCCGACCTCGCCCAAGCCGCCGGCACCGTCGCCGGCCGCGGCCGCATCGCCGGCTTCCAGTCCGCGCTCCTACGGCTCGCCCTCCCCGCGATGCGCGCGCTGACCACCGAGGCGCCGCGACTGCGCATCGAGCTCGTCGAGCGCGAGCCCGAGCAGGCGCTGCCGCACCTGGCGCTCGGCGACGTCGACCTCGTCCTCGGCGACGAGTGGCAGCACCAGTCGCTGCGGCTCCCGCCCGGCGTCACCCGGCAGGAGCTGCTCACCGATCCGGTCTGGCTCGTCCTCCCCGCAGGCCACCGGCTCGCGGAAGGCGACCCGTCCCGGCCCGTCGCGCTCCGCGACCTCCAGCACGACGTCTGGGTCAGCGGCCATCAGGGCATGGGCTGGGAGGACCTCACGCAGCGCACGTGCCACGACCTCGCGGGCTTCGAGCCCGACCTGCGCCACCGCACGAACAACGCGAGCGTCGCCCTCGGCATCGTCGAGGACGGCACGGCCGTGACCCTCCTCCCCGCGCTCATCCTCCCCCACCCGGCCCCGCCGACGCTGGCGATCCGGCCCATCGCCGAGGGCACCGTGGAGCGGCGCGTCTTCGCGGCGACCCGCCAGACGGACGCGGCCCGCCCGTCCACCCGAGCGATGCTCGAGGCGGTCCGGCGGGCCGCGGAGGCGATCGAACCCTGAAAGCCGCGGCTAGGGCCGCGTGCGGCGCAGCATCTCGACCACGAGGAACGCCAGCTCCAGCGACTGCGACGTGTTCAGGCGCGGGTCGCAGGCGGTGTCGTAGCGCGAGCCGAGCTCGTCGGACGAGATGCGCTGGGCGCCGCCCATGCACTCGGTGACGTCCTCGCCCGTGTGCTCGATGTGGATGCCGCCGGGGTGCGTGCCGAGCCGCTGGTGGACCTCGAAGAAGCCCTCGACCTCGTCCATGACGCGGTCGAACTTGCGGGTCTTGTAGCCGCTCTCGGACTCCTCGGTGTTGCCGTGCATCGGGTCGCACTGCCACACGACCTTGTGGCCCGTGCGGGTGACGGCCTCGACGATCGGCGGGAGGTGCTCGCGGACCTTCTCGTTCCCCATCCGGGAGACGAGCGTGACGCGGCCGTCGACCTTCGACGGATCCAGGCGCTCGACGAGCGCGACGGCGTCCTCGGGCGTCGTGGACGGGCCGATCTTCACGCCGACCGGGTTGGCGAGCAGGGCGCCGAGCGCGACGTGGGCGCCGTCGAGCTGCCGGGTGCGGTCGCCGATCCACAGCTGGTGGGCGGAGAGGAGGTAGAGCCGCTCGTTCTCCAGGCGCAGCAGCGCGCGCTCGTAGTCGAGGACGAGCATCTCGTGCGACGCGTAGAGCTCGACGGTGCGCAGGGAGCTGTCGTCGACGCCGCAGGCCGACATGAAGCGGAGGGAGCGGTCGATCTCCCCCGCGACGCGCTCGTACCGCTCGCCCGCGTTGGACTGGCGGACGAAGTCCATGTTCCACTCGTGCAGGCGGTGCAGGTCGGCGAGGCCGGCGCCCGTGATGGCGCGCGCGAGGTTCATCGCCGCGGCCGCGTTCGCGTACGCGCGCACGAGCCGGCCTGGATCGGGGCGGCGCCCCTCCTCCGTCGGCTCCAGCGCGTTGACCATGTCGCCGCGGTACGACGGCAGGCCGGTCGCGTCGAAGTCCTTCGAGCGCGGCTTGGCGTACTGGCCGGCGATGCGGCCGAGCTTGACGACCGGCATCGAGGTGCCGTACGTGAGGACGACGGCCATCTGGAGGAGCGTGCGGATCGTGCCGCGCAGGTGCTCCTCCGTGTTGTCGGTGAACGTCTCGGCGCAGTCGCCGCCCTGGAGGAGGAACGCCTCGCCGCGCGCGACGGAGCCCAGCCGCGCCTGGAGGTTGTCGACCTCGACGGGGACGGTGATCGGCGGAACGGCCTCGAGCAGCGTCCGCACGCGCGTGACGTACTCCTGGTCCGGCCAGGGCGGCTGCTGCGCGGCGGGGCGGTCGAGGGCATCGCGGAGCGCCGCAGCGAGCGCCGGCGGCAGCGGGGGAAGCTCGGGAAGCGCGCCCACAGGCACGTCGACGGTCCAGTTCATCGCCCCCACAACCCTAGTTGCCTTCGGCCGGGATGGAAGGGAACTCCTCGCGCAGCGGAACCACCGCGCTCGGAGGGAACGCGCCGCCGTCGAGCAGCCGGCGGCCGCCGAGCGGCTCCTCCCGCCTCGTCACAGGTGTGTCGTGGAGGCGCGCGGGTAGGCGCCGGCCATGGAGTTCAACCTGAAACGGCGCGTCCCGTCGCCGCTGCGCGAGATCCACGGGCGGAGGGGCGCCGCCGGGGCGCTGGCCGTCTTCACGGCGCCTCTTCGGCTCGTGCTCCTGGTCGCGTGCTTCGCCGCGGCGGCGGTGACCGCGGCGGGCTGCGGTGACGACGACGGGGCTCCGGCCGCGGCGGAGGCAGCGGCCGCGCCCGAGTCCGGTGACCCGGGGCTTCCCGCAGCGGAGGTCGTGCCCGTGGTGGCAGGCGCGCGGGTGACGTCGAGCGACTTCTGGTGCCCGTCCCAGCCGGACCGGTGCATCCGGCGGATCGTCGTCGTCGACCCCACCGCGCGCGACGACGACGCGCTGGTCGACGCGCAGGCACGGACGCTCGCGCGCGCCGGCTGGACACGGGTCCGGGTGTGCGGCAGCGACGTCGTCCAGTTCGAGGACCACGCGCGGAAGGTCGAGGCGTTCCCCATGTCCGGCCGGTCGATCCTGCGCCGCGGCGAGGCGTCGGCCGGCACGGGTGGCGCGGCGGAGGAGCCGGGCCTCGACGCGCTGCGGCGGGCGGTCGACGCGCGCCAGGCCGTCGTCGCGATGGACCTCGCGGAGGCCTTCCCGGGCGACACCTCCTGCTGAGCAGCGACCGCGCCGGGAACGCGAAAGGCCCGCGTGAGCGGGCCTTTCGTGAGGAGCGGATGAAGGGACTCGAACCCTCGACCTTCTGCATGGCAAGCAGACGCTCTAGCCAACTGAGCTACATCCGCGAGGTCGGACGGGGAGTATAGCCACCCCGTCAGGGGAGGTTGGTGCGGGGCGGTACGAGGGTGGCGTAGAGCTGCTTGCGCTCGTTGGGGGAGGTGCCGTGGAGGACGGTGCGGTGGTGGCGACGCTGCCAGACGGCGACCGCTGCGGCGGCGGCGAGGTTGCCCGTGGCGACGCCGAGGAACATGCCGGGGAAGAGGAACCCTTCGAGGCCGATGAGCGCGAGGAGGCCGACGAGGGCCGCGGAGGCGACGAGCACGATGGCGGCGAGCTGCGCGTGGTCGGAGATCGGGCGGCGGGCGGTGGCGCGCTCGGGGAGCGCGGCGTGTGGAGGCGGCGGCGGGACCGCGCCACGCGGCACGCTCCGCCGGGTCTCGGTGCCGAACGTCAAAGCGCCCCAGACGGCCGCGCCGATGAGCGACTCGACGGCGAGGCCGGAGGTGTCCGGGTCGAGGAGGAGGACGCACGCGGCGGTGACGGTCGCGGCGATCGCGAGGAAGAACGCGGCGCGGGACAGGAGCGCGGGCAGGGCGGGCTCGAGGCGGGTGGCGACGCGCTGCTCGGGCTCGTCCTCCCCCGTCGCGGGCCGACCCTCCAGCCACCATTCGCCGTCCGTGCGCGCCGCCATGAGCGGACGGAGTGAAGCAGGCGCGAGGCGGGCGTGTCTAGGCGGCGGCGGTCCAGCCTTCGGCGTCGCGGACGGAACGAGCGGCGTCGAGCGTGGCGGCGAGGGCGCCGGAGCGGTTGTCGGGGCGCCAGAGCAGCTCGAACGGGAGCGTCACCGGCGCGTCGACCGGGACGAAGGCGCTCCCAGCCACCTCCTCCGGGAACGCGCTGCGCACGTAGAGCACCACCCCGAGCCCCTCGTGGACGGCGCGCAGGCCGAGGTCGGGATACGGGTCGGCGACCGTGCGCGGCTCGAACCCCGCCGCCCGGCACTCCGCCACCACCGCGGCGGTGTAGCCGGGCGAGTCCGGCCCGCCGGCGACGACGAAGGTCTCGTCGGCCAGCTCCCCCAGCGCCACGGAGGCGCGCGCGGCGAGCGGGTGGTCGTCGCGCAGGTGGACGACGGCGGGCGCGTCGCGGAGAACGTCGCGCGCGAGGGCAGGGTCGGGCGCCGCGCAGAACCCGACGACGAGGTCGAGCCGCCCCGCCCGCAGCTCGTGCAGGAGCACGCCGGTCGTGTCCTCGCGCGGGTAGAGCATCACGCCCGGCACGCGGGTCGCGAGCGCGGCGAGCAGCTGCGGCGCCACGCCGAACCGCGCGGGCGGCGCGACACCGATCGACAGCCGCCCGGACGGCGCCCGCTCCACCGCCTGCACCGCGGAGAAGACCGCGTCGGCGTGCTCGAGCAGCCCGCGCGCCTCGTCGAGCAGCAGCCGCCCGGCGGCCGTCAGCTCCACCTGCCGCGTCGTCCGCAGCAGCAACGTCACCCCGAGCTGCTCCTCCAGCTGCCGGATCGCGGCGCTCAAAGGCGGCTGCGCGAGGTGCAGCCGCTCGGCCGCGCGGGTGAAGTTCCGCTCCTCCGCGACGGCGACGAAGTAGCGCAGCTGACGCAGATCCGGAGGCATGGCCGGGGAAGTATGGCTTGACACGCAACGGGTCTTGGACGCCAGGCCGCGCGGGCCGCAGCATCCTCGGCCATGAGCACCTCAACCATCACCCCCGCCCCGCTGACCGGCACCTACACGGTCGATCCGGTCCACTCCTCGTTCGGCTTCGCCGTCCGCCACATGGGCATCTCGACGTTCCGCGGCACGTTCGGCGACGTCGCCGCGACGGTCACCGCGCTCCCCGGCGGCGACCTCGCGCTGACCGGCGAGGCGCGGGCCGAGTCGATCTCCATCGTCGCCCCGCCGGAGATGCGCGCGCACCTCCTGAGCGACGACTTCTTCGACGCCGAGCGGCACCCGAAGCTGACGTACGCGTCCGAGCGGGCGACCCTCCACGACGACGGCACGGTGACCGTCGACGGCACGCTGACGATCCGCAACGTGAGCCGCCGCGTCACCGCGACCGGCACGTGGCAGGCGCCGGTCGACGACCCGTTCGGCGCCACGCGCGCGGGGATCGAGCTGACCGCGCGGATCGACCGACGCGACTACGGCATGACGTGGAACGCGCCGCTCCCTCGCGGCGGCGACGCGCTCGGCACCGCCGTGGACCTGACCATCCACCTCGAGCTGCTCCAGGGCTGATGCGCGTCCTTGGCCTCTCGGGCAGCCTGCGCCGCGAGTCCCACAACCTCCAGCTGATCCGGGCGGCGGCGCGTGCGCTGCCGCCCGGCGCGGAGCTCGAGGTGTGGGGGACGCTGGCGGACGTGCCGCCGTTCAGCGAGGACGCCGAGCGCGTCCCCGCCCCCGCCGCGGTGAGCGAGCTGCGCGCCGCGGTCGCCGCCGCCGACGCGCTGCTGATCAGCACGCCGGAGTACAACGGCTCGGTGCCGGGCCAGCTGAAGAACGCGCTCGACTGGCTCTCGCGCCCGTACGACGCGAACGTCCTGCGCGGCCTGCCGGTCGCCGTGGTGGGCGCGAGCACCGGGCCGTTCGGGGCGGTGTGGGCGCAGGCGGACCTGCGCCGCATCCTCGGCCTCACCGGCGCGCGGGTGCTCGACCGCGACCTCCCCGTCGGCCACGCCTACTTGGCGTTCCAGCCGGACGGGTCGCTCGCCGATCCCGCCGTCGCGGCGACGCTCGGCGGGATCGTGCGGGAGCTGGTGGGGAGCGCGGCCGCCGCGCCCGTGGCGGCGGCCG
>DATMVO010000376.1:0-5583 GCA_035563115.1 Solirubrobacteraceae bacterium
TGCGGCGCGCGCGGCGCGGGCCGGCGGCGCTGTCGCCGAGCGAGCGGCGGGTGACGATGCTCGCCGCCTCCGGGATGACCAACCGCGAGATCGCCGAGGAGCTGTTCGTCACCCGCAAGGCCGTCGAGTGGCACCTCTCCAACGCCTACACGAAGCTCGGGATCGCTTCACGCAAGGACCTTCCGACCGCGCTGGCGAGCGAGGATGACGCCGCGCCGTAGCGCTCCCTAGAGTTCGCCGCCTTCGGACCTGAAGGCTTGAGAAGGAGTGGGTTGCATGGGAGTCCTCGACGACAAGGTCGCGATCGTCACCGGGTCGGCGCGCGGCATCGGCCGGGCGACCGCCGAGCTGCTGAGCGAGCACGGCGCGAAGGTCGTCATCAACGACCTCGACAAGGACGTCGCCGAGCAGGCGTCGTCGGAGATCGCGGGCGAGACGTCGGTCTTCGCCGGCGATCTGACGAAGGAGTCGACGCCCGACCAGCTGATCCAGACGGCGATCGACGCCTGGGGCAAGATCGACATCATCGTCAACAACGCGGGCTACACGCTCGACGCGCCGATCCACAAGATGAGCGACGACTGGTTCCAGAAGATGCTGGACATCCACCTCGTCGCGCCGTTCCGGATCATCCGAGCCGCCGCGCCGCACCTGCGCGAGCCGGCCAAGAAGGAGAAGGAGGAGGGCCGCGAGGTCTTCCGCAAGATCGTCAACATCTCCTCCACCTCGGGCGTGATGGGCAACGCCGGCCAGGCGAACTACGCCGCGGGCAAGAACGGCATCGTCGGCCTGACGAAGACGCTGGCCAAGGAGTGGGGCCAGTTCAAGGTCAACTGCAACGCGGTGGCGTTCGGCTTCGTCGACACGCGCCTGACGCAGGCCAAGGCCGACGACAACGTGATGGAGATCGACGGCGAGAAGGTGCAGCTCGGCATCCCGGAGCAGATGCGCGGCATGTCGCAGATGCTCATCCCGCTCGGGCGCGGCGCGTCCCCGCAGGAGGCCGCCGGCGGCGTGTTCTTCCTCTGCTCGCCGTGGTCGAACTACGTGCACGGCCAGGTGCTCAACGTGACGGGCGGCCTGTTCACGGGCATGACCTCGTGACATGAAGGTCGTCAAGCCAGGCCCGGAGCACGGCACGGCGCGCGGCGTCGTCGGCGGCTCCGAGGTCTCGGCGGCGACCGTCGGCGCGACCGGGCTCTTCATGGGCGTCTTCCGCGTGGAGCCCGGCGCGCGCTCGCGCCCCCACTTCCACGACGCGTGCGAGTCCGCCTGCTACATGCTGAGCGGCCTCATGCGCGTCCGCTGGGGCGAGCGCCTGGAGGAGTCGGTCGTCCTCGAACCCCACGACCTCCTCTACGTCCCACCCCACGAGACCCACGTCCTCGAGAACCTCTCGGACACCGAGCCGGCGACCTACGTCGTCGCCCGCAACGCCGCCTCGGAGGACTCCGTCGAGGTCCCCTGGGTCAGCTGAGATCCAGGCGAGTGCCGGAGAAGTAGTCGCCGGCGGGTGAGAGGAGGTAGGCGACGAGGGCGGTGAGCTCGTCGTCGCGGGTGGTGGGCGAGGGGGTGATGGTGACCGTGCGGATGCCGAACTGCGCCCACTCGATGGAGGTGGTTCGGGCGAGGTTCTCGAGGGCGGTGCGAGCGGCGTGGGCGTGGAGGCCGGCGTCGGGCGCGGGGGCGAGGAAGAGGAGCTTGCCGGGGCGCGCGGGCTCGATGAAGGCGGCGCTTGCGACGGAGCGGGCGGCGGCCCAGGTGCCGTCGGCGGCGGCGCGTAGGGCGGCGAGCTCGTCGCTCGTCTCGGCCGCGTCGGCGGCGCCGGCGAAGCGGGCGCCCGCGTCGACCACGAGCGCGTCGACCGGCCCGAGCACGGCGGCCGCGGCGATCGTGGCCTCCTCGTCGGCGAAGTCGGCGTCGAGCGGGCGCAGGTCGGCCCCCAGGCCGCGGAGCCCTGCGGCGAGCGCGGCGCGCGGCGGCCCGGCGAGGGCGACCGGTACGCCGGTCAGCAGCCCGGGACGGAGGAGGGAGACGGCGTCGGCAGGCACCGGGCCGGACCCTACCGGCCGGGCCGCCGCCACCGCCGCGGCAGGCCCGGCAACCGCCGGTGAAGGTCCTGTAGCGTCGGCGGTCCGCCGCAACTTCCACCGCCCCCGACGAGTTCCTGGACCGATGCGCCGCACCGCCGCCCTCCTCGCCACCGCCCTCCCCGTCCTCGCCGCCGCCCTCCCGACCCCCGCCGCCCAGGCGCGCGTGGTGGTCGTCGCCGCCGGCGACGGCAACGCGACGCTCACCGAGGTCGCGTCCAACCGGGTCAGCGCCCGCATCCCCGTGGGCGGCCGCGCGCGCGGCGTCGCGGTCGCGCCGAACGGCTCCGCGGCCTACGTGGCGGCCGGCAACCGCGTCGTCTCCATCGACCTCGCCGCGCGGCGCGTCACCGCGGCCGCGACGGTCGCCGGCTCGGTCACGTCGCTGGCGATCTCCCCCGACGGCGCGCGCCTCTACGCGGGCCGCGCCGGCGGCGTGCAGACGATCGACGCGGCCTCCATGCGCGTGCTCGGCGGGATCGGGACCGGCGGCGACGTGCAGCAGATCGCGATCTCGCCCGACGGCGCGCGCGCCGCGGTGATCCTCGGCCGCTCGAAGGTCGGCATCCTCGACCTCCTCGGCTCCCGCCAGGCCGCCTCGACGAAGATCGCGCGCCCCGGCGGCGTCGCGTGGCGCGGCGGCACGCCGTACGTGAGCCAGCTGACGAAGAAGGGCGGGCGCCTGATCGCGCTCAACCGCGTCAACGCCAAGCACATCGCGCAGATCGGCCTCGGGCCGAAGCTCGGCGGCGGCATCGCGATCTCCCCCAGCGGCCGCTTCGGCGTCGTCGGCGCGGCGGAGAAGGACACGGTCGTCGGCGTGGTCGAGTTCTCGCTCGGTCGGGTCACCCAGCGCGTGCGCGTCGGCCGCGGCCCCGGCGTCCCCGCCTTCTCCAGCGACGGCTCGCGCCTCTACGTCGCCGACCGCACCGACGGCACCGTCAGCGTGCTCAGCGGCTTCAGCTTCCGCCGCCTCACCATGCAGCGGCTCGGCGCGACCAAGCGCCCCACCGCGCTCGCCGCCCAGCCGGGCCTCGCGGTCCTCACCGGCACCGAGGGGAACGACACGCTCCGCGGCTCGCGCCTGGACGACCGGCTCCTCGGCCTCGGCGGCAACGACTCGCTCTCCGGCTTCCGCGGCAACGACGTGCTGGACGGCGGCCTCGGCGACGACCAGCTCGACGGCGGCGTCGGCAACGACCAGCTCGCGGGCGGGGACGGGAACGACCGGCTCGCGTCGCAGTCGGGCAACGACGGGCTCAACGGCGGCGCCGGCAACGACGCGCTGTTCGGCGGCACCGGCGACGACACGCTCGACGGTGCGACCGAGAGCGACTACCTCGACGGCGGCGACGGCGACGACACCGTGCTCGGCGGCCCCGGCGACGACAAGATCAACGAGAGCGGCCTGGGCAACGACCCGCAGCTCGACGGCGGCCCGGGCAACGACTACGTCAACGGCAACCGCGGCACGGACGACATCACCGGCGGCGAGGGCGACGACACGCTGTACGGCGGCCCGGGCAGCGAGACGATCGACGGCGGGACCGGCAACGACACCATCGACGGCGGCACCGCGGGCGACCGGCTCTACGGCCGCGACGGCGACGACGGCATCAAGGGCGACGCGGGCAAGGACACGATCCTCGGCGCGAACGGCATCGACGCGCTCGACGGTGGCTCGGGCGACGACTACCTCAGCGGCGGCGCGGGCGGCGACGAGATCACCGCCGGCCCGGGCGCGGACGAGGTGGACGGCGGCTCCGGCGCGGACGTCATCCGCGTGGCCGACGGCGACGCCGACACCGTCGACTGCGGCACCGGCAAGGACACCGTCTACGTCGAGGAGGACGCGCCCGAGCGCGACGACCTGACCCGCTGCGAGACCGTCATCCGCATCCCGGCCGAGCCGTCGACCGACGCGCCCCCGACGACGAACGTCATCAGCGGCACGCTCGCGAACGACATGCTGATGGGCACGCCCGGCAACGACACGCTTCTCGGCTCGGACGGCAACGACGACCTGTACGGCCAGGAGGGCGACGACTACGTCGACGGCGAGAACGGCGACGACACGCTCCGCGGCGGCCCGGGCAACGACGAGCTGCACGGCCGCAACGACAACGACCTGCTGCTCGGCAACGAGGGCAACGACTACCTGATCGGCGACCGCGGCAACGACACGATCAACGGCGGCCCGGGCGACGACCGCCTGGAGGGCGGCCTGGACGACGACACGATCGCCGGCGACGAGGGCAACGACCGGATCTCGATCGTCGCCCGCGGCATCGACCGCGTCTCCTGCGGCCCCGGCGTCGACGTGGTCTTCGCCGGGGTCGAGGACGAGGTCGCGGCGGACTGCGAGGATGTGCGTCGATGAACTTCAGTCACCGGCCGCGTCGCGCCACGCTGCTCGCGGCCGGCGCCGCCGCGGTTGCGCTCTCCGTGGGCGCCGGGGCGCCTGACGCCTCCGCGTTCCGCCTCGACCGCGTCGTCTCTGGCCTCACCGAGCCGGTCTACGTCACGAGCCCGCCCGAGGACGCGTCGCGGCTCTACGTCGTCGAGCGCGCGGGGCGGATCAAGCTCGTCGAGGGTGGCCGCACGACCACCGTCCTCGACATCTCCGACGCGGTGGCCGACGAGGGGCTCGAGGAGGGCCTGCTGTCGCTGGCGATCGCGCCGGACGGCCGGTACTTCATCGCCTACACGGCGCGGGCCGGGCGCGGGAACGACCTGATCGTCGAGCAGCGCCGCTTCGGCAGCCCGGCCGTGCATGAGGTGCTGCGCATCGCGCACCCCGCCTCGCGGTTCCAGAACGGCGGTCAGGTGACGCTCGGCCCCGACGGGCAGCTGTGGATCGCGACGGGCGACGGCGGCTACGAGCCCACGCTCGACAACCCCGCCGGCCGCACCGACAACCTCCACGGCAAGCTCCTGCGGATCACGCCCAACGTGGACGCGCCGGGCTACACCGTCCCGCGCGACAACCCGTTCGCGCGCGGCGGCGGGCGCCCCGAGATCTGGGCGTACGGCCTGCGCAACCCCTGGCGCTTCTCGTTCGACCGCGCCACCGGCGACCTGGCGCTCGGCGACGTGGGCGCGCAGCGGCAGGAGGAGATCGACATCGTGCGGGCGGCCGACGGGCGCGGGCGGGGCGTGACGTTCGGCTGGCCCCGTTTCGAGGGCACCGGCGACCAGGGCGACGGGCGAGCGCCGGCCAACCTCGTGACCCCGCGCGTGACGCACGCCCACGCCGCACCGTCGGGGTGGACGGCGGTGACCGGGGGGTTCGTCGTCCGCGACCAGGGGCTTCCCGAGCGCGGACGGTACGTCTACGGCGACTACGGCACCGGGCGGATGTTCGTGCTCGACCTCGGCTGCGCGTCCGCCCGGCCGGTCCAGGCCGCCGCGCGCGTGGACGGCCTGGCGAGCTTCGGCGAGAACGCCGCCGGCCACGTCTACGCGGTCTCGATCGCGAACGGCACGGTCGACC
>DATMVO010000377.1:0-8637 GCA_035563115.1 Solirubrobacteraceae bacterium
CGCCGACCGCACAGGCGCTGAGCCGCGCCGCCGACCCGGGCGCCGCCTCGACGGCGACGAAGGCCGCGTCCGCCGCGAAGCTCCCGCAGAGCCAAGCGGCCCAGACGGCCCCGGGCAACGCCGAGTTCCTCGACGACCACACCGCGGTCCTCCCGGCGGCGAACGGCGGCGCAGGCCGCCTGCTCCTCTCCAGCCTCCCGCTCCGCGTCAAGGGCACCGACGGCAAGGTCGCCCCGGTCGACCTGCGCCTCCAGCCCCGCGGCAAGACGTACCTGGCCCCGGTCAACGCCGGCGCCGACGTCCTCCTCGCCCGCACGCTCGCCAAGCCGTCGCTCCTGCGCGACAGCGGCGTCACCGTCCAGCCGCTCGTGCCGCGCCCGCGCCCCGTCACCGCCCGCGCCGCCGACACCTCCTTCTTCGCGAACACCGCGCCGACCACCGACGTCTCCGTCTCCGCCGAGCTCGGCGGCCTGCAGGCGATGTGGGTCCTGCGCTCCGACGCGTCGCCCGAGAAGCTGCGCCTGAAGCTCGGCGCCGCCGAGGCCTTCCGCGTCGAACGCCGCGCCAAGGGCGGCTTCGTCGTCCGCGACCGCGGCGGCAAGCGCCTCGCGCTCGTCGCGCCCGCCATCGCCTGGGACCGCCGGGGCCGCGCGATCAAGGTCCGCGAGCAGGTCAGCAAGGGCGTCCTGACGTACCGCGTCGCCCACCGCGGCAAGGACCTCGCGTACCCGATCGTCGTCGACCCGGTCGTCACCGACACGTACGCCTTCCCCTACGCCAACGAGGGGTGGACGGCCGGCGCGATGCCGAACGCCGCCCACACCAGCGGCGCCGCGAACGGCCTGTGGCTGCGCTACCTCAAGGGCGCCATGACCTTCACCCCGGCGACGACCGAGTGGACGCTCCGCCCGCCCGGCGCGACCGCGGTGATCACCCGCTTCAGCCCGGCGACGCCGCGGATCGACCTCGCGTCGGCAGCGGCCGGCCAGGTCGCCCGCTCCTGCGTCCAGTACGGCCTGCGCACCGCGGCGAACGCGATCCTCGGCCAGTCCGCGGCCACCGCGCACTGCGCCTCGACGTCCGCGATCACGCTCACGGCCGGCTCCGTCCCGGCCCACACCGCGAGCTACACGACGACGGTCGGCGCCGCCGGCGCGCAGAACAACGTCGCGTTCTTCAAGCAGCTCCTGCCGAGCACCGACACCGCCAACCCGGCGCAGGTGAGCGACGCCAAGGCGACGATGCCGTCCGCCACCGTCGAGCTCTCCGACGCGACCGCGCCGACGCTCGGCGCGCGCACCCTGAGCTACGCGCCGACGCAGTGGCAGGACGGCGGGAAGACGATCGCCGTCCAGGTGCCGATCACGGACACCGGCCTGGGCGTCAAGCGTGCCTGGCTCGACGCGAACGGCAAGCGCCTGGTCACCAAGGAGCAGACCTGCACCGGCACCCGCGCGGCCCGCTGCGCGAACTGGACGGCGCCGCTCGAGTTCTCCACGACCCAGCTGCGCCAGGGCGTCAGCCGCGTGCAGGTCGCCGGCCAGGACGTCGTCGACAACGTCAGCGCCGCCGCCTCGGACGAGATCCGCGTCGACCGCTTCGGCCCGTCGATCGACATCAGCGACGGCAAGCCCACACCGCCGGTCGAGAAGAACCCGTTCGACCTCACGATCACCGCCACCGACGGCACGCCCGGCACGACCGCGGACGCGGACAAGCGCGCCGGCGTGCGGTCGATCCACGTCGAGATCGACGGTCAGCCGGTCGGCTACGACCAGACGCAGACCTGCGACCACAGCTGCAAGATGACGCGGACGGTCACGTTCGACCCGTCCCAGTACGACCACGGCATGCACGTCGTGAAGATCGTCGCGACCGATCAGGCGGGCAACGAGAACACCGCCGAGCGCCGCATCTCGGTCGACCACGAAGGCCCGCGCATCGGCCTCTCCGGCCCGCTCAAGGACGCCGCCTCCACCTCGCTGACCGACGAGGAGTACGACCTGCGGATCGCCGCGGTCGACGGCGTCCGCGACGCCGAGCCCGGCGCCGGCGCCGTGCGCGTCCAGGTCGTGTACGAGGACGTCACGAACGGCGAGCGCGTGCTCGACGACGTCAGGAAGGCGTGCGACACGGACTCCTGCTCGCTCGAGCACGCGTACACGTTCGTGACCCGCAAGTTCGAGCAGGGCACGCTGTGGATCGGGGCGTGGGACAAGTTCGGCAACGAGAGCTGGGAGAGCCTCGCGCTGACGCCCGGCACCGCCACGACCGAGGTCACCGGCTTCACCGGCCTCGAGGAGTGGATGCAGTACGACACGGTCGAGACGGGCGCCGGCAGCCGTGCGCACGTCAACAACGCGACCGGCAACCTCGTGTGGAACGTCATGCCGATGGTCAGCCCCGGCCGCGGCCTGTCGACGTTCGCGAACGTCACGTACAACAGCCAGACGCGCAAGGCGGCCGCGGTCACGCCGTACGACGAGATCGGCGAGGGCTTCTCGCTCGGCATCTCGGGCCTGACGCGCCTCAACGAGCCGCTCGACGTCTCCACCGCCGACACGACCGGCAAGGTCGTGCTCGTCGACCCGGACGGCACCCGGCACCAGTTCGAGCGCCGCATCGACGGCCGCTCCTACGACCCGCCGCCCGGCGTCCAGCTCCACCTGCGCAAGTTCTCGACGGTCGACGCGCGCAAGGCGTGGGCCGCCACCCGGCCCGACGGCGTCACGTACTTCTTCGACGCCCAGGGCTTCCAGACGCTGATCGTCGACCGCAACCAGAACCTCCTGCGGTTCGACTACGAGCAGGTCCCGACCAAGCCCGGCGTCACCTGCCCGGTGTGGACGCCCGGCGTCGCGCTCCCCGACTGCCGCGTCCGCATGACCTCCGTGACCGACTCGGCCGGCGTCCTGAACGGCGCGCCGAACCGGCAGGTCCTCGTCGGGTACGAGCCCGGCGGCACCGGCCGCGTCAGCTCCGTCACCGACCACGCGGGCCGCGTCCTGCGCTTCACCTACCTGGACGGCCGCCTGCGGACGCTCGCCCAGGCGGAGGGCACGGACGAGGAGCGCGAGTTCAAGTTCACCTACGGCTGGGCCGGCCTCTCCGCCGTCCAGGACCCGCGTGGCGGCGAGACGAGCTTCGTCTACGACGACGGCTTCCGCACCAAGCTCGCCGGCGCCCCCGCGCCCGACGAGCTGTCGGACCGCCGCGTCATCCGCCTGCACCAGCGCGACGACCACCTGCGCCGGTACGCGTACGCCGCGTCGACGGCCGACCCGATCCGCTGGGTCACGAACGTCACCGACGCCCGCGGCGAGGTGTGGAAGTACTCGATGGACCAGCGCGGGCGGACCGAGGAGATCCTCAACCCGCGCCAGTACGTCAGCGACCTCACCTGGGACGCGGACCACAACGTCACCCGCATCGCCGAGGCCGTCGACACGCCCGACGCCGCGACGACGCTCTACGGCTACAACGACAACGGCCAGCTGCGCTGGATCCAGGACGGCGAGGGGAACCGGACCGAGCTCGAGTACCTCGTCGGCCAGGGCCTGCACCGCGCCGAGGCGGGCGAGTCGCGCGACGACTTCGTCTCCGACCTCAACCAGATCACCACGCCGAAGGGCACCGCGACCGGCGACCCCGACGACTTCCAGGAGCGTTTCCAGGTCGACGACCGCGGCAACGTCACGGCGCGCATCGACGCCGAGGACGAGACCGCGCGGACCGAGTTCGACCAGTACGGCCAGGTGACGGCCGAGATCGACCAGGTCGGCAACGAGACGCGGTACCAGCAGTACCACCCGTCCGGCCAGGCGCAGGTCGTCATCGACGCCAAGGAGGGCCGCTCGGAGTACAAGTACGACCGCAACGGCAACCTGCTGGCGACGACGGACGCCCGCGCGATGCCGTACGGCGGCCTCAAGGACGCCCAGCACCGGTTCCAGGCGCGCTTTGAGTACGACGCGCTCGACCGGCTGGTGCAGGAGACGCTGCCGAAGGACTCGCGCGCCGGCGAGTTCATCACCCGCTCGTACGACTACGACCCGAACGACAACGAGATCCGCTCCGTCGACGGCAACGGCGCCGCGACGACGCAGGTCTTCGACGACATGGACCGCGCGACGACGATCCGCTCGCCCGCGGTCGTCCACGCGGGGGAGACGCAGGCCGCGGCCGAGGTCTCCAAGCGCGCGTTCGACGGCGAGGGCCTGGTGACGCGTGAGGAGTCCGCACGCGGCGCCGAGAACCCGACCTCGGACGAGGACTTCTCGACCGAGTACGAGTACTCGCGCACCGGCCAGCTCGAGGTGCTGCGCCGCACGTCGCTCGACAACGGCCAGCGCAAGACGCTCGTCACGTCGATGGCGTACGACCCGCGCGACAACCTGCGCGGCGTCGTCGACGCCAAGACGAACGAGCGGATCGGCGGCAACCCCGAGGCCAACGCCGACGAGTGGGACAACCACCGCTGGCAGTTCTGGTACGACGACGCCGACCGGCGCACCACGGTCATCGAGGACCCGAACGGCAAGCGCCTGCGCACGGAGATCCAGTACGACCGCAACGACAACGTCAAGGCGGTCAGCGACCCGCGCACCGGGCGCGACGGCGCCCCGTGGGAGGAACGCGCCACCCAGTACGCCTACGACCAGCGCGACCTGCTCGTGACGGAGCTCAAGCCCGGCAACCGCCGCACGTGGTTCACGCGCCGCGCCGACGGCAAGATCGTCACGGTCATCCAGCCGCGCGCGTTCGCCGAGAACGCCCCCGCGGACACGTTCCGCACCAAGCTCGAGTACGACGAGCTGGGCGAGATCATCGAGCGGGCGCTGCCCAAGACGCCGGGCGGCTACGACCCGCAGGGCCCGGACACCTGGACCTACCAGCGCGACGCGGTCGGCAACCCGGTCCGCATCACCGACGCGCGCGGCAACGCGTACGAGAACTCGTTCCTGGACTCGGGCGAGCTGAAGACCACCACCCGCCCGAGCGCGTGGCAGGCGGACCCGTCGTCCGGCAAGGTCGCCGAGAAGGACCCGGGCTCGGTCGGCAACCAGGGCGAGACGCCCGACCTGCCGAGCGGCGAGGGCGAGGGCGACTTCGGCGCCGTCGAGGGCCAGCAGATGCCCGACCTCCTGCCGAAGGCGGGGCTGACCGAGCTGCGCTACGACGACGAGCTGCGGCTCATCGGCGTGACCGAGCGCGACCCGTCCGCGAAGGGCGCGACGACGACGCTCACCCGTGACGCGCTCGGGCGGCTGACCGCCCTGCGCCGCCCGCGGGACGTCGCCGCCGGCCGGTACATCGACGAGTCGCTCGCCTACGACCGCAACGGGAACATGGCGGTCGCCGTCGACGGCGCCGGCAACGCGACCCGCAGCACGTTCGACCAGTTCGACCGGCTGACCGAGCGGCGTGCGCCCGGCTCGAGCGACAGCGGGACGGACGTCACGAAGTACACGTACGACGCGAACTCCAACGTCGTCGCGCAGCAGACGCCGCGCGGCCCGGAGGTCACCGAGTACAGCTGCTTCGACCAGCTCGACCGGCTCACGCACTCGATCAACCCCGAGGGCGAGATGACGATCTTCGGCTACGACGAGGCGGGCAACCAGACCGTCGAGCTGCAGCCGAAGGCCGTCGGCGGCAAGGAGACCACGCCGGCCGACTGCGCCGACGACCTCAACCCGGCCGTCTACGACCAGGCGGTCCGGACCGACACGCGGGCGGCGTTCAAGACGATCCGCAAGTTCAACGGCAACGACGAGCTCGTCGAGCAGCTCGAGGGCACCGACGCCGAGAAGGTCACCCGCTACGAGTACGACGCGGACGGCAACCAGACCCTCGTCGACGCGCCCGGGGCGCAGAGCAGCGACCAGGCGTCGAGCATGGCCCGCCGCAAGACCAAGAGCGTCTTCGACGCCCGCGGCCAGCTGTGGAAGCGCACGACCGGGTGGCGTGAGCCGACCGCTCCGGCCCCGCCCGCGGGCGAGGACCAGATGCGCACGACGGTCAGCGAGTACGACGGCAACGGCAACCTGCGCCGCACGGTGACCCCGCGTGGGGTGCGGGCCGGCTACGCCGAGGACAAGGCGCCGCAGAGCACCTCGCTGGGCAACCCGGCCGACCGCGACAACGCCGACCTGCGCAACGCGACGCGGCAGGCGACCGTCAACGAGTACTCGGCCGACAACCTCCTGACCGCCGTCCACATGCCGCACGACGGCACGGACGCCGACCAGAAGAACCGGCAGAACTACGTGCTCGACGCCCGCGGCCGGGTGGCCGCGATCGAGGCGCCGCACGAGTGGCTCAAGCAGCCGCGCCCGTGCACCGACACCGACGTCGACGCCTCGTGCATCCAGCGCACCGAGTTCGAGTACCTCGACACGGGCTGGATCCGCAAGCAGACCGGCGGCAAGGGCAAGGACGGCGGCGCGGCCGCCGGCTCCACCGGCCAGGTCGGCGGCGAGACGCAGACGTACGACTACGACGACCGCGGGCTGCAGACGATGTGGCGCTCGAGCTCGCGCGACGGCAAGGCGAGCCGCACGATGCACCGCGCGTACTGGCCGAGCCGGCAGATGCGGCGCCGGTCGGCCGACACGAACGGCACGCCGGCGACGCCGGGCGGCGACCCGTCCGTCGACAAGCAGCGCGTCTACGACTACCGCTACTCGGCCAACGGCCAGCTCACCGCGATGATCGACCGCGGCGAGAAGGTCGGCGACGCGGACGGCACCGACGACCGCATCACGCGGATGGCGTACGACAAGGCCGACCGCCGCGTCGCGACCGACGAGGCCGGGACGCCCGCCGCGGGCACCCAGCCCGCGCAGCCGGGCAAGGACACGCTCATCGCGTACGACCTCAACGGCAACGCGGTCAAGCGGCAGGTCAACGGGACGCTGTCGGCCGACGTGGCCGAGGGCGCGATCCCCGCGAACACGACGTACAACGGCGGCACGACGTCGGACTTCGACTTCGACGAGTACGACCGCGAGAAGCAGACGAAGATCACCCGCGCGGGCGACGCCGTCCAGACGTTCGACACGACGTACTGGCCGTCCGACGACCGCCGCACCCGCAAGGCCACCACCGGCACGACCCAGCGGACGCTCGAGGAGCACTTCTGGGCGGTCGACGGGGCCGAGTGGCAGATGAAGCGCAAGTCGGGCCCGGCGGGCGCGGCGGGCGACAAGACGCAGGACTACCGGTACGACGAGAACGGCAACCGGCGCCAGGACGAGATCGGCACGCACGTCTTCAACGCGCGGGACCAGCTCAAGACCTGGAACCGGCCGGCCGCGTCGGGCGGCGGCACCGTCGAGTACAAGCTCAACGGGGCGGGCGACGTCACCGAGCAGTCGGACAGCATGGACTCGTCCACGACCGTCAACTCGTTCGTGGCGGGTCGCCTGACGGCCTCCAAGCGGACCGCCGGCGGCACGACGAAGACCACGTCGTACAAGTACGACCAGACCGGCGGGAACGTCAGCGAGATCAGCGAGGCGACCGGCACCGGCGCCCCGCAGACGACGCAGAAGTTCACCTACGACGCGTTCGACCGCGTGGCGTCGCAGGAGTCGATCGCCGGGACGAGCTCGGACAAGGCCTCGTACAAGTACGACGGCTTCGACCGCCGCGACACGATGACCGAGGAGGCCACCGGCAAGGCGGCCAAGACGGCGAACCTCTCGTACGTCGGGGTCTCGGACGCGCTCTCGCAGCGCGGAGCGACGAACAGCGCGACCAACAACGAGGTCAGCTCCTACGACTACGACTCGCAGTTCGAGTCCCTGGGCGTCTCGCGCCAGTCGGGCGCGTCGGCCAACCCGTACGCCTCGTTCGCCAAGGACGCTAACGGGTCGATCGAGGGCCTGGCCGGCACCACCGGCTCCCTGACCGCCAAGTACGCGTACGACCCGTACGGCAAGGACGAGAAGTCGGCGGGGGAGACCGCGCCGGGCTCGAGCCTGACGCCGGAGGCCAAGGACCAGCCGTTCCGGTTCCAGGGCTTCTACTACGACTCGGGCGTCAAGACGTACGACATGCGGGCGCGGCAGTACCTCCCGCAGGCGGGGCGCTTCCTCACGCAGGACCGCTTCGAGTCGGCCAGCGGCGACTTCAACCTCGTCTCCGACCCGCTCACCCAGAACCGGTACGCGTTCGCGGGCGGCAACCCGATCTCGCGCATCGAGTTCGACGGCCACTTCGGCCTGGACGACATCAAGGACGCCGCCGAGGACGTGGGCGAGGCCGCGAAGGACGTCGGCGAGGGCGTCGGCGAGGCCGCGAAGGGCTTCGGCGAGGGCATCGCCGAGACCGGCAAGACGCTCGCCGAGGGCGGCAAGAAGCTCGCCACCGACCCGAAGGGCTTCGCCAAGGACGCCTACGAGACGGGCAAGGCGATCGCGAAGGACCCGAAGGCGGCCGGCAAGGCGATCGTCGACTCGGTCAAGAGCGACTACGAGGGCAAGTCGCTCGGCTACAAGATCGGCCGGGGGATCTCGGAGGTCGTCGGCGGCAAGGGCCTCGGCGCGGCCGCCAAGGGCACCGCGAAGGCCGGCAAGGCGATGAAGGCGGCCGGCGGCGCGGCGAGCTCGCGGGCCGCCGGCAGCGGCGCGC
>DATMVO010000378.1:0-7951 GCA_035563115.1 Solirubrobacteraceae bacterium
GCCGGCGTTCCCCGCCAGGCTCGGCGCCAGCGCCGACGCGATCGCGCCCGCGCGCGCCCGCGCCGCGGCGGGCGTGACGACGACCGGGTTGATGCTGCCCATCTCCGCGTACACGGGGATCGGCCGCGGGCGCAGAGCCGCGCGTCGCGTGATTGCCGCGCCGCCCTCGAACGACCCGGTGAACCCGACCGCCGCGATCGGCTCGGCGTCCACCAGCCGCTCGGCGAGGTCGAGCTCGGCGGTCAGCACGTGGCCGACCACGTCCTCCGGCAGCCCGGCCTCGGCCGCGCCGCGCCGCAGCGCCTCGGCGACCAGACGGCCTGTCGCCGGATGCGCCGGATGGGCCTTGATCACGACGGGGCAGCCCGCCGCCAGCGCCGACGCCGTGTCGCCGCCCGCGGCGCCGAAGGCGAGCGGGAAGTTGCTGGCGCCGAAGACGGCGACCGGGCCGATCGGCACCTCCATCCGCCGCACGTCCGGCCGGGGCGGCGTCGCGTCCGGCAGCGCGGCGTCGAGCATCGCGTCGACGACCTCACCCCGCTCCACCACGTCCGCGAACGCGCGGAGCTGACCTGTCGTACGCGAGAGCTCGCCGTTGAGCCGCACCTCGCCGAGGCCGGTCTCCGCATCGCACGTCGCGACGATGCGCGGCCGGTCCGCCTCGATCTCGTTCGCACACGCGCGGAGCAGGGCGGCGCGGGTCGCGAGCGGGCGCAGGACGCCGTCCTCGTGCAGCGCGGCGGCGCGGGCGACGACCGCGTCGAGATGCGTCGCGTCGTCCGCCGGGAGCTCGTCCAGGATGGTGGCCGTCCGCGGGTCGACGGAGGCGATGGTGGAGTGGTCGTTCGCCATTGGTTCCGCTACAGTACCACTCCGGTCCGATGACAGAACCTCTTCTCAGCCCACCCCGCATCGGGGTCGCCCCTGTCCACGTCAGCCAGCGCCACGAGCAGATCGCGGCGCAGCTGCGGCACGCGATCGCCACCGGCCGGATGGCGCAGGGCGAGCGACTCCCGCCCGAGCGTGAGCTGGCGCAGCGGATGGGCGTCGGGCGCAACGCGGTGCGCGAGGCGCTGGGCCTGCTGCAGGTCGAGGGCCTGGTCGAGACGCGCCAGGGCGCGGGCTCCTTCGTGCGCGCGGACGCGCTCGACGCGCTCGTGCACCAGCCCCCGGAGCCGGCCGACTCGACGAGCCCGTCCGAGCTGCTCGACGCGCGCGACCTCATCGAGCCTGAGACCGCCGCGCTCGCCGCGCGCAACGGAGGCCCCGACGTCGCCGCCGCGCTGACGCCGTACGTGGATGCGATGGAGGCCGCCGGTGACCCGGACGACCCCGAGCAGCGCGTGCGCTGGAACGAGGCCGACCGCGCGTTCCACCGCGCGATCGCCCACCTCAGCGGCAACGCGGTGCTCTTCCGCTTCGCCGCGGAGGTCGCAGACCTGATGGACGAGCCGCTGTGGCAGCAGCTGCGCGACGAGTCGATCGCCATCCCGGGCCGGACCCGGATCCACATGGCGGAGCACCGCATGATCCTCGAGGCGATCGCCTCCGGGGACGAGCGGACGGCCCGCCTCTACGCCGCGGAGCACCTCAAGCGGGTGCGCCGCTACATGACCCTCGACTGAGGCAGGACCCACGTGCGCTTCACCGGCATCATCCCCGCTGTCACCACCCCCTTCACGGACGCCCTGGAGGTCGACACGGATGCGCTCGCGACCAATGTCGAGACGCTCATCGCGGCCGGCATCGAGGGCATCGTCGTCAACGGCACCATGGGCGAGGGCGGGTCGCTCGACCGCGAGGAGCGGCGCCGGACGATCGCCACGGTGGTCGAGCGCGCTGCCGGCCGGATCCCCGTGACCGTCGGCGTCTCCGCGGGCGCCACCGCGATCGCGTGCGCGTACGCCGCCGACGCTCGGGAGCTGGGCGCTGACGCCGTCATGTGCCTTCCGCCCCTCCTATACGCGGGCGACCTGGACGAGATCGCCGACTTCCTCAACGCGGTGGCAGATGCTGCGCAGCTGCCGGTGATGGCCTACAACAACCCGCCCGCGAGCGGGACCGACCTCGGCGCCGACGAGATGCTCGAGCTGCTCTCGCGCGTCGACGCGATCGCCGCGGTGAAGGAGTGCTCGGGCGACGCGCGGCGGATCGCGGCGCTCGTGGCGGCGGTCGGCGACCGGGTCGACGTCCTCGTCGGCGGCGACGACTGGGCGCTCGAGGGACTCGCGGCCGGCGCCGTCGGCTGGGTCTCCGGCGTCGCGGTCGTCGTGCCGGAGGAGTGCGTGCGGCTGGTGGAGCTCGTCGGCGCGGGCGACCTGGCGGGCGCGCGCGAGCTGTACCTGCGCCAGCTGCCGCTCGCGCGGTTCGACATGACGCCGAAGCTCGTCCAGTACTTCAAGGCGGCGATGGACGAGCTGGGCACGGGCCGCGGTGGGCTGTCGCGGCCGCCGCGCGGGCCGCTGAAGGAGGCCGAGCAGGCGCAGCTGCGCGCCGCGCTCGACCTGCTCCGTGCCGCGCCCGCGGTGAGCTAGCGGGCGCGGGGGCGGAGTCGGCTCAGCAGCCGTCCGGGCCGCAGGCGTCGCCGCCCGTGACGACCGGGATCTTCGGCTCGGGGCGGCCCTGGCGCAGCAGGTCGAGCAGGACCTCCGGTGCCTGTGCGCCGGACGCCGCGATCTTGCGGTCGACCACGAAGAACGGGACGCCCGTGATGCCGAACTGCGAGGCGGTGCGCTCGTCCTCACGGACCTCCTCGGCGAACCGCTCGGTCAGGAGCAGCTCCCGGACCTCGTCCTCCGGCAGGCCGACGTCGGCGGCGGCGCGCAGGAGCGTGTCGTGGTCGCCGACGACGGCGCCCTCGGTGAAGTACGCGCGGAAGAGGCGCTCCTTCATCTCGTCCTGCTTGCCGTGGCGCTCGGCGAGGTGGACGAGACGGTGGCCGTCGAACGTGTTGCCGCCCTGGGCGGTGTCGAGGCGCATGTCGAGCGCCTCGCCCGCCGCCGTCTGCGCGAGCTGGCCCTCCATCGCGGCCATCTGCTCGCGGCTCGTGCCGTACTTGCGCGCGAGGCGGGTCGCGTTGTCCTCGTCGTACTGCACCGGCGCGCCGGGATCGAGCTCGAACGACCGCCACGTCACCGTGACCTCGTCCGCGTGCTCGTACTCGGCGAGCGCCTTCTCGAAGCGGCGCTTGCCGACGTAGCACCAGGGGCAGGCGATGTCGGACCAGATCTCGACGTTCACGGGAAGCTCACTCCGGACGTTGCACGGACAACCACTTCCGTCAGCGTAGCGCGCGGTCCGGCCAGCGCGGCCGACGGATCAGAGCGTCAAAGGGATCCCGAACCGGCCGAGCAGCGCGTCGCCGCTGAACGTGACGATCTCGCGCACCGCGCCGTCCTCGAACCGCAGGACGTCGATGGCGAAGAGCTTCGCGACGTCGGTGCCGGGCTTCTGCACGTAGCAGGCCACCGCCGGCTGCCGGTTGGCCGTGGTGAGGCGGCAGCGCATGTCGCCGAACTCCTCGCCGCCGAACCCGCCGCTCACCCAGCCGTCGACCACGGTGTCGCGCCCCTGCCAGACGCCGGGCTGCGGCGGCATGGCGAACGTGGCCTCCTCGTGGAGCGTCGCCTTCAGCGCCTCGATGTCGGACCGGTCGGTCGCGTCCATGTAGCGCCGCAGCAGCTCGCGCTCCGCGGCGGTCGGGTCGACGATCGCGGACGGCCACTCCGCCCGCTCGGCGGGCAGGTGCTCGGCCAGCGCGCCCCGCGCCCGCTGCAGCGCGCTGTTCACCGCGGCGGTCGACGTCTCGAGCAACTCCGCGGTGTCGCGCGCCGACCAGTCCAGGACGTCGCGGAGGATCAGCACCGCGCGCGACTGCGGCGTCAGGTGCTGGATCGCGACCATGAACGCCAGCTCGATCGTCTCCTTGGCGACGAGCGCGGCGTCCGGCTCGAGCAGCGCGTCCGGGTACGGCTGGAGCCACAGCACCTCGGTCGCGCCGCCACCGCCCGCGCCCGCGTCCTCGACCGGCGTCGGCCGTCGCGGCCGCGCCCCCAGCGCGTCCAGGCACGTGTTCGTCGCGATCTTGTAGAGCCACGCGCGCAGCGACGCCCGCCCCGCGTACGTCGACCGCCGCCGCCACGCGCGCAGGAACGTCTCCTGCACCGCGTCGTCGGCCTCGTCCAACGACCCGAGCATCCGGTAGCAGTGCACGTGCAACTCCCGCCGGTGCCGCTCGGCCGCCGCCTCGAACTCGCCCCGCTCCACGCTCATCGCCGCCATCATCGCTCCCGTCGTTTTCCGATAGGACCGTGTGACGGCATCCGCGTGGGAAAGTCATCGCCTGATCTCAAGCCGAGGCTGCTCAGCTTACGTACGCATCCGTTTCGTCGGTCGACGCCACGGTCGGCGCAGCCGTACGCAACGACCACTGAAGTTCGAAGCCTTGGTACGGGAGAATCTCACCCATGTAGTCGAACTCGATCATCCGACCTTGGTTGTAGGGTCGTCGAGTCATATTCGCAATGACTTCGCGCTCGCGGTGATGATTGACCTTCACCTCAAGGTCGCCGTCGAGACCCGTGCAGTCGTTGATCCGCACCTTGAAGTCGCTGGAGATGTGCTCGACCGTCCAGATCAGGCGGTCGTTCGTGCGGAAGTGGCCGAAAGTCTCGACAGTGAAACTCGCCGGCACCCCAGGATGAAAGGTGTACGCCTTCTCGAAACGCGTCTTGCCGCTTTCCTCCCTCACGTGGTTCGCGAGACGCTCCCCCTCTAGAAGCGTGCGATCCGGTTCGACGATCGAGATGAACCCGCCCGATGAGCCCCAGCGCGCGACGTCTGTGTACAAGCGCAGGACCAAGCGCTTCCGCCGCCAGGACGCTTCGCGGAGCTCGAACGAGTGCTCGGCAGCGACCCGGATCTCCGCCGCCTCCGAGATCAGCGTGATCACGAGAGTCTGGTTCGACCGAACGAGCGGGCTTGTGCCCCGGAGCGCCTCCACGGCTTCGGCTACATCGAGCCCGAACACCTGCCGAGCAACCACTCGGTCGATGAGGCCGCTGGCCAAGATTGACCCGCCAACCCCCAACGCGATCACTGCGACGAGCACGTAGACCGTTTCGCGAGGACCGTGCGCCCCATCCGGCCCGAGCGCGGTGCTCAGCGCCCCGACGAGAATCATCAAGCCGCCGATCAGCGTGATCCGTTGCCATGAACGCATCGTTCGCTTACCGCTTTTCGTAGGTGCCAATGAGCGTCCTTCGTGCGCGGAGAAGAACAACAGGGTCGAACACGACGAAGGCGTCGTGCCTGCCAGCGTTCGTGCTGACCCAGTTGAGGTCGAGCACGTCTTGCTCGATGAGGTGGCAGAGCGGCCAGAGGGCCAAGTCGAACGGGTGCACGATTCCTGGCTCGAGCCCGAGCTGCTTGAGCGTCGCGCCGGAGGCCAGATATGCCTCCCGGACTCCGAGCGCCGACTTCACGGCGCGCAAATCCAGCTGCTGATCGCCACGGATGTGCACAACGCGCAGACCGGCCGTTGTCTGGAGTACGAGTGTCTTCAGCTCGCGCCCCAGTGGAAGCCCTTTGGCGGTCGCCGCGCTTGCGCATGAGACGACCTCGCTCTCTAACGGGAAGACGTGGAGCCACGACGCGGGATTGTCGAAGTCGGCCGGAAACGTCTGACTGGCCGCCCCTCCTCGCTCCGGGCCGACGACCGCCTCTCGAAGATGACCTTCTTGCTCATGCCGCGTCACTTGCACGTGCGGACCCTACAGCGATGCACGAGAAAATGAGACAACGGACACTTCGACGTCTGCAAACTCGTCGCGGGGACCAAGCGCATGATGCGTCGGGTAGACGGCCGTGGGGCAACGCGTCCAACCGTCTTCGAGGACATCGCTGTGGGCGGCGCAAGGTGTCGACGGCAAATCGCATGGCGCATAGGCTTGGGCGGACCAGGCCAAAGATGCCTTCGGCCGCCGCACTGACGCACCTCGCGGCGTACGGAGACCGCAACCTCACGAACGCGCCCGGCAGCCCTCATGCGTGGACGCATAGTGTCTGCGGCATGGCGACATGGGAGGACGTGCGGCGGCTGGCGATGTGGATGCCAGAGGCGGAGGAGCGCGAGTCGCGCGGTCTGCGGCAGTGGCGCGTCGACGGGAAGCTGTTCGTGTGGGAGCGGCCGCTGCGCAAGACCGATCTGGCGGCGCTGGGCGACGCCGTGCCGGCGGGTGAGATCCTCGGCGCGCGGGTGGAGCACGAGGGCGCGAAGCGGGCGCTGTGCGAGGACCCGTCCAGCGTCTTCTTCACCACGCCGCACTTCGACGGCCATCCCGCGATCCTCGTGCGGCTCGACGCGATCAACCTGGCCGTGCTGGAGGAGGTCGTCGTCGAGGAGTGGCTGAACCGCGCGCTGCGGCGGCTCGTCGAGGCTTGGGAGGCGCTGACCAAGGCCCGCCGACGCTAGGCCGGCGAGCGCGGCAGGACGTCGAGCCGGCCGAGCAGGCCGCTCAGCTCGAGCGTGCGGCGGACCGCGCGGGCGGCTCCGAGGACCAGGGAGAAGCGGCGGCCGTCGTCGGTGGCGGCGCGGTCGGCCGCGGCGATGAGCGCCAGGCCGCTCGAGTCGAGGAAGTCGACGGCGGTGAGGTCGAGGATCAGGTGCGCAAAGCCGGCCTCGTGCAGCTCGGTCAGCGCGTCGCGGACGCCGGGGACGGTCGCCATGTCGAGCTCGCCCGAGGGAGCGACGACGACGGCGCGGCGGGCCGGGCGGACGTCGCAGGCGAAGGACGGCAGCGACGCGGCGCGGCGGGCGAGGTCGGACGGGATGGTGATCACGGGCGCCTCCTTGGCATCGGACGACGGACGACGGGCACCGATCCGCTGGCCGGTCCCGCCCCCGGGACCTGCCGCCCATCGCGCCTCCTCGCGGCCGATCGCGAAGGCCGCGCGACGCAGCGGCGATCCACCGTCAGGAACGCTACCGCGCCACGGAAGCGACGCGCGCGACACCCGTTGGAAGCCGACGAGCGCCGAGACCGCGCAGCTCGGAGCGGGGCCGTGTCGGCCTCCGCCGCCACCGTCTCCGTCCGCGACAGGGCGGGGAAGGTGGACACCGTGCGTGGGCGGGCGAAGCTGGGGTCCAGCGGCCTGGCGTGGGGCCTCGGGTTCGTCGACGCTGGGAGGAGCCGCGGTGAACGGGCTCGTGGGCAGTGGGGCGGCTGGGATTCGAACCCAGGTCTGACGGATTATGAGTCCGCTGCTCTCACCGCTGAGCTACCGCCCCGCGGGCAGAGTATTCGCCCGCGATGACGGGAGCAGGTGGTCGCGGAGGGCCTGTGCAAGCGCGTGGGCGTGGGGCGTCGGCTCGGCCTGAGGGGCGAGCGCGGCGGGGGCTGCGCGGCGGATGGCGGAGGTGACGAGGAGCGCGTCGGCGGCGTGCGCCTGCTCGAGCGTGAGGGGGGCTTCGGTCAGCGGAAGCCCTTGCAGCGAGCCGAGGGCGAGAACCCGGGCACGGGTGACGCCGGCGAGGAGGCGGCCGTCTGCGGGCGGGGTGACGAGGCGGCCGTCGAGGAGGGCCCAGACGTTGGCGGAGGTCGCTTCGAGGACGGTGCCGTCGGCGTCGCAGACGAGGTGGGCGCCGGCGAGCGGCGAGCGGTCGGCCCACTTGTGCGCCCCCGCGCCGCCGGTGAGGAGCACGGGTGTCAGGAGGACGGGCTCCGGCGGGCCAGGCTGGGTCGGGTGGACGGTGACGTCGGCGGCGCCGTCCGGCGTGAGGACGATGCGGAGGCGGTGCCGGCCCGGGCCGGCGAGGGCCGCGGCGGTGCTGACGCGGGTGGGGAGATCGGGCGGCAGGGCGCGGTCGAGGACGGCCGCGGCGGAGGCGGCGAGGCGGGCGAGGTGCGCGTCGGCGTCGAGGAGATGGCCGTCGTGGACGGCGATCGTCTCG
>DATMVO010000379.1:0-2751 GCA_035563115.1 Solirubrobacteraceae bacterium
CACGCCGTCGGCCGTGCTGCTGGCGGTGCCCGCCGTGGCCGGGACGGCGCTGGGCGCCAGCGCGCTGCAGGCGCCGGTCGAGGGCTGAGCTTTCGCGGGTGGGCACCCCGGGCGCCGGCGCCGAAGCGCGGCGCCCGGGGATGCCCTCCGCTACGCCCGCTTCTTCGGGGCGCAGGTCTTGTAGCGGCGGGTCTGGGTGATCGTCCCGCCGGTGGTCGTGACCGTGATCTCGACCGTGAAGGTGCCCTTCGGCTGCGTGCGCAGGTCGACCGTCGCCGTGCCGCGCTTGCCGATCGTGACGGGGATCTTCTTGCCCGCCACGGTCACCGTCGCGCCCGTGACCTTGCGGCCCTTGGAGGGGAGCGTGATGCGGAAGCGGCGGCGGCTGACGCACCGCTTGGCGGTCGTGACCGCTGTGCGTGGGGTGGTCTTCGAGGGCGCGGTGGCCTGCACCGGCCGCTGCTGGATCTCCGGCTGCTGCGGGGCGGCGGGCTGCTGCGGCGCCGGCGGCGGCTCGGGCTTCGGGTCGTCCTTCGGGTCCTCCGGCTTGGGCTGCGGCTCCTGCGGCGTCTTGGCGATCGGCTGCCAGTCGGGCTGGAGGCCGTCGATGCCGCTGGGGTCGGCGTCGGTCGTGCCGAGCGCGAGCGGCGGCGTGAGCTCGTCCGCCGGGTCCGCCGTCCACAGGCGGTTGCCGCCCATGTCCGCCCAGGCGCGGGTGCTGCGCCAGACGATCCGCGTGCCGTCCGGGGACCAGGCGGGGTCGTCGTCGAGGACGGTCGGGTCGGGGTGGAGCTCGGTCGCGTCGCCGCCGGGCGCCTGGACGACGATCTCGCTGTCGTGGATCCCGTCGCGGACGTAGGCGATCTTCGACCCGTCGGGCGACCAGTCGGGCGAGAGGTCCTGCTCGTCGCCGGTCGAGACGCGGGTGGCGGCGCCGTCGACGTCGCCGGTGGTGGGCATCGTCCAGACGTCCCGGTCACCGCCGCCCTCGCGGCGGACGAACGCGATCCGGTCCGTGCTCGACCAGGCGGGGTCGCTGTCGGTGGTGTGGTCGCCGGGGGTGAGGAGCGTCGGCGCGTCCATGTTGGTCGCGTCCGCGGAGCGGACCCAGATGTCGCCGTCCCACTCGTACGCGAGCTTCGTGCCGTCCGGCGACCACGTCGGGTTGTCGCCGAGCGTGCCGAGCGGCACGTCGACCTTCGTCGCCGGCTCGATGATCCGCAGCTCGAACGGCTCGCTCGCGCTCCCGCCGTGCTGGTAGACGATCCTCGTCCCGTCCGGCGACCACGCGGGGTGCGCGTCGATGCCGAACGTCTCCGTCAGCTCGCGCACGTCCGTGCCGTCCGCCTTGGCGAGGTGGAGGCGGTACAGCCCGTCGCCGAGTTCCTTGCTGAACACGATCTGCCCGTTCGCGCCGGGGTACGCGGCGTGGGCTGCGGGAGTCAGAGCCGCACCCGCCCCGCCTGCGACGAGCGCCGCGGCGAGGAGGGTGCGGGAGGTCTTCGAGAGCATGCGTCGCATCCTCCGCGCGTTGCGGTTTGCTGGCATCGGGGATGCGCCGGGACCTCGACCCCGACGCTCGCGCTTCCCCACCCCGGCCCCACCCCGGCGCTGTGCGCTCGCTCCGCGCGCAGCTCGGGCGTGGTCCGGGTGTGTGGCCGGGCTGGGCGGTGGCGGGTTGTGTCGGTTGTCCTTGCCGCGGCGTTCGTCCGCGGGCCTGTGACGACTTTGTCCCGTATACCGGGACAAAAGCGTCACACGTCTTCGACGGGCGACGACTTCGCTGCGGTATGCGCAGCAAAGTCGTCGCTGACCTGCGCGCGGCCGGCCGCGGCGAGCGCAGCTCGGGCGTGGTCGGGGTGCGCGGCCGGGACGGGGCGGTGGCGGGTGGTGTCGGTTCTTCTTGCCGTGCGGTTCGTCCCACATCCGTGACGCCTTTGTTGCGCCAGGCGCAACAAAGGAGTCACACGTCTGCGGCCGCGAACCTCAATGGCACATGCGTTGCGGTATACGCGACAAAAGCGCCATTGACCTTCGCGCGCATGGCTGAGACCGCCCCGTCCGAGCATCGACAACACCCGCCACCGCCCCCGCCGCGGCCGCGCGTTGGGAAGCGAGGGCGGAAGAGCGCGGATCGGCCGGCCGCTCTGAGCGCAGCGAGCGGCGTGGTCGGGGTGCGTGGCCGGGCTGTGCGGTGGCGGGTGGTGTCGGTTGTTCTTGCCGTGCGGTTCGTCCGCAGGCCTGTGACGACTTCGTCCCGCATACCGAGACAACCGCGTCACACGCCTTCGACGGGTGACGACTTCGCTGCGGTATGTGCAGCAAAGTCGTCGCTGACCTCCGCGCGCCCCGCTGAGACGACCGCGAGCAAACTTCGACCACCGTCCCCACCGCCCTCTCCACGGCCGCGGGCGCCAGAGTGAGGGCGGAAGAGCGCGCTCGGCGCGACCGCACGGGCGGAGCGAGAGCGGGAGAGCGCGGAGCGAACGCGGGCCCAGAACAACGAACGGCGCCCCGGAGGGCGCCGTTGAGTCGGGAAAGCGGAGGGCGGCTAGTAGCCCAGGCGGGCGAGACGCTCGCGCTCGGCCTCGCGCTTGGCCTCGCGCTCGGCCTTGCGGCGCTCCTCGCGCTCCTTCTTCTCGTCGCCGATGGCGTCGAGGCCGATGATGCGGATGTTCGCACCGACCCGGCCGCCGGACCCGTGGCGCGAGAAGTCCTCGCGCGACGCGCCGCCGCGGCCGCGGTCGTCAC
>DATMVO010000380.1:0-9345 GCA_035563115.1 Solirubrobacteraceae bacterium
GGACATGCGTCGAAGCCCTTGTCCGGTGAACGGTCGCGCCCTAGGGTGCACAGCGGCCATGGCCCTGGATCTCGCCCCACCCCCGGCGCCCGCGCCGCTGCGCGCGCCCGCCGAAGCACCACGGGCGGACCGCTTCCGCCAGCTCGACTCGCTCCGCGGGCTCGCCGCGCTGGCGGTCGTGCTCACCCACCTGCTCGTGATCTTCCCGGTCATGGAGCGCGACACGTGGGGGGAGGAGGGCCGGCTCGGCGTCAACCTCCTCAAGTACACGCCGCTGCACTCGCTGTGGGGCGGCCACGAGGCGGTGATCCTGTTCTTCGTGCTGAGCGGGTTCGTGCTGGCGACCTCGTTCCTGCGCCCGTCCGGCGCCCCGGGGTACCGCGACTTCCTGATCCGGCGCGTGTGGCGGCTCTACCCGGCGTACCTCGCGGTGCTGGCGGCCTCGATCGCCGCGCGCGAGGCGTTCGCCGCATCGCGGCCGGACACCCTCAGCGACTGGGTCGACGCGGTGTGGAGCGCGCCGGCGTCGGCGTCGGAGATCGTCAAGCACGCCCTGCTCGTCCCGACGTTCAACGACGAGGTCTTCGACCCGGTGCTGTGGAGCCTCACGCACGAGATGCGGATCTCGCTCGTCTTCCCGCTCGTGATGCTCGCCGTCGTGCGCCTGCCGTGGTGGCAGTCCCTCGGCGGTGCCGTCGCGCTGAGCGGGTTCACCTTCGTGGTCACGCGCGTCGCGGGGCACTACGACACCTTCATCACCGCGCACTACCTGCTGATGTTCGTCGCGGGGGCGCTCGTCGCGCTCCACCGCGACACGCTGGTGACGGCGTACCGCGGGCTCGGCCGCTGGGTCAAGATCGGGCTCGCCGCCTGGGTGGTGCTGCTCTACTCCTGGCTGCACCTGCTCCCGACCGTCGGCGCGCTCCACGTCGGTCCCACCGGCGACTGGCTGACGACGACCGCCGTCGCCGCGATCATCGTCGCGGCGCTCGGCTCGGTCCGGCTGCGCGAGGGGCTGCTGCGCCGTCCGCTCGTCTTCGCCGGCGACATCTCGTACAGCCTCTACCTCGTCCACGCGGTCGTGCTCGTCAGCGCGCTGTCGCTGCTCTACGGCGACGTGCCGACCGCGCTGATCCTCGTCGGGGTCGTCCCGGTGTCGGTCGGCCTCGCGATGCTCCTGCGCCGCTACGTGGAGCTCCCGGGCATCGACGTCGGCCGGCGCCTCACGCGCCGTCGCCCGGCCGCCTGAGCGGAGCGCGAGGGAGCCGGCCGTCCGCCGAGGCGCAACCCGCGCTCGCCCATCCGACCGTCCGCTCAATGCTCTTGAATTCTCAACGGATCAGAGGATGCAACGCGTAGGGCAGACGGAGGTCGGGGTGCAGGGCAGGACGGACGTGATCATCGGCTCGCGGGAGCCGATCACCGCGATGGCGCTGCGCCTCACGTGCGCGGCGGAGCCGGACCTCGAGCCGGTCGGCCCGGTCGAGAGTCTCGAAGGGCTGATGACGCACCGATCGTCGGCCACGGCCGATCAGGTCGCGCTGGTCGACCCGGGCGTCCTGGGGGCGGAGCCGGACATCGCGTTGCAGCTCCTGAAGGGCAGCGGCTTGCGGCCGTTGCTCTTCGCCGAGCGCGCGACCGTCGGCGTCCTGCCCGAGCTACTGCGCGCGGGCGCGTGCGGGTTCGTCGCGCGCGACGCCTCGCCGCAGGAGCTCGTGGGCGCCGTGCGGCTCGTCGCGGCCGGCCGGCTCGCGTTGAGCGACGCGGTCCAGCGTGAGGTGACCACGCAGCTCCTGTCCCGCCACGACGACGCGCCCGTGCTCACGGTGCGCGAGCGCGAGGTGCTCGCGCTCGTCAGCGAGGGACGGAGCTCGGCGAACATCGGCGAGCGGCTCCACGTCTCCGAGCGGACGGTGAAGACGCACATCGCCCGGGCGTCGCAGAAGCTGGGGACGACGAACCGGACGGCCGCCGTCGTGCGCGCCCTCAAGCAGGGCCTGCTCTGAGGCGGGGACGTTGCCCGGTCGGCCCGTTCGCGGGTCATCCGTTCGGGCAACAACTCTGCCCGCACGCCGGATTGTGAAGGGGTCCTCGCTCAACCAGAGTGCAGCGCGCCCGGGGCACCACCGTCCCGGGTCGGCTGGTCGCCGCGGAAAGGACTCCCCAATTGCGCCGTCTCCTGCTCGCCTGCCTGGCGTTGCTCCTCCCATCGTGTGTCGCGCTCGGCGTCACGCTCGCCAGCGCGGATGCGCGCAGCAGCGGGTCCTCCCCGCAGAAGCCCCCGGGCAGTGCCGTCGGACGTGAGCTGACCGAGCTCCGGACCGCGACCTCGAAGACCTTCGCCGGCCGGAACGGGCAGCGCACCGTGCGCGTCTCCTCCGGCCGCGTCCACTTCCGCAACGCCCGCGGCAAGTGGCAGAACGTCGACACCAACCTCCGCCGCGCCCACGGCCGGCTGCTCAACCGCACCACCGGCTTCTCGACGAGCCTGCCGCTGGACCTGGCGAAGGACTCCGTCCGCGTGCGCCGCGGCAAGTGGTCGGTCGGCTTCACCCTCCGCGGGGCGAAGGGCGTGGCCGTGCCGCGCGGCGCCCAGGCGGTCTACCGCAACGCCTTCCCGGGCGTCGACGTCGACTACCGCCTGCTCAGCGAGTCGCTCAAGGAGACGATGACGCTCGCCTCGCGCTCGTCACGCCGCAGCTTCTCGTTCGACCTGCAGGTCGGCAAGGGCCTGCGCCCCAAGCTCACCAAGAGCAAGGGCGTGCAGCTCGTCGACCGCCGCGGGGTGCGCCGCCTGGCGCTCGCCGCCCCGTTCATGAAGGACGCGAAGGGGCGCCTCGCCCCGGTCGCCGCCCGGCTCGTGAAGGTGAACGGCACGTGGCGGCTGACCCTGACCGCCTCGTCGAAGTGGCTCGACCGCAAGGACCGCGCCTGGCCGGTCAAGCTCGACCCGGCCGTCTACCCGACGGGCGACACCGACTGCTTCGTCGACTCCGCGTACCCGGACGCCAGCTACTGCGCGTCCGAGGACATCCAGGTCGGCTCCATCTTCGGCGGCACGCGCCAGATGCTCGTCCGCTTCGACGGCCTGCAGGCGGCGGTGCCGAAGGGCGCCGACGTGGCCGGCGCGTCGCTGGTGCTCAACCAGCTCTTCTCCGACAACACCGACTGGGTCAAGGTCAACGGGCGTGCGCTGACCGAGTCGTGGACCAGCGCGGCGACGTGGGACCTGCGTGACGGCACCTCGCGGTGGTCGCAGCCCGGCGGCAACACCGACGAGCACGACACCGCGGGCAGCCAGGCCGGCATGGTCGAGTGGCCGGCCGACGTCGGCAACGGCACCACCGGCGAGCGGGCGTGGCACATGTTCGGCATCGTCCGCGACTGGGTCTCGGGCAAGCGCGCCAACCACGGCGTCCTGCTCAAGGCCGAGTCGACGACCAACCGCGTCATCTTCGCGGCGTCCGAGTACTCCGACGCCAGCAAGCGGCCGTACCTGAACATCTCCTACACGCCTCGCACGGGCGAGCGCCGCGGGTACGTCCACGAGCGCCAGCAGCTCTCGGACCGCATCTCGATGGGCGTGAACATCGCCTCGGGCAACCTGAACGTCGCCCAGACCGACTTCTCCATGCCGGGCGGCCTCGGGCCGGACGTGCAGGTCTCGCGCGCCTACAACTCGCTCGACCCGGAGACCGGCGCGTTCGGTCGCCGCTGGCGGCTGAACACCGGCTACGACTTCAGCGTCGGCCAGGCCGCGGGCGGCCGGTACGTCACGGTGCGGTACCCGGGTGGCGCGGACGTCCCGTACACCCGCAAGGCCAACGGCGACTACGACACGCCGCCGGGCTACGACAACAAGCTCACGCGCGACGACGCCACGGGCCGCTACACGCTGACCGACAACGCGTCGCAGACCAAGTACCGCTTCGGCGACTACTCGGTCGACGGGCGGATCGAGGAGCAGGAGGACCGCAACGGCCGCAAGCTGACGTTCAAGTACACGTCGGCCGGCGAGTTCGAGCGGATCGAGAGCGCCCACACCGTCCAGGCGAGCGCCGGCGACGAGACGCGCTTCGTGACCTCGGCCGACCGCATCACGATGCTGGTCGACCCGTCGGGCCGCACCTCCAACTACGGCTACACGAGCGGCACGCTCACGTCGTACACCGACGCGCAGAACGGCACGAGCTACAAGACGCTCTACGAGTACGCCGGCGTCAACGGCCAGCTGTCGAAGATCACCACCCCGCAGGGGAAGATCACGACGATCGAGTGCTACCCGGTCGGTCATGAGGCCGCCGGAAAGGTCAAGGCGTTCACCCGCGTGACCAACAACGCGAACCTGACCGGGGCGCGCTGGGAGTTCGAGTACCTCATCCGGCGCGACGGCTCCGGCGAGACGCGCGTCACCGACCCGATCGGCGTCACGACGCCGGACACCGGCGACCGCGTCACGACGTACACGTTCGACACCGACGGCCGCGTCACGAAGACCAAGGACGCCCTCGGTCGCGAGACGCAGCGCAAGATCACCTCGACGTCGAAGGTGAACAGCTACACGGCGGCCGGCAACACCGGCACGACGCCGAACACGTCGTTCACCTATGACACCGAGCCCACGCCCGAGAACCCGAAGGGGACCGACACCCTCAGGAAGACGGAGACCCCGACAGGGTCCGGGTCCCCGCTGACGACGACCGCCTCCTACGGCGCCTCCGGCCAGATCAACGGCGGCACGGCGGGCGCCGCGTGGCTGCCGACGGAGAGCACCAACGAGCAGGGCAAGGTCACGCAGACCAACTACAAGGTCGGCACGCAGACCAACGGCAACGTCTCCGGCATCGTCCGGTACGACAGCGGCTCGAACGGCAACCAGACCTCGAGTGTCGCCTTCGAGTACGAGACAGGCGCGGCCGGTGCCCCCGGCGTCGTCGACGGCAAGCCCGGCCAGCTCAAGGTCGTGAAGGACGGGCGGTCGAACCCGACGAGCTACGAGTACGACGGGAAGGGCAACGTCAAGAAGGTCTCGCCGCCGGCGCCGCTGGGTGCGACGAACATCGTCTACCACCCGACCCTCGGCCGTGTTGCCGAGGTGCAGGACGGCAACGGCAACTGGCGCGTCCTGAGCTACGACAACCTCGACCGGCTCACCCGGATCGAGTACCGCGGCGCGGACAAGGTCCTCCAGTCCACCGAGCCGTACGTGGCGTACACGTACGACCGCGACGGCAACCAGCTCACCGAGGAGTCGCGTGAGCAGGGGACCGGCACGATCCGGACGCGCACGATGACCTACGACGCGCAGAACCGCGTGACGTACGAGTCGCTGCCGGGCGGCCTGTCCAACACCTACACCTACGACCTCGTGGGCAACCTGCTCACGTTCAACGACGGCGTCGGCAAGATCGAGTACACGTACGACGCCACCAATCAGCAGCGCGCGATCTTCGACGCGGGGTCGCCCGGGCCGATCCGATTCGAGCACAACGTCGACGGGCTGCGGACCAAGACGCGCTACCCGAATGGCGTGACGGTCTCCTGGAGCTATGACAACGCCTTCCGCGTCACGGGCATCACCGCCACGAACAGCGTGGGGACGCTTCAGCAGCTGGCCTACGCGTATACCGGCAATCTGCGAACCGAGAAGAGCGACATCAAGCAGAACCACCGCACGAAGTACGACTTCGACAGTCTGGAGCGCCTGACGACCGCCACGATCAAGCCGTACGTCGGCACGGAGACGCCGGAGAGCTGGGCCGCGACGGCCCCCCTCGCGACGTATTCGTATGGCGACCCGAGCCTGGACGGTGCGGGGAACGTCGTCAAGCGGACGGTCAGCGGACCGGCGGTGACGGCGAGCACGACGTACTACGCGTACAACGCGGCCAACCAGCTGTGCTGGCGGTCGCCGACGAGTGGTGTGGCCGCACCGTCGAACGCCTGCACCCCCGCAGCCAACGGCGGGACTCAGCAGACGGCGTACGACGCCAACGGCAACGAGCTGACCGGTCCGGCCGGCTCGGGGCGGACGGCGACGTACAACCTGCTCGACCAGACCACGCAGCTGGCGATCAGCGGTACGCCGACGTCGATCCTCTACCTGGGCGCCGGTCAGGACCGGTGGATCCAGGAGGGCACGTCGACGATCCAGCACAGCGTGCTCGGCTTCGCCGGTCGCGGCACGACGCGGTACACGCGTGACGAGAACGGCACGCCGCTCGCCCGTCGCAACGGCACGGCCCGCGGTTACTACCTGACGGACGCGCTCGGCTCGGTCATGGGCCTCACCGCCCCCGACGGCAGCCTCGCCGACCGCCAGGAGTACACGCCGTACGGCGAGCCCGCCCCGAACGCGCCGGGTCAGTGGGGCGCGGGCACCGGCGACATCCCGAACGGCTACCTCGGCTTCGCCGGCGGCTACAAGTCGGTCGGCGGCCTGTACCACTTCGGTCAGCGCTACTACGATCCGTCTGCGATGCGCTGGACGCAGCCCGACCCGCTCGACCAGACCGGCGACCTGCGTGAAGGCAACAAGTACCTCTACGCGGGAGCCGACCCGGTCAACTCCACTGATCCGACGGGCCAGTGGAGCTTGAGCGTCAACTTCGATGCCCACCTCGGGCTCGGTGGGAAGGTGGGCTTCACCGTCGGGAGCGACGGCGTCGGCGTCCAGGGACAGGTCGGCGCCGGCATTGGCCTTGGCGCTGACGCCAAGGTCAGCAAGGACGGTGTGGGCGGTTCCGAACTCGGTGGTCAGGCGGGTTACTGCGCCGGCGCGTGCAGTACCACGAACTACCCTTCGCGTAAGGGGTACTTGGACCGGAAGACGGAAAGGTCCTACGGGCCGGAACTCGGCGCGAGCGTCGGCTTCTACGGGAAGTCCACCATCCGGTGGTAATGCCGGGCGAGACGCCCATAGAAGCATGGTCCGCCGTGGGAGTCGCCGCCGTCTTGGTCGGCGGCTTCCGCGTGTGGCACCGGATCGTTGCGAGCGCGTTCAGCGCCGCGTTCTCGGTATCGCAGGACACCGGTCGTGCGTTCGCGAAGGTGTGGTGCGCTGCGGCGGTTCTCGTTGCCGTGGCTGTTGCGGTGCTGCTATTCGTGGTGCCGGTTCGGTGACTCGGCGTCGTTAGGCGAACTCACAAGAGGGAGGAGAAACCGGCATGGAAACCGACGCGCCGGCGATCGTCTGGCTGTTCGTGATCATGATCGGCGCAGCCCTGATATTGGGACGTCGGGGCGTTGGGCGTTTCGCTGGAGTCCATCCTTTCGTCCCAAGGCGAGCGGCCGGCCCGGTGGAGCGGGTCGCGGGGGCAATCACCCTCTTCATGGGCGCCGTCTTCGTGGTCGTTGGGCTGCTCGGCACCGTCGTAGCGCTCACATCGTGACCTTTCGTTCGGCCGCATGACCGAACGTCGCCGATAATCGCGATGGTGTGAGATGCCTGCCGGCCGGGGCCGACAGGCATCTCTACGCGACGACCCACGCCGATCCGGCGCAGCGGGTACGGTTCGCGCCGTGAACCTCCGTCCGCTGGGCATCGGCGAGTTGCTCGATGCCGCTTTCAAGGTGTGCACCGCGAACTTCGGGACGTTGTTGCGGGTGGTGCTGTTCGTGGTGGTGCCCGTGCAGCTGCTGTCCGTGGTGATCCTGGCGTCGACGATGCCGGACGACTGGTCGGCGAACTCCTTCGACCTGTCCGGGACCGACGGCGAGGAGCTTACCGACGACGAGCTCGTGACGCTCTTCGTCGGGCAGGGCGTGTTCCTCGTGATCGTGCTCGTGATGCAGGTGTTCGCGACCGCGGCGTGCTTCCGGGCGATCGCGCAGGCGTGGCTGGGCGGGGAGGCGGACTGGCGCGAGTCGCTGAAGTTCGCGCTCCGCCGCACGCCGGCGCTGCTGTGGGTGACGTTCCTCTACTTCCTCGCCGTGGTGGTCGGGTTCGTGCTCTGCATCGCGCCGGGGATCTGGCTGTCGATCCTGTTCGGCCTGGCGACGCCGGTCGTGCTCGTCGAGAGCATCGGCGGGCCGGGCGCGCTGCGGCGGTCGGCGAAGCTCGTCAAGGACCGGTGGTGGGCGACGTTCGCCGTCATCGCGCTCGGCTACCTCTTCGCGGGGCTCCTCGCCTCGATCATGCAGGCGCTCGTGAGCCTCCCGCTCTTCTTCGCCGTCGACGACACGTCGGTCGCGGCGTACGTGATCAACGCGCTCGGGCAGGGGCTCGGGTACCTGATCGCGCTGCCGTTCCAGGCGGCGATCGTCGCGGTCGTCTACTTCGACCTGCGCGTGCGCAAGGAAGGGCTCGACCTCCAGCTCATGGCCGACCAGATCGGGACGCAGGCACCCGCCGGCTCCAGTCCGTCGTGGGGCGGGAGCGACGCGAATGCGGCGTTCGGGCAGCCGTCGTCGGCGACGTGGGGGAGCCCTGGCGCCGCAAGCTGGCCGGCGGCGCCCACGGACGGGGACGGCGCGCGGAACGGCCCCGAGGCACCCGAGTCGCCCGGCGGCGGCTGGCTGCCGCCCGAGCCCGGCCGGTGAGCGTCGCCGCCGACGAGGCGCGCCGCGAGGCGCGGGAGATCCTCGACGGCCGCGCGTACCAGGACACCGACCTCCCGCGCCCGCTCGAAGGGCCGTTCCAGCGGCTCGGCGAGCTCGTGCAGGACGCCTTCGGCTGGCTGACCGACACGCTCCCCGGCGGCGGCATCACCGCGTGGGCGCTGATCGCGGCGGCGCTGCTGCTGTTCGGCGTCTGGCTGGCCGCGCGGGTGACCCGGCGGCAGGTCGCCCAGCAGGTCGCGCGGGCCGAGCGGGCGCTGACGGAGGAGCAGGATCCGCGCGCCCTGCTGCGCGCCGCCGAGGACGCCGAGCGCGGCGGGGACCTCACGCTGGCGCTCCGGCTCCGCTTCCGCGCCGGCCTGCTCGACCTCGACCGGCGCGGGCTGCTCGACCTCCGCCCCGCCATGCCGACCGGCGAGATCGCCCGCGCGCTCCGCTCGCCCACCTTCGACGGGCTGGCGCGCGCGTTCGAGGAGGTCGCGTACGGCGGCCGCGCGGCGACGGCGCAGGACGTGGCGGCGGCGCGGGAGGGCTGGCCGAAGGTGCGGGAAGAGACCCAGGGCGCGCGCCGGGCGGTGGCGGCGTGAGCGGGCGGCGGCTGGCGACGCTGCTCGTCCTCGCGGTCGTCGGGCTCAACGCGCTCGTCCTCCTCACGCGCGAGCTGGCGCCCGAGCCGGAGGGCGTCTCGGGCTCCTCGCTCGCCACCCAGCCGCTCGGCGTCCGCGCCTACGCCGAGCTGCTCGAGCGGCGCGGACACCCGGTCCGCCGCCTGCGCGAGGAGCCGCG
>DATMVO010000381.1:0-13932 GCA_035563115.1 Solirubrobacteraceae bacterium
CCAGCCAGGCGATCCAGGCGGGCGGCCGGGTGCGCTCCTCGCGCGCGGCGGCGCGGACGCGCAGCTCGTGCTCGTCCGCCCGCGACCACGCCGAGGCGCCGTCGTCCGGCCGCCAGATCTCCTGCGCGCTGCGCTCGCCCATCACCTGTATATGGCGCGAGCGGTCCGGTTTGTGACAACGGAATGGACGAAAAGCCGCGCGGGCCGCTCTCAGAGCGCGGCGCAGAAGGCCCGGAAGCGCTCGCCGTCCTTCTCCGGCCGGCCGTGGCCGAAGAGGATCGTGCGCGCCCCCAGCTCGCCCAGCCGCTTCGCGGAGGCGCGGTTGGCGGCGGGGTCGGGCGTGAAGGTGTCGAGCGGGAGCCGCAGCCCGCGCGGGAAGCCGAGGAGCGGGTGCTGGTTGTTGAGCACGTCGCCGAGGATCAGCACGCCGTCCGACTCGCGCCAGAGCGAGATGTGGCCGATCGAGTGACCGGGCGTGTGGAGGATGCGGAAGCCGGCGACCTCGTCGCCCTCCTCCAGGTCCCGCGCGACCGGGTGGCCCGGGCCGAGCATCACCTTCGCGAAGAGCCGGTTGATCGGCGCGTCGGGCTGACGCTCCTCGATCAGCCCCGTGTCCTCCACCGCGGGCCGGTCGAGCGGGTGCGCCCAGACGGGGAGGTCGAGCGCGGAGGCCACCGCGTGCGTCGCGCCGACGTGGTCGGGGTGCGCGTGCGTGGCGACGTGCGCGGCCATGCGCCGGCCGCGCAGCGCGCGCAGCAGGATCGGCGTGTCGAGGCGCGTCATGGCGTCGACGAGCACGTCCCCGTCCGGGTGCGCGATGACGTAGGCGTTGATGGCGTAGGGCGGCAGCGCGGTGATCAGCCGGACGCCCTCGGCGACGTGGTGCGACACGTCGCGGATCCTACGCGCGATCCACCGATCGGCGGATGCGCGATGGGGAGGTTCGGTCCGATTCGCGCAGGAATCGGTCGAACACGTGCTTGCAGCAGAGCGGCAACGCGCCCAGGTGCTGAGCCTTGGTGATCCGGCGTCCGAACGCCCTGCGTGTCAACCCGAAGGAGCCCGAAGATGCCGTTCACCCTGCGGCGCACCACCTCAGCGGCGCCCGCGTCCCCGGACCCCGCGATCGTCGAGCTCAAGACCCAGCTCACCAGCCTCCACGACCACTGCCTCACCAACCTGACGGCGGGGCTCGACGCGATGGCCAAGGGGGACCTGACCGTCGCGATCGCCCCGGTGACGTCGCCGATCGCCACGACCTCCGAGGACGCGTCGACCGCGGAGCTGATCGCGCTCTTCAACTCGATGCTGGACAAGGCGCAGACGGCGCTGGCCTCCTACGAGGCGCTGCGCACCGATCTGCGCACCCGCCTGGGCGACGAGTCGTGCCTGGCCGACCTCCAGGACCGGCTGACCAGCCTCAGCGACCACTGCCTCACCGGCCTCGGCGAGGGCCTCGCGGCGATGGCGGAGGGCGACCTGACGGTCGACGCGCAGCCGGTCACCGAGCCGCTCGAGGCCCCGCGCGGCAAGGAGCTCGGCGAGCTGGGCGACCTCTTCAACGGCATGCTCGGCAAGGCGCAGGGCGGCCTGGCCTCCTACAACGCGACGCGCGCCCGGCTCGGTGACCGCGTCGGCGGGATGGTCGACGAGATCGGCCGGCTGGCGACCCAGGTCGCGGGCGCGTCGCAGGAGATGTCGTCCTCCTCGCGTGAGACCGGGACGGCGATCGACGAGATCGCGCGCGCCACCACCGGCGTCGCCGAGGGCGCCGAGCGGCAGGTCGAGCTGATCGAGGCGGCGCAGGCCGTCACCTCCGAGGCGGTCGAGGCCGCCGCGATGGCGTCGCAGGTCGCCCACCAGGGCGTCTCGCTGACCGCGGAGATCGCGACGATCGCCGACCAGACCAACCTGCTGGCGCTCAACGCCGCGATCGAGGCGGCCCGGGCCGGCGAGCAGGGCCGCGGCTTCGCCGTCGTCGCCGACGAGGTGCGCAAGCTCGCCGAGTCGGCCTCCAAGACCGTGGCGCAGACGCGCACCGCGTTCGACGGGCTCGCCGAGCGCGTCGAGGAGGTCTCGGCGTGCGTGACCCGCATCGCCGCGGCGACCGACGAGGTCGTCCAGGTCGCGGCGGAGACGAGCGCGGCGACCGAGCAGGTGTCGGCGTCGGCGCAGCAGTCGAGCGCGTCGACCCAGCAGGTCGTTGCCACGAGCGACGAGCTGGCGAGCGCCGCGGGCGAGCTGCAGGACCTCGTCGGCGCCTTCTCGATCTGAGGCCATGACCTGGAGCCGTGTCCGGGCGCGGGGGCGTGCCCGGACACGGAAGAGGTCGCCCGCCCGCCGGCTGCAACACCGGCGGGCGGGCAGGGTCTTCACGCGATGGGTCAGGTCGCGCGTCCCGTCCGCGTTTCAGCGCCCGCGGGTGACGCGGGCACGTCTCGAAGGAGCCCGGACGGAACGGTCCCTCTCGGAGTCGGCCGCTGTCCCTCGGCCCTCCGTGACGTACATTCTACACAACTCCACTCGACATTTACGAGTTTCATCAGGAGGACGTCGCTGGAACGACATCCGCGCCACCGATGAGTCTGCACGACCGCGACGGTCTGAACGTGCGACGGGCTCGAACCCGCACACAACCTGTAAATTTGCAGAGGCTGCAATATTGCTCTCCCTGCTGCTAAGGTCAGCGCACTCATGTCGAGCTTCCTCGCTTCCCTCGCACGAACCCTCACCCATCGCTGGAAGCGGGGCCTGATCGGCCTCGTGGCCGGCATCCTCATCGTCGGCGCCATCATCGGCTCGCAGTCGGGCAGCGCGCCCGACGACTTCTCGATCCCGGGCACCGAGTCCCAGCGGGCCCAGGATCTTCTGGAGTCCAAGTTCCCGTCGGCCGCGGGCGTCTCGGGTCAGATCGTCTTCACGGTCAAGAGCGGCAAGCTGACCGACGCCGAGCCCCGGCAGGCGATCGAGTCGGCCCTCGCCGCGGTCGGCAAGCTGCCGAACGTCACCTCGGCGAGTGACCCCCTCGCCCAGGAGGGCGGCGCGCTGTCGGAGGACGCCCGCACCGGCTACTCGACGGTCCAGTACGACCTCCAGCCGACCGACCTCGAGAAGGAGGACGGCGAGAAGCTCGAGGAGACCGCGCGCGAGGCCGAGAAAGGCGGCGTCCAGGTCGAGCTGCGCGGCCAGCCGATCGACATCGCGGCCGAGCAGGAGGCGCCGGTCGGCGAGCTCGTCGGCATCGCCATCGCGATCGTCCTGCTGACGCTCCTCTTCCGCTCGCTGGCGGCCATGGCCGTGACGCTGTTCGGCGCGCTGATCGGCGTGATGATCAGCCAGCTCGTCCTCGCCGCGGTCTCCAAGCCGATCGGCATCCCGGACTTCGCCACCACCATCGCGGTCATGCTCGGCCTCGGCGCCGGCATCGACTACGCGCTGCTGATCTTCTCCCGCTTCCGCGAGCAGCTCGCCGCCGGCGACAGCCCGCCGGAGGCCTCCGCCCGCGCGAACGCGACCGCCGGCGTCTCGGTCGTCGCGGCCGGCGCCATCGTCATGGTCGCCATCGCCGGCCTGCTCGCGGTCGGCATCCCGCTCGTCGGCAAGATGGGCGTCGGCGCCGCGATCGCCGTCGCGTTCGTCGTCGTCTCCTCGATCGCCGTCCTGCCGATCTTCGCCGGCATGATGGCCCGCTGGCTGCACCCGAAGGATCCCGCGCACGTCGCGCGCTCGGAGGGCTTCGAGCGCTGGGGCCGCATCCTGGTCAAGCGCCCGGTCGTGCCGGTCGTCGTCGGCGGCCTGCTGCTGCTCCTCCTCTCGGTCCCGACGCTCGACCTGCGCCTCGGCCAGCCGGACGACGGCAACCAGCCGGAGGACAAGACCCAGCGCGTCGCGTACGACCAGCTGAGCGAGGGCTTCGGCCCGGGCTTCAACGGCCCGTTCCTCCTCGCGGTCGGCTCCAAGACCGACGGCAAGCTCGACCAGGCGCAGCTGACCAAGCTCGAGGACGCGCTGCGCAAGACGCCGGGCCTCGCGTTCGTCGCGCCGCCGCAGCCGAACGAGGCCGGCGACGCCGCGATCATCCAGGCGATCCCGACCACCTCGCCGCAGGACGCCAGGACCTCCGAGCTGGTCGGCACGCTCCGCGACGACGTCATCCCGGCGTCGACGCAGGGCAGCGACCTCAACGTCTACGTCGGCGGCCAGACCGCGGGCTTCGAGGACTTCTCGGACAAGATCGCGGCCCGCCTGCCGATCTTCATCGCGATCGTCATCGGCCTGTCGATCCTGCTGCTGATCGCCGTCTTCCGCTCGGTGTGGGTGCCGCTCGTCTCCGCGGTGTTCAACCTGCTGTCGATCGGCGCCGCCTACGGCGTGGTCGTCGCCGTGTTCCAGTGGGGCTGGGGCGCGTCGGTCCTGGGCGTCGGCGACGACGTGCCGATCATCTCGTTCGTCCCGCTGATGATGTTCGCGATCCTGTTCGGACTGAGCATGGACTACAACGTCTTCCTGCTCAGCCGCATCCGCGAGGCGTACTTCGAGGGCGACTCGCCCAAGGACTCCGTCGTCCACGGCCTCTCGCGGATCGCCAAGGTCGTCCTCGTCGCGGGCCTGATCATGGCGTCGGTCTTCCTCGCCTTCATGAGCGGCAGCGACGTGACCATCAAGATGTTCGGCCTCGGCCTCGGCGCCGCGATCCTCATCGACGTCCTGATCGTCCGGATGATCGTCTCGCCGGCGCTCATGGCGATCCTCGGCGACAAGGCCTGGTGGATGCCGAAGTGGCTCGACAAGATCATCCCGAACGTCTCGCTCGAGGGCGGCCACGACGACCGCGAGGCGCGCGCGACCGAGCGGGAACGCGTCGCGGCTTGACCTCAAGTGCGGTTGAAGCGTCATGATGACTCCCATGCACGCGCACACACCAACCGCGCCGCCGGCCCGTTGAGCGGGCCGGCGGCACTGCAGGTCACCGATCTCGTCAAGCGGTATCCGACCGGCACCGAGGCCCTCAAGGGCGTCTCGATCGACATCCAGCCGGGCGACTTCTACGGCCTCCTCGGCCCCAACGGCGCCGGGAAGTCGACGCTGATCCACTGCACGACCGGGCTCGCGCAGCCGACGTCCGGGTCGATCAGCGTCTTCGGCCACGACGCGATCGAGCACTACGGCGAGGCCCGGCTGGCGGTCGGCCTCGCCCCGCAGGACCTCAACCTGGACTGGTTCCTCACGCTCGAGGAGTCGCTGGACTACCACGGCGGCTACTTCGGGATGCCCAAGAAGGATCGCCGGGAGCGGGCGAAGGAGCTGCTCGAGACCTTCTCGCTGAGCGCGAAGAAGGACGACCGCACCCGCACGCTGTCGGGCGGCATGAAGCGCCGGCTGATCCTCGCCCGCGCGCTGATGCACCGGCCCAAGCTGCTGATCCTCGACGAGCCCACCGCGGGCGTCGACGTCGAGCTGCGCCTGGAGCTGTGGCACTACGTCCAGCGGATCAACGCCGAGGGCACCACGATCCTCCTCACCACGCACTACCTGGAGGAGGCCGAGCAGCTCTGCGACAAGGTCGCCTTCATCAACGGCGGCGAGATCGTCGCGCAGGGCACCTCCGGCGAGGTGGCGGCCGAGTACGGCGTGTCGTCGCTCGAGGACGCCTACCTGGAGCTCGTCGGCCGCAAGGAGCTCTCGCGCGCGAAGGCCGAGGTGGCCCCGTGAGCGCCGCGCAGATCCGCTTCTTCGCGCTCGTGCGGCGCGAGGTCAACCGGTTCATGAAGATCAAGCGCCAGACGGTCGGCGCGCCGCTGCTGGAGACCTTCCTCTACATCTCCGTCTTCGGCGCCGCGCTGGGCTCGCGGATCGACACGCTCCACGGCTTCGACTACGTCGTCTTCGTCGTGCCCGGCCTGATCATGATGGCCTGGGCGACCAACGCGTTCGCCAACAACGCGGCGTCGATCCTCCAGCAGAAGTTCCAGGGCGCGATCCAGGACCAGCTCTCCTCGCCGGCTTCCCCGCGCGAGCTGCTGCTGGCGTTCACGTTCGGCGGGTTCCTGCGCGGGATGCTCGTCGCGATCCTGACCTTCATCGCGTCGTCGATCCTCATCGGCGTGCCGGTCGAGCACCCGCTCGTGCTGATCCCGGCGCTCTTCCTCGTCGGGTTCTTCTTCGCGCAGCTCGGCGTGCTGATCGGGGTGCGGGCCGAGCAGTTCGACGACGTCTCGTTCGCGCAGACGTTCATCCTGCAGCCGCTGATCTTCCTCGGCGGCGTCTTCTACTCGGCCTCGCTGCTGCCCGAGCCGTTCCAGACGCTGACCCACTTCAACCCGATCTACTACATGATCAACCTGGTCCGGTACGGCTTCCTGGGCTACACCGAGGCGAACGTCGCGCTCTCGCTGGGGCTGCTGACGCTGGCGACCGCGGCGCTGCTCGCGATCAACCTGCGGCTCTTCAACAGCGGCTACAAGCTGCGGGCGTAGGCCTCAGCCGAGGCGCTCGCGCAGGCGCGGCAGCACGTCCGCGCCGAACTGGTCGAGGAAGCGCGCCTGGTCGTTCCCGGGCGCGTGGATGACCAGCTCCTCGAAGCCGAGGTCGGCGTAGCGGGCGATGCCCTCGACGACCTCCTCGGGGTCGGAGGAGACGATGAACCGGGTGTGCGCCTTGTCGACGTTCTCGTCGGCGAGGCGCTCCATCTCGATCGGGTCCTCCACGCCCTCCTTCTGCTCGGGCGTGAGGGCGAGCGCGGCCCACCAGTGCGTGTTCTTCTCGGCCAGCTCGGGGTCGCGGTCGTAGGAGACCTTGACCTCGATCATGTGCTTGATGTCCTTGTGGTCGCGGCCGGCCTTCTCCGCGCCCTCCCGCACCCCGGCGAGCAGGTTCTCGTACAGCTCGGGGGCCTTGCCGCTCGTGCAGATGAAGCCGTCGCCGACGCGGCCGGCGAGCTTGGCCGCGAGCGGGCCGGAGGCGGCGACGTAGACGGGGATCGGCGTGTCGGGCCGGTCGTAGACCGTCGCGTTGGACGCCGTGTAGTACTCGCCCTGGAAGTCGACGCGCTCGTCGGTCCACAGCTTGCGCATGAGCTCGATCGCCTCGGCCATCCGCAGGCGGCGCTCCTTGCGGCCGGGGAACTCGGCGCCGGTCGCGGGCGTCTCGTTCATCGCCTCGCCGGTGCCGACGCCGAGGAAGACCCGGCCGGGCGCGAGCATCGCGACGGTCGCCATGCCCTGCGCGACGATCGACGGGTGGTAGCGGAGCGTCGGCGTCAGGACGCTCGTGCCGAGCGCGACCTTGCCCGTGCGCTGCGTCGCGGCCGCCAGCCACGGCATCGCCGCGGGCGAGTGGCCGCCGTGGTGGCGCCAGGGCTGGAAGTGGTCGGAGATCGCGACGATGTCCAGCCCGTCGGCCTCCGCCCGCGCGGCGAGGTCGAGCAGCTCCTGCGGGCCGAACTGCTCGGCCGAGGCCTTGTAGCCGATCTTGAAGCGGCTCACCGGCTACGCCGAGACGGCACCGCGGATGAAGTCCACGATGTCCTGCGTCGGCGCGCCCGGCGTGAAGACCTCGGCGACGCCCAGCTTCTTCAGCTCCGGGATGTCGTCGGCCGGGATCGTGCCGCCGACGGTGACGAGCACGTCGCCCGCGTCCTGCGCGCTCAGCAGCTCGACGACCTTCGGCACGAGCGTCATGTGCGCGCCGGAGAGGATCGAGAGGCCGACGGCGTCCGCGTCCTCCTGCAGGACCGTCTCCACGATCTGCTCGGGCGTCTGGTGCAGGCCGGTGTAGATGACCTCCATGCCGGCGTCGCGCAGCGCGCGGGCGATGATCTTCGCGCCGCGGTCGTGCCCGTCGAGGCCGGGCTTGGCGACGACGACGCGGATCTTGCCGCGGCCGGACGGAGCGGTCTCGGGGGTCGCGGCGGCGTTCTCGGCGGGCTCGGAGGTGGTGGGCATCGGGTCCTGGCGTTCTTAGAAGACGGGGCGTTCGGTGTAGGAGCCCCAGACGTCCTGCAGCGCGTGGACGATCTCGCCCTCGCTGGCGTGCGCGCGGGCGCAGTCGACGAGGAGGGGCATCAGGTTCTGCTCGGTCTGCGCAGCATCGCGCAAAGCGGCCAGCGATGCCTCCACCTGCGTCGAGTCCCGGCGCGCTCGCACCGCCTGCACCCGCCCGATCTGCTTGCGCTCGAGCGCCGGGTCGATGCGCAGGATGGCCGTCTGGCCGTCGTCGCCCTCGGTGTGGGCGTTGACGCCGACGATCTTGCGCTGCCCGCTGTCGATCTCCGACTGCAGCTCCCACGACGCGTCCGCGATCTCGCGCTGGGGGAAGTTCTGCTTGACCGCCTCGACCATCCCGCCCAGCTCGTCGATGCGGCGGAAGTAGTCGTACGCGCGCTCCTCCATCGTGTCCGTCAGCGCCTCGACGAAGTAGGAGCCGCCGAGCGGGTCGATGGTGTTCGTCACGCCGGTCTCGTGGGCGATGATCTGCTGCGTCCGCAGCGCGATGCGGACCGCGTCCTCGGTCGGGAGCGCGAGCGCCTCGTCGTATGAGTTCGTGTGCAGCGACTGCGTGCCGCCGAGGACGCCTGCGAGCGCCTCGATCGCGGTGCGCGTGATGTTGTTGAGCGGCTGCTGCGCCGTGAGCGAGACGCCCGCGGTCTGCGTGTGGAAGCGCATGAGCAGCGACTTGGGGTTCTTCGCGCCGTACGTGTCGCGCAGCTCGCGCGCCCAGATGCGGCGGGCGGCGCGGAGCTTGGCGATCTCCTCGAAGAAGTCGATCTGCGCGTTGAAGAAGAAGGAGAGCCGGGGCGCGAAGTCGTCGACGGGGATGCCCCGCTCGATCGCGCGCTCGACGTAGGTGAGCCCGTCCTTGAGCGTGAACGCCAGCTCCTGCGCGGCCGTCGAGCCGGCCTCGCGGATGTGGTAGCCGGAGATGGAGACCGGGTGCCAGCGCGGCATGTTCTCCGTGCACCACTGGATCATGTCGTCCAGCAGGCGCATCGCCGGGTCGATCGGGAAGCACCACTCCTTCTGGGCGATGTACTCCTTGAGGATGTCCGCCTGGATCGTGCCGCCGAGCCGGTCCATGGGCACTGGGCGGGCGGGATCTGATTCCGCGGCGACGACGTAGAAGGCCATCATGATCGCGGCGGGCGCGTTGATGGTCATGGAGACGCTGACCTCGCCCAGGTCGATCCCCTGGAAGAGCGTGGCCATGTCGTCGACCGTGTCGACGGCGACGCCCTCGCGCCCCACCTCGCCCAGCGAGCGCGGCGAGTCGGAGTCGTGACCCATCAGCGACGGCATGTCGAAGGCGGTCGAGAGCCCGGTCTGCCCGTGGTCGAGCAGGTAGCGGAACCGCTCGTTCGTCTCCTCCGCGGTGCCGAAGCCGGCGAACTGGCGGACGGTCCACAGCCGGCCGCGGTACATGCTCGGGTAGACGCCGCGGGTGTACGGATACTCGCCCGGCAGGCCGATGCTGGCGTCCGTGTCCGCCGGCAGGTCGTCCTCGGTGTAGAGCGGCGCGATCCTCTCGCCGCTCAGCGTGGTGAACAGCGCGTCGCGCTCGGGCGTGGCGTTGAACTTCTCGCGCCAGCGCTCGAGGTCGGCGCGCAGGGACGTCAGCGGGGTCACGGGTGGATCTCTCCCCAGAGAAGCGTGGCGGTCAGATAGTAGGAATACCACGTTTCTCGCCGCGCGAAGCGCGCCCGCCGGCCCGGAGGCCGCCGCGCGGGAGGTTCAGGCGGCGGGGCCGGGGCCCGTGTAGCCGAGGATCGCGAGCCGCACCGGGAGGACCTCGACGTCCCCCTCGGCCGCGCTGACGCGGTTGGCGCTCTCGGCCTGCAGGCGTATCGCGGTCTCGACGAGCTCGATCGCCGCGACGCCCAGCTCCTCCCACCCCTGCCGGTCGAGCGCGAGCGGCGTGTTGGAGAGGTGCCGGTCGATCTCCGCGTCGAAGCTGCCGCGCGCGACCGCCTGGGAGACGTCGCTCCAGATCTGCTGGAGGACGCTGGCCGAGAGCTGCGCGCGGGTGGCGTCGGGCAGCGTGGCCCAGTCCTCGTCGGTGAGGAGCGCCCGCTCCTGCGCGCGGTAGAAGTGCTCGGTCGCGCCGCGGCGGGGCGCGGTGCTCACCAGCTCGAGGAACCCGAGGTCGAGCAGCACGCGCACGTGGTACGCGACGGTGTTGAGCGGCTCCTCCAGCTCGGCGGCGAGCTGGACGGGGCTGCGGACCGACTGGTTGAGCCGCATCAGCACCCGCATGCGGAGCGGGTGGCCGAGGGCCCTGCGGAGCCGTTCGGCGGCCTCCATGGAGCGGGTGGTCTGCGTCTCGGTGGCCACGGGCGGCAGGGACTCTACCGCCCGCAGCCACGCGGTTCACGGGGTCGCGGCGCGCAGAAGCGCCTCCAGCCGGCGGCGGGCACGGTGCGCGCGCACGCGCGTGGCCCCCGTCGTGGTGCCGAGCCGGGCAGCGATCACCGAGTACTCCAGGTCCTCGACGTAGCGCAGCCGCAGCACCTGGCGCTCGTCCTCGCCCAGCTCGGCGGCGAGGTCGCCCAGCTCCTCGGCGGGCTCACGCGGCCCCGGCGGCGGCGCGACGAGCGCGCCGCGGTCGTCCATCCGGTCGATCACGTCGCCGCCGACGAGCGTCACGCGCTTGCGGCGCGCCAGCTCCCGCAGCGCCTCGCGCCGCGCGATGGTCGCGAGCCAGGCCCCGGGGCCCCGCTCGTCGAAGCTCGCCGACGCCTGGTGGCGCCAGGCCCGCAGCACCGCCTCCTGGGCCGCGTCCTCGGCCGCGGCACCGTCCTTCAGCAGCCTGCGCGTCTCGCGCAGGCAGAGCGCGTACGCGCGCGCCCAGTCGTCGTCGCCGTCGATCGCGAGGGGCTCGGGGCCCGCACCGTAACGGTGCTTCGGCTCACGCGGGTTGACCGGTCGAGATGATGATCCATCCGGACATCCTTGCCGCAGAAGCCGCTTACGGGCGCTTTGCCCCGTTTTACGATGCGTTCGCGGGACATCCCGCGTACGCCGCCTGGGTCCGCGGGCTGGTCGTGCTGGCCCAAGCGCACGGCGCCGGGGGCGGCTCGGCCCTCGACGTCGCGTGCGGGACGGGCAACAGCATCGCGCCGCTGCTGGAGCTCGGCTACGAGGTCACCGGCGTCGACGCGGTCGCGTCGATGCTCGACCAGGCACGCGCCAAGTTCGGCGACCGCGTCCCGCTCCACCGGGCCGACATGGCGGAGCTGCCGGTGCTCGGCGCCTTCGACCTCGTCACCTGCCTCAACGACCCGGTCAACCACCTCAGCACCGCCGCGCGCCTGACCCGCGCGCTCGCCGCGATGGCCGCCAACCTGCGCCCCGGCGGGATCCTCGTCTTCGACACCAACACGCCCGTGACGTACCGCTCCTTCTTCGCGCCCGGCACCCGCACCGTGCCCGCCGGCGACGGCACGCTGACGTGGGCCGGCGGCGGCTTCGCCGCGGGGTCCGCGACGGCGACGATCGTCCTTCCCGGCGGCGCGACCGCCCCGCAGCTCCAGCACCACCACGAGCCCGCCGCCGTCGCGCGCGCCGTCCGCGCCGCCGGCCTCGTACTCCGCGCCGTAAAGGGCCAGCACGACGACGGCCGGCGCGACCCCGATCTCGACCCCGCGGTGCACACGAAGGCCGTGTGGGTCTGCCGGCGTCCCGGTCCCACGATCCAGGAGGAGGTGAGAGATGAAGGTCAAGAAGAGCCAGAAGGCGGTGGTCCCGCTGCTCGGCTACACGAAGGGCACCTGAGCGGCGGGCCCGCCCGGGTCGGCGGGTGACCACGCTTCCACGGCGCCCGCGACTCCTCGGGGCGTACGAGCCCGTCCACGTGGGCGGGGACGCGCTGCTGCTCGCACCCGGCGACGAGCACCTGGAGCTGCTCGACGCGCCGGACGGGACGGTTCCGTTCCTCCGCGAGCTGGACGGCACGCGGAAGCTGGCGGCGGTGTTGCAGGGCGCCGCCGCGCTCGGTCTGACGGAGGCCGACGCGCGCGAGATCCTCGCCGCGCTGACGGACGCGGCGGTGCTGGACGACGCGGCGACCGACGCGCTCTGGCTCACCGACGCGGAGGCCGAGCGGTACGACCGCCAGCTGCGCTACTTCGCGACGTGCGTCGCGCCCCGGCCGGCGGCGGAGGCGCAGGCGGCGCTGCGCGGCGCGCGGATCGCGGTGCTGGGTCTCGGCGGGCTCGGCGGACTGGCCGCGCTGATCCTCGCCGCGTGCGGCGTGGGGACGATCGTCGGCGTGGACGGGGACCGGGTCGAGCTCTCCAACCTCGCCCGCCAGGTGATGTACCGCGAGCGCGACATCGGCACGCCGAAGGTCGAGGCGACCGCGCGGGCGCTCCACGCGCTCAACCGCGACGTCGCGTTCGAGGGGGTCGACACGCTGCTCGCGTCGGCGGAGGACGTCGAGCGGATCGTCGAGGGGTGCGACCTCGTCATCGCGGCGGTGGACTGGCCGGCGCACGGCATCGCGGAGATCGTCGACGCGGGCTGCTTCGCGGCCGGGACGCCGTACCTGTCGATGAGCCAGCAGCCGCCGAAGGTGCGGGTCGGCGCGCTCTACGTCCCCGGGCAGACGCGCTGCCACCGCTGCTACGCCGCCACGCTGCGCGGCACGTACCCGCTGATGGAGCAGGTCGCCTCCGCCGCGCGGCCCGACTCCCCCGCCCCGACCTACGCGCCGGCCGCGGGGATCATCGGCTCGCTGCTCGCCAACGAGGCGATCGCGTTCCTCGCGCGCCTGCACGCGCCCGCGACGCTCGGGCGCGCCTGGGTGTTCGACCTGCGGACGTTCGCCGCGTCGTGGCAGCCGCTGGAGGGCAGCGGCTGCGCACGGTGCGGCTTCACGGGCTAACCCGGCAGCGAGGCGCGGACCTGGAAGATCGAGAGGAACCCGGTCTCGAAGCCGTTGCGCGCGGCGCGCAGGTAGATCCGCCAGACGCGGACCCGCTCGGGATCGGCGAGGCGGTTGGCGGCGTCGAGATCGCGCTCGAAGTTCTCCAGCCACGCGGTGAGCGTGCGGGCGTAGTCGTGGCGGAAGTCCTCGACGTGGTGGGTCTCGAACCCCGCGCGCTCGAGCGCGAACTGCACGCGCGAGAGGTGGAGGGGCGCCGCGTCCGGGAAGACGTAGCGCTCGGAGAACGGGCCGGCCTCGGCGTCGGTGTGGCGCAGGCGCGCGATGCCGTGGTTGAGGAGCCGGCCGCCGGGGCGCAGGAGCTCGGCGAGCTTCTCGGCGTACGGGTCGATCTGGGCGGCGCCGACGTGCTCGACCATGCCGATCGACGAGATCGCGTCGAACGGGCCGTCGGCGATGTCGCGGTAGTCCATGACGCGGATCTCGACCTTGTCGCCGACGCCGGCCTCCTCCGCCCGCTGCCGCGCGAGCCGCGCCTGCGGCTCGGAGAGCGTGATGCCGACGACGTCGACGCCGTACCGCGTGGCCGCGTGGATGGCCATGGCGCCCCAGCCGCAGCCGACGTCCAGCAGCCGCTCGCCCGGCTGGAGCGCGAGCTTGCGGCAGACGAGGTCGCGCTTGGCGAACTGCGCCTCCTCCAGCGTCGTCGCCCCGTCGCGCCAGACGCCGCACGAGTACGTCATCGACGCGTCGAGGAAGTGCGCGAAGAAGTCGTTGGAGACGTCGTAGTGGTGCGTGACGGCGCGCTTGTCGCGGCCGAGCGAGTGGCGCTTGCCGGCGGGCCGGAGCTCGACCGACGGCGTGCGCGGCACCTCCTTGAGCGCGCCGGCCCGTACCGCGGCGGCCATCAGGCGCGCCTTGGCCTTCGCGTCGACCGGCGGCGGGCTGTACCCGTCGAGCAGTGCGAGCACCTTGTCGATGTCGTCGACCTCGAGCGCCCCGGACACGTACGCGCGGCCCAGGCCGAGCTGGCCGGGGGCGCGCAGCATGTGGCCG
>DATMVO010000382.1:0-8211 GCA_035563115.1 Solirubrobacteraceae bacterium
CGGCCGCCGACCGCAGGTCGCGGTCGAGGTGGCCGCAGAGCGCGTCGCCGAGGAGCGCGCGGAGGAGCTCGGTGAGCTCCTCCACCGCCTCGGGCACGCCGGTCGACGCCGGGCCGAGGCCGTGGATCACCGCGCGCTCGAGCGCGATCGCGTGGACGACGCGGTCGGCGAGCGCCTCACGCTCCTCGTCCCCCGCCGCGCACAGCGCCGCCAGCCGCCGCGGCAGCAGGCCGGAGTCCGGCCCCTCGGGCTCCAGCAGCGCCCGCAGCGCGAGCAGCAGGTCGCTCAGCGCCTCGGCGGGGTCCTGCCGCTCAGCCGCGAGGTCGAAGCGCCGCAGCGCCCACGCCAGCTCGCCCGCCTTGGGCATCCGCCGGTGGGTGAGCGCGACGAACGCGCGCAGCTCGTCCTCCTGCTCCTCGCTGATCGTCAGCGGGTCCCCCACGCGCGCGGGCGAGCCGCCGGCGAGGTCGACGATCTGCCACGGGCCGTCGTTCATCCGCGCCCAGCCGACCGGCGCCAGCGCCACCGCGCCGGCGTCGTAGAGGCGCAGCGCGCGGATCATCGAGCGCAGCCGCGACGGGGCGAGGTCGGCCTCCGCCGCGTCGGCGAGGGTGAGGACGACGAGGACGTTCGGCTCGTCGGCGACCGCGCCGAGCCAGGCCGCGTCCTCCGGCGCGTCCGGGACCATCTCCGGCTCGCACAGCAGCGCGTTCTCCGCCAGCGGCACCTGCGGCGAGGCGAGCCTCAGGCCCGGCAGCCCGACGACGAGCGTCGCGGTCGGCGTGCGGCGGTCGACGACGAGCCCTTCGAGCTCCTCGTACGCCTTGTCGAAGCGGACGCCGGTCAGCTCGAACGAGGTCGAGCCGTCGAAGACGCGGTCGAGGAAGTGGCGGAGCGTCGCGTCGACGCGATCGCGCTCGCCGCGCGGGACCCGTGGCTCGCCGCGCTGCTTGAGGTACGCGTCGAGGCCGTCCAGGCCGGTGAGGGCCCGGGCGGCGGGCGCGTACGACTCCAGCCGCGTGACGACGCCGAGCCGTTCGCGGATGAACGCGCCCGTCAGCGGGCGGTAGCAGTAGAGCGGCGTGCGGTAGCGGGCGTGCGTGCCGGACTCGTCGAGCTCGAACGGGACCTCTGCCCCCGCCGCGACCTCGGCGGCCAGGGCGGTGGCGGCGTCGTCGGCGAACGCGCGCAGGGCGCGCTGAAGCGGGCGCTGGGGCATGGACGGCCTGTTCGCCGCCGATGGCGCCCGCTCCTCCTGCCTGGGCGCGTCCTTGCGGGACGCGCCGGGGTGCGTGCTAAGCCGCGACCGGCTCGGCGGGCTTCGCGGGCGTGACCGTGATGGTCGTCGCCTGCGCCGGCGCGCAGTCGCCGGTGGTGCCGTCGAGCCACTGCTCGCCGTAGGCGCGCATGCCCTCGATGATCGGGAGGAGCGCGAGGCCCTTCTCGGTCAGCGCGTACTCGACGCGCGGCGGGACCTCGGGGAACGTGTGCCGCTCGACGATGCCCTCCTCCTCCAGGCCGCGCAGGCGCAGCGAGAGGGTGCGGGGGCTGATGCCGGTGAGCGAGCGCTCGAGCTCGCAGAACCGCGAGCAGCCCTCGGCCAGCTCGCGCACGAGCAGGAGGGTCCACTTCCCGCAGACGATGTCCGCCGTGCGGCAGACGGGGCACGTGTCGGAGACCGGCATACGCCCATCACTTTACCAAGTGAAGCCTCGGCGGCCGGAGGGCTCCGGCCGCCGCTTCACGGGTGCGGCTCAGCCGTTGAGCAGGCTGCCCAGGCCGCCGCCGGACTTGCCCTGCTCGGCCACGCCCTGGATGCGGCCCTCGGACGGCTGCACGAGCACCCAGCCCTGGCCGCTGAACGCCATCTGCAGCTGCTCGCCCGAGCCGCGGCCGATGAGGTCCTTCGCCTTGAAGTCGGTCTTCATCGACGTCGTCACGCCGCCCGACCACGTCACGACCGCCTGCGCGTCGGCGAACGTCGGCGCGGACGCGACGTTGAGGAGGACGGGCGGGCCGTCGGAGAGGATCGCGACCCAGCCGGTGCCCTGGAGCGCCGTGTTGTAGAGGCCGGCGCCCATCATGCCGCCGGCGCCCTGGACGCGCTCGATGTCCCAGTCGATCCCGGCGTCGAACGCGAGCAGGTTCGGGCCGTTGACCGTGATCTTCTCGCCCTCGAGGTAGATCAGGTGGATGTCCTGCGCGGTGTCGGCGAGGAAGACCTCGCCGGAGCCGGTCATCTTCATCAGCGACTGGCCCTCGCCGGTCACCGCCTTCTTGAGCATCCGCCCCAGGCCGCCGGAGCCGGCGTGCTCGAAGGTCACGTTGCCCTGGTAGGCGACCATCGACCCGAGCTTGGCCTGGATCGTGACCTGATCCAGCCGCACCTTCAGCAGCTTGCTGTTCTGGAGCGTGAAGCTGTCCGTGCTCTGGGTCTCGTTGTACTGGGCGAGCGTCGTCTGCATGACGCCGCAGCCTGCCAGGCCCGGACCACCCAAGTCCAGTTTCTTCACGTTTCGGTCGACACGGAGTCGACCAGCCCGCCCGGCTAGAGGTCGCGGAGCAGGTCGCGCGCGCCGTCGAAGTAGCTCGAGTGCGTGGCCTTCACCGTCTCGAGCGAGTCCGCGTTCAGCAGCACGACGCCGACGTCGGTCCCGAGCACCTCCTGCTCGCGGTCGCGGAACGTCTCCATGGCGGCGAGCACGTCCGTGCCCAGGTCCTCCACCGAGCGCGTGCCTTCGCCCGTCGCGAACGTGATCAGGAAGTTGTGCACCGGCTGGCTCACAGCTCCCTCAGTGTACGTGACACTAGATGCGGACGCGCGGCGTCCAGCGCCGCGCGCAGCTGTGGTTCCGGCGCCGGAAGTCCGTCCCGCAGCGCGTAGGCCGCGGCCAGCTCGCGGAAGAACGCCAGCACATCCGGGCGCCCCTGGCCAGCCTTGTAGTTGAGCCCGCTCGCGAGCGTCTCCTGCTCCACCGCGTTCGCCCACCGGTGCTGCGCCTCGGTCCGCGCCTGCACCTCGACGTTGCGGCCCTCGTGCCGGGTGTGGAGATGGACGGCGCGGTAGCCCGAGGCCGGGACGTCGCGGGCATGATGACGACCTTGCGCACGTCCAGAGCGTGCACGAGCTCACCGACCAGCTCGTCGACGTCCTCCTGCGTGCGCGCGACGAGCCGGACGCCGCCGAGATCGACCATCCCGGCGAGCGCGCCCGGGTGGCGGGTGAGCTTGTCGATCACCGTGTCGGCGCGCTTGGAGCGCGAGGTGACGCGCGGCCAGGGCTCGTCCTCGAGCGTCACCGCGATCGTGAACGTCACGACGTCCCGGACCGCGAGCATCGCCTGCACGTGCTCGCTCAGCCACCAGCGGACGGCGTCACGCGCGGCGACGTCCGCTTCGGCCGCGACGTCGACCACCTGCGTCCGCTCCCCCGCGCGGACGGCTCGGAGGTTCGCGGCGAGGTGCTTCCCCGCGCGCGTCACCGCGTTCTTGCTGTACGGAGGCCCGGCGGACATCGCCGGGCATCTTTGCGCAAGCGGCGGCTAGTAGGCGGTGGGGATGGGGTTGGCCGCGGCGCGCTGCTGGGAGTCGTGGAGGTCGTCCATCGTGGTCCCGCGGCGGCCGTCGGCGGCCATGAGAAGCTTGAAGTCGTGCGGGGAGGACGCGGCGCGGACGGCGTCGTCCATCGAGACGCGGCCGGCCTTGACGTGGTCGAAGAGCGCCTGGTCGAACGTCTGCATCCCGTAGTAGCCGCCGTCGGCGATGACCTCGTTGAGGCGGCCGGTCTGCTCCGGGTCCATGATCATGTCGCGCACGCGGCCGGTCATCCGGAGCGTCTCGCAGGTCGCGATCCGGCCGCCGTCGGTCGAGCGGACGAGCCGCTGCGACACGACGCCGCGCAGCGTGCCGGCGATCATCGCGCGGGTCTGCTGGTGCATGTGCGGCGGGAAGAAGTCGATGATGCGGTTGATCGTCTCGGACGCGTCGACCGTGTGGACGGTCGACAGGACGAGGTGGCCGGTCTCGGCGGCGCTCAACGCCGTGTGGACCGTCTCCTCGTCGCGCATCTCGCCGATGAGGATCACGTCCGGGTCCTGCCGCAGCACGCGGCGCAGCGCGCGCGGGAACGACGCGGTGTCCTGGCCGACCTCGCGCTGGTTGATGATCGAGCGCTTGTCCCGGTGCAGGAACTCGATCGGATCCTCGATCGTCACGATGTGCCGCGGGAACTTCTCGTTCATGTGGTCGAGCATAGCCGCGAGCGTCGTCGACTTGCCCGAGCCCGTCGTGCCGGTCACGAGGACGATGCCGCGCTCCTCCTCGGCCAGCTCCCGGATCACGGGCGGCAGCGCGAGGTCGTCGATCGTCTTGATGTCGAACGGGATCGCGCGGCAGACGATCGAGATCGCCCCGCGCTGGTGGAAGGCGTTGACGCGGAAGCGGCCGGTGCCCTCGATCGCGTAGGCGAAGTCCACCTCGCGGTGCTCGCGGAACTCCTCGACCTTGTCCGGGTCGGTGAGCATCTGGAACGCCATCTGCTCGGTGTCCTGCTTCGTCAGGTTCGGGAAGCCGGGAACCGGGACGAGATCTCCGTCCTTGCGGACGAGCGGCGGGCTGGGGACCTTGATGTGCAGGTCGGAGCCGCCAACCTCGACCAGGTACTGGAGACAGGCGTTGACGTCGAGCATCGCACTCCCCTGATCGGCGCGTCCACGCCCTACCTGAAATTGGGTGGACACCTCTGGACGCGTGGGGGGACAATGCTCCCGATGGCTACCGAAACCGCCCGCGCCCCCATCGTCGAGACGGCGATCGCCGCGCCGCCCGAGACCGTCTGGCGCGCGCTGCGCGACCCCACGCTGATCGCCCGCTGGCACGGATGGGAGTACGACGGGCTGGCGAGCGAGATCGACGAGATCTACGGGCGCGCCCGCGCGTACGAGGCGGAGCGGCGGCTCGTGATCGGCGGGCTCGACCACTGGTTCGAGCTGGCCGCACTGGACGAGGGCGCGGCGACCCGGCTCACCGTCACGCGGCCCGCGCCGGAGGAGATCGAGTCCGACGACGACGCGCCGTACGACGAGATCGAGCAGGGCTGGATCACGTTCGTCCAGCAGCTGCGGTACTTCCTCGAGCGCCATCCGGGCGAGGACCGGGCGACGGTGATGCTCAGCGCCGGCGGCGGGCGCCGCTGACGCCCGACGCGGTCGGGCTCGACGGCGCCGGGCTGGACGAGTGGTTCCGGACGCCGCATCAGGTCGGCCTGCTCGTCGCCGACACCGCGCTGCTCGTCCTCGTCAGCCACCCGGCGGGCGGCGGCCGGCTCGTACTCAGCGCGTACGGCGCCGACCGCTCCGTCCTCGACGGCCTCGGCTCGCGGTGGGCCGCCGCGCTGGGCGAGCGCTACGGCGACGTCACGGACGCCTGAACCTCGGAGAAGCGGAGCGGGTCGAGCCCCTCGGGGATCGGCTTGCCGTCGAGGATCGCGTCGGTGAGGAGCTTGGCGGTCGCGACGCCGATCGAGATCCCCCAGGCGCCGTGGCCGGCGCACATCCAGGTGCGGTCGTCGAGCCGGCCGACGAGCGGGCGGCCGTCCGGTGAGTTGGGGCGCGGGCACGCGCGCGCCGGGCCGGCCGCCTCGACGCCGCTGACGAACTGCTTGGCGTGCTCGATCAGCGCGGGCGCGACCTGCGCGGGGTCCGGCTCCGTGCGGCTCGCGGTGGAGCCGAGCACCGCGCCGCAGAGGCCGAACGCGACCCCGCCCCCGCCGTCGACGACGTCGTCGATGCCGGCCTGCTCGATGATGACCTTCGCGGTCTGCGTGACGGGCACGGTGACGCCCCACAGCGGCGAGACGCCGGGCGCCCACGCGCCGGTGGCGAGGATGACGACGTCGGCCTTCGACGCGGCGGTGACGGCGGGCGTCCACTCGCCCTGCTCGAACGTCACGCCGGCCTCGCGGGCGCGCTCGGCCCACGCGAGCGTCACGCGCTCGGGTCCGACGACGTAGCCCATGTGGAGCAGCACGCCGGGGATGCCTGGGTGGACGAGCGGGTCGAGCTCGCGCGCCTCCTCGACCACCTCGGCGCGCAGGACCGGCGCGTGGCCGGCGGTCTCGCGCGTGCCGAGCAGGAGCGTGCCGTCCGGCTCGTCCTGAAGGTCGATGACGGTGCGGTGGTGCTCGACGGTCTGCCAGTGCAGCGGCCCGAGCACGTCGTCGAACGGGTACTGGAGCACGCCGGAGTTCCGGCCGCTCGCGCCGGACGCGATGCCGACGCGGTCGATGACGGTGACGGAGTGCCCGGCCTCCGCGAGGAAGGCCGCGGCGGAGCAGCCGATGACGCCGGCGCCGGCGATGAGGACGTCCACGGCACGGGAGTATCCCGGATAGCCCGGCGGCTCCGGCGCCAGAACGACGACGGCCGCGCGAAGGTCGCGCGGCCGTGTCGTGACAGCGTCGGTCTGGTGTCGCCGGTCGCGCTAGGCGACGTCGCGGAGCTTCTGGGCCTCCGCCAGGCTCTGCAGCTTCTTGAGCGACTGGTTCTCGATCTGGCGGATGCGCTCGCGCGTGACGTTGAACGTGCGGCCGACCTCGTCGAGCGTGCGGGGGTGCTCGCCGCCGAGGCCGTAGCGCAGCTCGAGGACGCGGCGCTCGCGGTAGCTCAGGTTCTCGAGGGCCTCGCGGAGAGCTTCCTTCGTGAGGATCTCCGCCGCGCGCTCGTACGGGGACTCCGCACGCTCGTCAGCGATGAACTGGCCGAACTCGGACTCCTCCTCGTCGCCGACCGGCTTCTCGAGCGAGACCGGGGCCTGGGCGGAGCGCTTGATCGAGTCGACCTCCTCGGCGTCGATGCCGGTGGCCTCCGCGATCTCCTCGTTGGAGGGCTCGCGACCGAGCTCCGTGACGAGCTTGCGCTCGGCGCGGCCGATCTTGTTCAGCTTCTCGACGACGTGCACCGGGATGCGGATCGTGCGCGCCTTGTCGGCGAGCGCGCGGGCGATCGCCTGGCGGATCCACCAGGTGGCGTACGTCGAGAACTTGAAGCCCTTGCGGTAGTCGAACTTCTCCGCGGCGCGGACGAGGCCGAGCGTCCCCTCCTGGATGAGGTCCAGGAACGGCAGGCCCTGGTTGCGGTAGTTCTTCGCGATCGAGACGACGAGGCGGAGGTTCGACTCGACCATCTTCTGCTTCGCGTCGAGGTCGCCGCGCTCGATGCGCTTCGCGAGATCGACCTCCTCCTGAGCGGTGAGGAGGCGGACCTTGCCGATGTCCTTCAGGAAGAGCTGAAGGGAATCGGTCGTCATGTCGGGACGGAAGATGTCCGCCGTCTTCGACTTGCGGCGCCCACCGCGCTTGTCGGGCGCGCGCTCGACGGCGTTGGCCGCCGTGGTCGCGGGATCGATCTCCTCGACCAGCTCGATCTCGGAACCCTCGAGGAAGGTGTGGAGCTCCTCGACGTCCGACTCGTCCAGGTCGAGCTCGGATACGGCCTTGGTGATCTCGGCGAACGTGAGAACGCCGACCTCCTGGCCCCGCGCCAGGAGATTCTTGACCTCTTCGAGTTCCTGGAGTTCTACGACTGACATGAAGTTCCGTTTCCGCCGGCCGGGGCCGGCACGTGGTTCCTCGCGAGGGTCCCCGATGGAGCTGCGGGCAGGTCTACCCGGTCGCCACCGTCGTTGGGCTGCCTCAGTCTAGGGACTTTTAAGGGAGGATCAACGAACATCTCGACGCGCGCCGCGTCGCCCTGCAACCTGCGACAGAATGATCGGCCGATGGCTGATGATCCTCAGCGCGAGGTCCTCTCAAGCCTGCCACGGTCCCGCCCGGCCCGCCGCAGTACCAAGCGCACCGGGACGACGGCCGAGCAGGTGGACGCGGTGAAGGCCGCGGCAGCAGAGAGCACCGGCGCCACCCCTGACACGCCCGACGCCGCCGCGACGCCCGCGGCGAAGACCCCCGCTCCCGCCAAGAAGCCGGCGGCCGCGAAGAAGCCGGCCGCGGCGAAGAAGCCGGCCGCCGCGAAGAAGCCCGCGGCCGCCAAGGCGACCGCGACGGCGAAGAAGCCCGCGGGCGCCGCCGCGAAGGCGACGGCCGCCGCCGGGAAGAAGCCGGCGGTCGCGAAGGCCACCGGCCCGGGCCCGCGGCAGAGCTCGACGAAGGCCGCCGAGGCCGCGGCGGAGAACACGACGCCCGCGCCGAAGGCGGCT
>DATMVO010000383.1:0-3738 GCA_035563115.1 Solirubrobacteraceae bacterium
AGACGTGGCAGCTCGCGGTGCTCGCGCTCGCCGCCGTCCTCCTGCTCGTGCTCCGCCGCGGCGTCGTGCCGACGCTGCTGTGCGCCGCGGTCGCGGGCGCGCTCGCCGCCGTGTCGGGCGCGCCGCTGCCGAGCTAGAAGAGCTGGTTCTCGCCGCCGAAGATGTCGCTCACCGAGTCGTCCGTGAAGATGCGGCGGACGGAGTCGGTCAGCAGGTCGGCGCAGCTGAGCACGCGGATGTTGTCCGGCGCGCCGTCGCGGAGTGGGATCGTGTCGGTGACGACGATCTCCTCGAACCCGGCGTCCGCCAGGTTCTCGAACGCCTTGCCGGAGAGCACCGGGTGCGTCGCCGCCGCGTACACGGTCTTGGCGCCCGCGTCGCGCACCGTGTGCGCCGCCGCCTTGAGCGTCCCCGCGGTGTCGATCATGTCGTCGACGATGATCGCGTTGCGGCCCTTCACATCGCCGATGACGTAGCCGATCTCGGCCTGCTGGTGCTCCGGGCGCTCCTTGGTGAGGATCGCCAGCTCGGCCCCGATCTTCTCCGCGAACTTCTGGTTGAGCTTCGCGCGGCCGACGTCCGGCGCCACGACGACCGGATCCGGCAGGTTCAGGTCGATGAAGTGCTGCGTGAGGATGTGCAGCCCTGTCATGTGGTCGACGGGCTTGGAGAAGAAGCCCTGCAACTGGCCGGCGTGCAGATCCATCGTCAGGACGCGGTCGGCGCCGACGGCCTCCAGCATCCGCGCGACGGCGCGGGCGGAGATCGGCTCGCGGCCCATCGACTTCTTGTCCTGACGGCTGTAGCCGTACCACGGGGTGACGGCCACCACGCGGTGCGCCGACGCGCCGACTGCCGCGTCGATCATCAGGATCAGCTCCATCAGCGAGTCGTTCGCCGTCACGCCCGTGGCGGGGTTCCCGCACGTGGGCTGGACGATGAACACGTCCGCGCCGCGGATCGAGTCGTTGAAGCGGCAGTAGACCTCGCCGTTGGAGAAGGTCTTCAGCGTCACCGGGCCGAGTCCGATGCCCAGGTTGTTCGCGATCTTCGCTGCGAGTTCGGGGTGCGCGCGACCCCCGAAGACCATGAGCCTCTTGGCGTAGCCGATGTCGAGGCTCGTCGCGACGGGGTGCGTCTCGAGGGCGCTCACGGTCACAGGAACTCTACCCCTTGCGCCGGGCGTAGTCCGTGACGTTGGTCTGGCGGGCGCGTGCCACGCCCAGCGCGCCGGGCGGGACGTCCTCCGTGATCACCGATCCGGCGGCGATCACGGCGTCGTCCCCGATCGTCACCGGGGCGACGAAGGTGTTGTCCACGCCGGTCTTCACGTTCGCCCCGATCGTGGTGCGGTGCTTGTTCTTCCCGTCGTAGTTGGCGGTGACGTTGGAGGCCGCGACGTTGGTCTTCGGGCCGACGTCGGCGTCGCCCAGGTAGGAGAGGTGCGGGACCTTCGAGCCCTCGCCGACGTCGGAGTTCTTCATCTCGACGAAGGTGCCGGCGCGGGCGTCCTTGCGCAGGACCGTGCCGCCGCGCAGGTGCACGTAGGGGCCGATCTTCACGCCGTCCTCGACGGTGGAGTCGACGAGGTAGGCGTGGAAGGCGGTGACGCCGTCGCCGACGGTGAGGTCCTTCGCGGTGACCTGGGGGCCGATGGTGCAGTTCGCGCCGATCGTCGTGGCGCCTCTGAGCACCGTTCCGGGCTCGATCGTCGTGTCGCGGCCGATCTCGACCGACGCGTCGATGGAGGTCGAGGAGGGCTGGACGATCGTGACGCCGGCGCGGCCGTGCTGGTCGTGGATCCGCTGCTGGGCGAGGTCGCGGACCCGGGAGAGCTCGACGCGGTCGTTGACGCCGAGGGTCAGGTTCGCGTCGTCGACGACGTGGGCGGCGACGCGGTGGCCTTCCCCGATGAGGACCGGGAGCGTGTCGGGGAGGAAGTACTCGCCCTGCACGTTCTCGTTGCGGATCTTGCCGAGCGCGTCGGTGAGCGCGGCGCCACCGAAGGCGTAGATGCCGGCGTTGACCTCGCGGATCAGGAGCTCCTCGGCCGTGGCGTCGGACGAGCCGCCCTTCGCCTCGACGACCCGCTCGACGTCGCCGGCCGCGGTGCGGACGACGCGCCCGTACGCGCCCGGGTCGGGGAGGACCATCGTGACCATCGTCGCGGCGGCCTTGGCGTCCCGGTGGGTGGTGACGAGCGCGTCGAGCGCCTCGCCGGTGATGAGCGGGACGTCGCCGTTCATCACGATCACGGTGTCGTCGGGCTCGATCAGGTGCGCGGCCGAGCGGACGGCGTCGCCGGTCCCCTGCGCGCGCTCCTGCACCGCCAGCTCCACCCCCTCCGGCAGGTGCCCCTCGAGCGCCCGGTCGGGCCCGCCGACGACGATCACGGCGTCCGCGCCGGCCGCGCGCGCCGCCTCCACGGGCCACCGGACCAGCGGCCATCCGCACAGGTCGTGCAGCATCTTCGGGGTCGCGGACTTCATCCGCGTCCCCTGACCGGCGGCCATGACGACGGCGACGAGGCGAGGCATGCGGCAGATCGTATGAGCCCGCCCGTCTCGTACTCTCCTTCGCGCCCTTTGGGGGGTGGTCTAGCGGCAAGACTCAGGCTTTTGGTGCCTTGAAACCTCGGTTCGAATCCGGGCCCCCCAGCTCTTCCGTCCGTCCCGGACACGAACATGTGTTCGCATGGCGCCGCGATACACCGAAGCCGAAGCCCGCGAGGCCGTCGCCGCCTCGCTCAGCTACGCCGAGGCGCTTCGACGCATGGGGATGTGCGACCACGGCGGCTCGCACAGGGTCCTGCGGAAGTGGGTCGAGATCTGGGACGTCCCGGTCGACCACTTCGACCCCCGTGCCCACACGGTGCGCCTCAACCGCACGCGCGCCGTGCCGCTCGAACGGCTCCTTGTCGAAGGCAGCACGATCGGCTCGTCGCACCTGAAGGAGAAGCTCTACCGCGCGGGGTTGAAAGAGCGGCGATGCGAGCTGTGTGGCCAGGGGGAGGAGTGGCGCGGCCGGCGGATGTCGCTGATCCTCGACCACGCGAACGGCGTCCGCGACGACAACCGGCTGGAGAACCTGAGGATCGTCTGCCCGAACTGCAACGCGACGCTGGAGACCCACTGCGGCCGGAACGCGGCGATCCCCGCCGAACGTCCGTGCGCGCGCTGCAGCACGTCGTTCCGCCCGCGAAAAGCCGGCCAGCGGTACTGCTCGGTCGCGTGCGGCTCCCGGTGGGACCGGACGGGACGCCCGCGCCCCGGCGCGCGGCGGGTGGAGCGGCCGCCGTACGAGCGGCTGCTGGCGGAGGTCGAGCAGCTCGGCTGGGAAGGCACGGGCCGCAAGTACGGGGTGTCGGGCAACGCGATCCGCAAGTGGGTGCGGTGGTACGAGCGCGAGCGGGCGCGGGAGGCGGCGTGAACGTGGCACCGAGGCGGTCGGAGGAACGTCCGCGGATCCTCCGATCGGCCGAGAAGGATGCCGATGCGGTCCGTGGGCCCGTGGAAGCGCGGGCCGGAGCCCTGTGTCAGGACCAAGGAAGGTCGCCCCATGAAGCAGTTCGCCTGCGGTGCCGTCGTCCCCGGCTGCGTCGCCACGTTCAAGGCGCCCGACGAGGACGGGATCCTCAGTCAGGTGGCGGCGCACGCGCACCACGATCACGGGCTGACGGAGATCCCCGCCGAGCTCGTCGCGCAGGTCCGCGCGCACATCGTCGCCGCGCCGATCGCG
>DATMVO010000384.1:0-8067 GCA_035563115.1 Solirubrobacteraceae bacterium
GCCCGCTCGGGACGCGTCCCGCCGCGGGTGCGCCCGTCGCCGGCGCCCGCCCCGCGCCGGTCGCGGGCGGGCAGAGCAAGATCCTCGCGATCGCCTGCTCCACCGGCGGCCCGAAGGCGCTCGCGCGCCTGGTGCCGCAGATCAGCTCCGTGGGCGCGGGCGGCTTCATCGTCCAGCACATGCCGCCCGGCTTCACGGCGTCGCTCGCCAGCCGCCTGGATCGCGACTCACGCCACACCGTGGTGGAGGCGCAGGGCGGCGAGCAGCTCAAGCCCGGGCTCCTGCTCATGGCGCCCGGCGGCTCGCACCTGCGGTTCGACAGCGACAAGGCGCGCCTGAGCGACGACGCGCCGATCGGCGCGCTCCGCCCGCGCGCCGACCTCACCATCGCCGACGTCGCCAAGAAGTACGGCCCGCGCGTCGTCCTGGTCGTCCTGACCGGGATGGGCCGCGACGGCCTGGAGGGCGCGAAGGCCGTGCGCAAGCACGGCGGCCGCATCCTCTGCGAGGCGGAATCCACCTGCACCGTCTACGGCATGCCCCGTGCCGTGGCCGAGGCGGGGCTGGCCGATGTGGTCGCCCCCCTCGACGACCTGCCCACCGCCATAGCTCAGGAGATCGGAGCATGAGCACGTTCGCACCGCGCCCGACCACCCGGGCAACCGCACCCAAGCCTGCCGCGCCGAAGCCGTCCGCGCTGAACGATGACTACGTCGCGCTCTGCGACGGGGTCAAGCGCCTCACCGGCATCGACCTGCACCAGTACAAGCGCGGTCAGATGGAGCGGCGCATCCGCACCTTCGCGACCAAGCAGGGCCACACCGACCTGAAGACCTACCTCAAGGTCCTCCAGGCCGACAAGGCCAAGGTCGACGAGTTCCTCGACCGCGTCACGATCAACGTCTCGCAGCTCTGGCGCAACCCCGAGCAGTGGACGCTGCTCGGCGACAAGGTGCTGCCCGAGCTGGCCAAGGAGGGCAATCGGGTCCGCGCCTGGTCCGCCGGCTGCTCGTACGGCGCCGAGGCCTACACGCTGGCCGCCGTCGCCTCCGCCTCGATCCCGCGCGCTCGCGCGACGATCAAGGGCACCGACATCGACAAGCGCATGGTCGAGCGCGCGCGCCGCGGCGTCTTCACCACCGAGGACGCGCGCTCCGCGCCGAAGGCCGAGCTGGCCAAGTGGTTCACGCCGGACACCGGCGGCTTCCACGCCAAGCCCGAGCTCAAGCGACTCGTCTCCTTCGACACCGGGGATCTCCTGATCAGCCGGATCCCGCAGGAGGCGTACGACCTGGTGCTCTGCCGCAACACGGTCATCTACTTCAACGAGGAGGTGCGCGACGCGCTCCATGAGCGCCTCGTGCAGTCCCTCCGGCCGGGCGGGGTGCTGATGATCGGCTCCACCGAGCGGGTCTCCAAGCCCCGCGAGCTCGGCCTCGAACCCACCCACCCCTTCGTCTACCGGAAGAGCTGATGGACGTCTCCGAGTACCTCCCGATGTTCCTGGCCGAGGCGCGTGAGCACCTCCAGGAGCTGAACATCGCCGTCGTGAAGATCGAGGAGACGCCTGACGATCAGGAGACCGTCGACGAGATCTTCCGCATTGCCCACTCCATGAAGGGCATGAGCGCGACCATGGGCTTCGCCAACATGGCCGCCCTCACGCACCAGATGGAGGACGTCTTCGAGCTGCTGCGGCAGCGCAAGGGCGGGCTGGGCCAGGACGTCACCACCGTCCTGCTCCAGTGCCTGGACGCCATCGAGGCGAACGTCGACGCGATCGAGACCGACGGCGCCGAGAAGCTCGAGCACGAGCCGCTCGTCGAGCAGCTGAAGGGCCTCGTGGGCGAGCGCACGGTCGAGCAGCACGTCGAGCGCCAGGGCGGCGCGGTCGAGGAGGAGGTCGCGCTCGCGAACGCCGCCGGCCGCCGGACCGTCCGCGTCGAGGCCCGCCTCGAGGACGAGTGCGGCATGACGGGCGTCCGCGCCTTCATGGTGCTCAAGGCGCTCGAGGGCCTGGGCGAGCTCGTCGGCTCGACCCCGACGCCCGACGGCTGCGACAAGTTCGAGGGCCGGCTGATCGAGGCGTTCGTCGCCACCGACGCCGAGCTCGAGACGCTGATCGCCGCCGCGAAGAACGTCACGGACGTCGCCGACGCGACGGCCGAGGAGAAGGTCACCGAGCCGGAGGTCATCCCGGCGGTCGCCGCCGCGGGTGTGCCCGCCGCGCCGGACGCGCCGAAGGCCGCGCACAAGAAGGGCGGCCAGACCGTCCGGATCGACGCGGACCGGCTCGACCAGCTCATGCACTTCATGGGCGAGCTCGTCGTGCACCGCACGCACCTGGAGTCGCTCGTCGGCCAGGCCGACGTTCCGGGCCTCCCGCAGGCGATGCAGGACCTGACCCGCACGTCGCAGGCGCTGCAGGCGATGGTCATGCAGGTCCGCATGATCCCGGTCGAGTCCGTCTTCATGCGCTTCCCGCGCCTGGTGCGCGACCTGTCGGCCAAGCTCGGCAAGCAGGTCGAGCTGGTGCTCAACGGCAAGGAGACCGAGCTCGACCGCACGGTCATCGAGGCGCTCGGCGACCCGATCGTCCACCTCGTCCGCAACTCGCTCGACCACGGCCTCGAGAGCCCCGAGCAGCGCATCGCGGCCGGCAAGCCGGCCATGGGCACGCTCGAGATCTCGGCCCGTCACGCCGGCGGCAACGTCGTCATCACGGTCCGCGACGACGGCCGCGGGGTCAACCCGGCCGCCGTCGCCAAGCGCGCCGCCGAGCGGGGCCTGATCCCGGCCGGCACCGAGCACACCGTCGACGCCGCGCAGGCCGTCGAGCTGCTCTTCACCGCGGGCTTCTCGACCGCCGAGAAGATGTCGGACATCTCCGGCCGCGGCGTCGGCATGGACGCCGTCCGCAACATCATCCGCGAGCTGGGCGGCGAGGTCGAGATGACCTCCGAGCCCGGTCAGGGCTCGACCACGCACATCCGCCTCCCGCTGACGCTCGCCATCATGGCGGCGCTGCAGGTGGAGACGCGCGGCCTGCCGTTCGCGATCCCGCTCGACCGCGTCGAGCGCACGCTCCAGCTGCAGGAGGCCTCGATCCGCTCGGTCGCCGGCCGCCGCATGCTCGTGCTGCGCGACAGCGCGATCCCGCTGCTCGACGCCGCCAGCGCGCTGGGCTACGAGCCGGTCGAGCACCACGACTACGCCGTGATCGTCCACGGCTCGCAGGGGCGCGTCGCCCTGGCCGTCGAGAAGCTCGTCGGCCAGCGCGAGCTCGTCACCCGCCCGCTCCCGCCGGACGTCGGCGAGCGCGCGGCGGTGTCGGGCGGCGCGGTCCTGTCCGACGGCAACATCGCCCTCATCGTCGACTGCGACGCCCTCTTCGGCCCCGCGCGTGTTCCTGCGCGCGCCGCCGCCTGACACCCGTCACCAGCGGAGGAACCCCCGTGAGCTCCACCTTCTCAGCCATGCAGCTCGACGCCCTCGGCGAGCTGGCCAACATCGGATCCGGCACCGCCGCCACGGCGCTGTCGGGGATGATCGGCCAGCCCGTGGACGTCAGCGTGCCCAACGCGATGGCGCTGCCGCTGGCGGACGCCGTCGATGCCGCCGGCCCCGCCGAGCAGCAGGTCACCGCCGTCGCGCTGCCCGTCCTGGGCGACCTGGAGGGCATCGTCCTGATGCTCTTCGCCGGCCAGAGCGCCGAGACCCTGTGCTCGATCCTCGGCGTCGAGGCGGGCACGGAGATGGGCTTCTCGGCCCTCAGCGAGATCGGCAACATCGTCGGCGCGTCGTACCTGGGCGCGCTCGGCACGACGACCGGCGTGAACATCGAGCCCGGCCCGCCGCAGGCGGCGTCGGACATGCTCGGCGCCGTCGTCTCGTCGATCCTCGCCGCGTCCGCCGAGACGGCCGACATCGCGCTGCTCCTCGACTCGAACCTCATCATCGAGGGCACCGACGCGCAGGTCTCGTTCCTCCTGGTGCCGAGCACCAAGAGCGTGAACGACCTGCTGCAGCGCCTCGGCATCAGCTGACGGCATGACCTCCCCGGAGATCATGGTCCGCATGGGCGAGCACGCGATCTCCTCGAAGGGGGGTGCGGCGCTCGTCTCCATCGGCCTCGGCTCGTGCATCGGGCTCGCGCTCCTGGACCGTTCGCGCATGGTCTTCGGGCTGGCGCACGTGATGCTGCCCGCCGCGCCCCCCGAGGGGCCCGGCGGGACGCCCGGCAAGTTCGGCGACCACGCCGTGCCGGCGCTGCTGGACATGATGGCCCGCAAGGGCTCGCGCCGCACCGGCCTCGAGGCCGTCCTCGTGGGCGGTGCGCGGATGTTCGCCATCGGCTCGTCGATGGACATCGGCGCGCGCAACGAGGCGGCCGCCCGCGAGGCGCTGAAGGCCGCCCGGATCCCCGTCGTGGCCGCCGAGACGAGCGGCTCGACGGGCCGCACGATCCGCGTCCTGCCCGAAGAGGGGCTCGTCACGGTCAAGGCCGCGGGCGGGAAGCCGACAACCCTCTATGGGGGCTGAGCTCCCAGCTCGGTCCCCCCATCTGAGAGCTACATGTCCGGCGAGGTACTTTCCAACGATCAGGTCGCAGCGCTCGTCGCCGCGGCCCAAGAGGGCACGCTTCCCGAGCGCGCCGAGCCGCGTCAGCGCAGGTCGCGCCGTGTCCGCACGGTCGACTTCACGCGCCCGACGAAGTTCACGAAGGACCAGCAGCGTCGCCTCGAGCTCGCGCACGAGACCTTCTGCCAGACCGCGTCCTCGCGGCTGTCGGCGGAGCTCCGCGTCCCGATGCGCCTCGAGGTCATCGACGTGGGCCAGCTGACGTGGTCGAACGCGCTGTCCGAGGTGCCCGAGCCGTCGATCTCCGCGATCGTCGAGCTCGAGCCGCACCGGACGCGGTTCATGATGACCCTGGAGATGCCGCTCGTCCTCGCGTTCATCGAGCGCGTGCTCGGCGGGCCCGTCGGCCGCCGGATCCCGTCGCGGAAGCTCTCGGACATCGACCGCGCGCTCGCCGGCCACGTCTTCGAGCAGCTGCTCGACCAGCTCTCGGTCACGTGGAGCGACCTGGCCGAGTGCCGCATGAAGCTCATCGACCTCGAGATGCAGCCCGAGTCCGTGCAGATCGCGCCGCTGTCCGAGCCGACCCTCTGCCTGACGATGGAGATGCGGATGGACCGCGACTCCTCGACCGTCACCCTGCTGCTCCCCTACCGCGCCATCGAGCCGGTCGCCGACCGCCTGGGCGTCGACGCCTACGACGACGACGGCGGCGACGAGGAGAGCGCGGACAAGATGTCCAAGGTCATGGGCAACGTCGACGTGCAGCTGCGCGCCGAGGTGGCCCACATGCCGATCAGCGCCGAGGACGTCCTCGGGCTGAAGGCCGGCGACGTCCTGCGCTTCGGCCAGGCCGCCGAGCAGGGCGTGACGATCTTCGCCGACGAGACCCCCGTCTACCGCGCCAAGCCCGGCCGCCACGGTCACCGCCGTGCCGTCCAGGTCGTCGAGCGCCTCGAGCCGGAAGGGCTGGTCCTGTGAGCAGCACCGAGACCGCGCTGATGGAGCTGGCGAACTCGACGGCCGAGGCCGTCGGGGGCGTCCTGCGCATGTTCCTGCCCGACGGCGTCGAGATCGGCGAGGCGACCATCGTCCCGCAGGGCCTGCCGCCGCTCGACGGCGTCGCGGTGCCCGCGGTCGCGGCCGAGGTGTCCTACACCGACGGCGCGAGCGGCGGCAACCTCTTCGTCACCACGATCGCCGGCGTGCGCAAGCTCGCCGCCGCGATGATGGGCATGGAGCCCGACCCGGGGAGCCATCCCCTGGACGAGCTCGAGCTCTCCGCGGTCGCGGAGGCGATGAACCAGATGATGGCGGCCGCGGCCGGCGCGACGAGCAAGGTGCTCGGCGACGAGGTGGAGATCTCCACCCCGGAGGTCCGCGACGTCGTCACGGTCGAGGACGCGCTGCTCCTCGGCGAGGGCGCGCCGCACGCCACCGGCGTGACGTTCTCGCTCGCCGGCGAGCCGTGCCGCCTCATCCAGCTCGTCCCGAAGGCCTTCGTCCTGAAGATGACGCGGGCGCTGGACGACATGAACGCCGTCGAGATCGGCGGCGGAAGTGGCGGGCCCGACGGTGCGGTGGACACCGGCGTCGGCAGCCCCCACGAGATCCTTCGCAGCGTGCAGCTGCGTGTGTGCGCGGAGATCGGCCGCGCCACGATGCCGATGAGCGATGCGGTGAGCCGGCCTGCGGGTGCGGTCATCGAGCTCGATCGGGGCGCGGACGAGCCCGTCGACCTCATGGTCAACGGCCGCCGTTTCGCCACAGGCCGGCTCGTCCTCGTGGAGGACGAGTGGGCGGTGCGCATCGAGGAGGTCCTCGGTGACGCATCCGATCTCCCAATGACAACGTCAACCTCGATCGAGAGGAGCTGATCCATATGGCACGAGTGCTCGTCGTGGACGACGCTGCGTTCATGCGCAAGATGGTGAGCGACGCGCTCACCAAGGGCGGCCACGAGGTCGTCGGCGAGGGCGCCAACGGCGCCGAGGCCGTCGTCCGCTATCAGGAGCTGAGCCCCGACCTGACCACGCTGGACATCACGATGCCCGAGAAGGACGGCCTGGAGGCCCTGCGCGAGATCGTCGCGCTGGACCCCGACGCCAAGGTCATCATGTGCTCCGCGCTGGGCCAGGAGAGCAAGGTTCTCGAAGCCGTCAAGTCGGGCGCGAAGGACTTCGTCGTCAAGCCCTTCCAGCCCGAGCGCATCCTGGACGCCGCCGCCAAGGCCCTGGCCTAGCTCCCAGACCCAGACCTTCCCGGCCAACAGCTCCAGCCGGCCTCTACCGGCCGCCCGTCACCTCGTCCAGCTGGGCGAGGTGGCGGGCCCACGCCGCCAGGTGCGGCGCCTGGAACTCCGCGGGCAGACCGCGGTGCTCGAGGCGCACGCGCGTGCGGCCCTGCCCCGCCTCGCCGAGGGCGACGTCCACGCGCGTCGCGCCGGGCGCGAGCGGTCCGTCGCCGCCCTCGACGCCCCACGTGAAGACCACGAGGGACGGCGCGTCGACGTGCAGGTACGTCCCGGCGACGATGTCGCCGACGCCCAGGTCGACGCGGAAGATCCCGCCCGGCCGCGCGTCGATCTCGGCCTTCGGGCCGAGCCAGCGCTCGATGCCCGCACGGGTCGTGAGCAGCTGCGCGACGGCCTCGCGCGGCCCGTCGACGTCCAGCTCGAGCGCCACCGGCGCGCGCTCGCCCGTGCCCGCGCCCCCGCCCGGGAGCTCGGTCGCCAGCGCGTCCAGCGCCGCCTTCGCGGCGGCGACGCCCTCCGGCTTGAGGCGGTAGCCCCGCCGGCCCGGCGTCGTGTCGTGGTCCACCAGCCCGGCGTCCTTGAGGACGGCCAGGTGCTGGGAGATGGCCGGGCGCGTGACCGAGAAGCGCTTGGCGAGCTCGCCGACCGCGACGTCGCGCTCCTCCTCGGCGAGCATCTGGAGGATCGTCCTCCGGCGCGGCTCGAGCACCGCGGACAGCAGCCGGTTCCCCTGTCCCATGAGCGGAGTGTAAGCCGTCACGAACCACTCGCGCTCCCTGTTGGCGCTTGCGCTTTGTCGGGCGGTTCTCGGGGCGTTGCTGGGAGGCCGTCGACCGGCACGTCCGGCCAGCCCCGCCCAGCCGAACTGGACGGCCCTGGTACCGGACATGCCGGGCGCCGGCTCGAGCGTTGGGCCAGGCCCACGCGCGAGCCCTCCGACGCCCGAGGCCGCGGGTTCAGCGACCGGCGAGCAGCCGCACCGTGTGGGTTCCCGACGCCCGAGCGGCGGCGGGGGCGGTGGCGGAGCTCCGAAGGTCGAGGCTGGCCAGGTCGGTGCCACGGACGGTGTAGATCCCGTTCGCGACCTCGCCCTGCACCTTCTCGCCGCTGAGGGTCGTGGCCTGGACCGTGTCGATGCCGGCCGGCGCGACGCCGTAGACGGTCGACTCGACTGGTGCGCCGGGGGGCGGCATTGGCGACGTGCGTGACTGCTGGTTGGGCTCGATGGACTC
>DATMVO010000385.1:0-2343 GCA_035563115.1 Solirubrobacteraceae bacterium
CCCGGCGGCGCTGGTCACGATCTGGGGGCTGAGCGCCTGCGGGTCAAGTGATGACGACGATGAAGGGGTTGAGGACATTGCCACGCGGGTGTCGGCGGAGGGAGCGCCGCCGCCTCTTCCGACGATCGACCCGAATGCGACTCCGGCGGAGGATGTCACCGGTGGCGCCGCGAGCGGCCCGGCCGGAGAAAGCGCAACCGCGGAAAGCGGCGGTGGCGGCGAGGGCGGCGGCGAGCGGCGGGGCGGTGAGGCCGGCGAGGAGCGCTCCGCTGATCCCCGCGCCCGCCCAGGCGACGAGCAGCGCGCGCGGCCATCCGGCGCTTGCCGCCGCGCGTCCGTAGAGGGCGGCGAAGATCGCGAGCGCGACGAGACCCAGGAGCGTGCCGGCGGCGGCCTCGGCGGCGAAGGCGGCGTCGCGCTCGAGGAGGTCGATGAGGAGGACCGGGCCGACGATCGCCGGGAACGCGCTCACGATGCCGCCGGCGTGTGGGCCGTGGCGGCGGGCGACGAGCGTCGTCGCGGCGACGAGGAGCGGCGCGAGGAGCGTGGTGGCGGCGAGGGCGAGCACCGCGGGCGGGCTACCCGGATGTAGGGTCGCGGCCGTGGTCACGTACGAACGGCGGGGCGCCGCGGCGCTGCTCACCATCGACCGGCCGGAGCGGCGCAACGCCGTCGACGGCCCGACCGCCGCCGAGCTGCGGCGCGGCTTCGACGCGTTCGTCGCGGACGAGGGCGCGCGGGTGCTCGTGCTCTGCGGCGCGGGAGACGAGGCGTTCTGCGCGGGCGCGGACCTCAAGGCGCTCGACACGCTCGCGCCGCGGTTGGAGGACGAGGGTGGTCCCTTGGGCTTCACCCGGCTGGAGTCGCCGAAGCCGACGATCGCCGCGGTCGGCGGATGGTGCGTCGCGGGCGGGCTGGAGCTGGCCCTGTGGTGCGACCTGCGGGTGGTCGCTCGCGGGTCGCGGCTGGGGTTCACCGAGCGGCGGTGGGGTGTGCCGTTGATCGACGGTGGGACGCAGCGGCTGCCGCGGATCGTCGGGCAGGGGCGGGCGTTGGACCTGATCTTGAGCGGCCGCATCGTCGATGCCGACGAGGCGCTGCGCATCGGGCTCGCGACGGAGGTCGTCGCCGCGGGTGCGGAGGTGTCGCGGGCGCTGGAGATCGCCGAGGGGCTCGCGGCGTTTCCGCAGGAGACGATGCTCGCCGACCGCGCCGCCGCGCTCGCGTCCTTCAGCCACCCGCTGCCTGACGGCCTCGCTCTTGAGGCCCGCTCCGGCGCCGCCACGCTTCGCATCGCATCCGAGGGCGCCGCACGCTTCGCCGGCGGTGCGGGTCGCGGGGGCGCCGGCTCGGGCGTGTAGCGCGCGCTTCCGCTGCCGCGCTCAGGGCTGCGGCCGTTGCTGGGCGGTGGGTGGGGTTGATGGTCGGGTTCGCTGTGCGCTCCCGCGGGCCGGAGAAAGTGTCCCAGCGTCGCGCGCGGGGTCGCGCTGGGTCGGTTCTTCCGGTTGTGCCGGAAGAAGTGTCCCATCGTCGATTCGCTCGTTGACGATGGGACGGTTTGTCAGCTCTAGCCCCGAAAAGTGTCCCATCGTGGTTCAGTGCTCGACGGTGGGACGGTTGCGGGGGTTGGGAACGCCGCTTTCCCTCCCATCGTCGGCGCTTCGATGACGTTGGGAGGGTTGTGGGTGTAGGGCGCCGGTTTCCCTCCCAGCGTGGGCGTGGCTCTGACGGTGGGAGGGTTGTGGGGGTTCAGGCGAGGCGGGAGAGGACGACGGCGTCGGCTCGGCGGTCGCCGAAGGAGAGGAAGGAGCGCAGGAGGCCTTCGCGCTCGAAGCCGGCGGCGGCGAGGACGTGGAGCGAGGGCGTGTTGTCCGGCTCGACCCAGGCCTCGATGCGGGCGAGGCCGGTGTCCTGGAGCGCCCAGTCGGTGAGGAGCCGGACGGCGGCGGTGGCGAGGCCTCGGCCGCGGGCGCGGGGGATGAGCCAGTAGCCGATGCCCGCGACGCTCTCTTGCGGGCGGAGCATGAGGACGCAGGTACCCACCGCGTCGCCGCCGGCGGTGATCGCAAGCGAGAGGCCCTCGCCGCCGGACTCGCGGCTCCACTGGCGCCGGACGAACGCACGGGCGGCGTCGGGCGTGAAGGTGGCGGGGACGGTCGTGCCCTCCGGGATGCGCGGGTCGGTCGCGGCGTCGCGGAGGCAGTCGAGGTCCGCGTCGCTCCAGGGCCGGAGCGCGACGCGGCCGCCCGAGAGCGGAGGGTCCGGGTACGTCAGCCGCGTCACGCCGAGAGGCATACCGCACGCGCGGCGCTCCGGGTGAAGCGCCGCGCTGGGGCGGCGCGG
>DATMVO010000386.1:0-5638 GCA_035563115.1 Solirubrobacteraceae bacterium
GGCCTGCTGAAGGCCCTCGTGGGCACCAACGAGGTGATCTCCACGATCATGCTCAACTGGATCGCGATCTGGACGGGCGTGTGGGTGTTCAACCTCGGCAGCCCGCTGCAGAACGACAACCCCGCCCAGGTGGACGTCCCGGTGTCCAACGACATCGCCGAGGGCGCCAAGCTGCCGGTCTTCTGGGGCGACCCGCAGCTGCAGGGCCTGCACATCGGCATCTTCATCGCGCTCGCTGCGTCGGTGCTCTTCTGGGTCCTGCTCAACCGCTCGACCAAGGGGTACGAGGCGCGTGCCGTCGGCCTCAACCCGGAGGCCGCGCGGTACGGCGGCATCCGCGTCGGCTGGACGTACGTGCTCGTGATGGCGCTCTGCGGCGCGTTCGCCGGCCTGGCCGGGTCGCTCGACGTGCTCGGCTGGCAGTTCCGGATTGCGACGAACGACATCCAGATCTCGCAGCTCGGCTTCTTCGGCATCGCGGTCGCGCTGCTGGGGCGGAACACGGCGGTCGGGACGGTGCTCTCCGCGTTGCTCTTCGGGGCACTCCTCACCGGCACGTCGGTGCGGAACCTCGATCCGGCGGTGTTCGAGCCGGAGATGGCGCAGAACCTGACGTTCGTCATCCAGGGCATCGTGGTGCTGCTGATCACGACCGACGTGCTGCTGATGCAGCTGTGGCGCAGGATCAAACGGGGCCGCCGTGGCGACGCGGCGGGCGAGCCGGGGGCGGTGGCGGCGTGAGCACCACCTCCGAGAACCTCGTCGGCAAGCTCCGCGCGCCGAAGCTGCCGCGCGAGCGGCCGACGTTCACGCTGGGCAAGAAGCTCGGCATCGCGGCGATCGTCGTCGCGGCGCTCGCGTTCTTCCTGACGATCCCGCCGTTCACGGTGCGCTCGCTGGTGCCCTCGGTGGTGCTGGTGCTGGTGTCGCTCGGCCTCTCCATCGGCGCGCTGCGCGAAGGGGAGAGGAAGCTCGGGTGGGTCGGCGTCGTCGTCGCGGTGCTCTGCCTCGGGCTGGCCTACGGGGCGACCGAGTCGGGCGTCGGCAAGCTCGAGACGGTCGTGTCGTGGAGCGCGCTGACCGCCGCGATGCTGCGGTACGCGACGCCGCTGCTCTTCGCGGGCCTGGGCGGCCTGGTGTCCGAGCGCGCGGGCGTCGTCAACGTCGGCCTCGAGGGCATGATGCTCATGGGCGCGTTCTTCGCGGCGTGGGGCGCGGCGGAGTCGGACTCGTGGCTGATCGGCATCCTCGTCGGCGTGCTCGCCGGTGTCGCGCTCGCAGCGGTGCACGCGCTGTTCTCCATCACCGTCCGGGCGGACCAGATCGTCTCCGGCGTGGCGCTGAACTTCGTCGCGCTCGGCCTGACGGGCTACCTCTACGTCGACGTCTTCGGGACGGAGGGGACGCCGGACGACCTGCCGCAGGTGCCGGAGATCTCGCTCGGCACCGACTCGCTCGGGTTCATCGGCAAGGCGATCAGCAACCAGAACCTGCTCGTGTGGGGCGCGTTCATCGCCGCGATCGCGATCTGGATCTTCGTCTTCCGGACGCCGAAGGGGCTGCGGATGCGGTCGGTCGGCGAGAACCCGCGGGCGGCGGAGACGGTGGGCATCTCGGTTGAGCGGATGCGCTACGGGGCAGTGCTGGCGTCGGGCGCGCTGGCCGCTCTGGGCGGCGCGTTCCTCTCGATCGGCTTCGTGCACTCGTTCACGCAGAACATGACCGCGGGCCGCGGCTTCATCGCGCTGGCCGCGATGATCTTCGGCCGCTGGCACCCGTTCGGGCTGGTCGGCGCGACGCTGCTCTTCGGCCTGTCGAGCGCGCTGGCGCAGCGGCTGCCGGAGTTCTCGCCGCAGGCGGCGACGCTCTTCCAGGCGCTGCCGTACGTCTTGACGTTGATCGCCGTCGCGGGGCTCGTGGGGCGTTCCACGCCGCCGGCCGCCGACGGCGTGCCCTATCGCCGGGAGGACCATTGACCGTCGCGTCCACGCCGGACGTGCTCATCGACGCGGACGCCCTGCGCGACCGCGTCGAGCAGCTCGCCGCGCAGATCAACGCGGACTACGCCGGGAAGTCCATCGTCCTCGTCTGCGTGCTCAAAGGCGCGGTGCTCTTTCTCGCCGACCTCATGCGCGAGCTGACGGTCGAGTGCGAGGTGGACTTCATGGCGGTCTCGTCCTACGGCTCCGCCACCGAGTCGAGCGGGGTCGTGCGCGTGCTCAAGGACCTCGACCGCCCCATCGCCGACCGCCACGTCCTGGTCGTCGAGGACATCGTCGACTCCGGCCGGACGCTGTCCAAGCTGCTCGAGATGCTCTCCACCCGCGGCCCGGCCTCGCTCGAGGTCTGCGCGCTCCTCACCAAGCCCTCCCGTCGCGAGGTCGACCTCGAAGCCGCCTACACCGGCTTCGAGATCCCCGACCGCTTCGTCGTCGGCTACGGCCTCGACCACGCCGAGCGCCACCGCAACCTCCCCCACATCGCCACCCTCGACTAGGCCGGGCGTCCGGCGCGGCCGTGGACCGGTGGGTCCGGAAGCGCTGGCACACTCGACGTGCGCATGGCCCTCGTCCTCGCCGACCTCCTCACCGCGCACGAGAGCTCGAAGGTGGAGTTCAAGCGTGACACCTCCGGGCTTCAAGGGATCGTGCGTGAGGCCATCGCGTTCGCGAACCGAACCGGCGGCGTCATCCTCGTCGGGGTCGACGACAAGTCGCGCGAAGTGGTCGGAGTCGATGACCCGCAGCGCGCCGAGCAGCAGATCGCCCAAGCGGTCTACGACTCGACCGTGCCGCCGCTGGCTCCCGACATCGTCGTCACGACCGATCCGAGCAGCGGCAACGAGGTCGTGTTGGTGCAGGTGCACCGGTTCCAAGGCCCCGACCCGGTGATGCACACGGACGGTTCGTGTTACGAGCGGATCAGCTCATCGAAGAAGAAGGTCGGTCCCGAGCGGGTCGAAGCGATGCGAACCGAGCGGCGCGGCCGCAGCAGCTTCGACCAGCTCCCGGCGATGGCGGCCACCATGGACGACCTGGATCTCGACGATGCGCGCGGTCGCTACGCCGAGCGGGGCATCGACCTCGACGACGGTCTGATCCGGACGTTCGAGATCGCCGAGGAGGTCAACGGCGAGTTGGTGCCGACGAACGGCGGACTGCTGCTGTTCGGACGCAAACCGCAGAAGGTCCATCCAGATGCGATCTGCCTGTGCGCTCGCTTTCGCGGGACGCGCAAGGGCGCCGACATCATGGACCAGGACGAGATTCGTGCTGGCTCGATGCTCACGATCCTCGACCGGATGGACGCGTTCATCGATCGCAACAACCCGACCGCGTCGGTCGTTCGTGGCCGCCAGCGCGACAACTTCCGTCACTACGACCCGATCATCATCCGCGAGGCGCTCAACAACGCGATCGCGCACGCGGACTACAGCGTCGACGGCGCGAGGTTCCACGTCCACATCCTCGACGACCGTCTGGTGATCGAGAGCCCCGGAACGTGGGTCACCGGCATCGACGCCGATGACGTCCGTGCGGGCCACAGCAAGACTCGCAACCGAGCGATCACGCGGAATCTCCACGAGCTCGACCTCATCGAGGAACGAGGTTCGTTCTGGGGCAAGGTGCTCACCGCGCATGAGGAGCGCGGCTACCCGCTGCCGGCCTTCGAGGACGTCGGCCACAGCCTCCGCGTGATCATCCCGATCCACCCGGCGGCGGCCAAAGCCGAAACAGCCCCCGCGGCGACCGAGAGCGACAAGACGCCGGCTCGTCAGCGGATGCCGCGCGAGGAGCGGTACGCGCAGTTCGAGCAGTTCTTGGCCGAGGGGCCGCGCAGCACTGCGCAGATCGCGAAGCTCGCCGACATGACCACCCGGGGAGCCCGTGAGATCCTTCAGGAGATGCTGGGCGGAGGCCGCGTCATCGTGTCCGATCACCCGCCGAACAGCCCACGCCGCGTCTGGTCGGTCAACTCGGAACTTGACTAGGAACTTCCGGGCTTAGTTCCTAGTTGCTGGGAACGTTCCTAGCTCGCAACTGGCTTGTGCCAAAGCCGGCAGGGCGGAGATACGCACGACAAACCGAACGCTTGACCGGGAACCGGCGCATCGGTTGGCGCGGAGTGATCTAGTGCCGGGCATGCGTCAGATGTTGCGAGGGGTCCTGGTCGCGGTCGGAGTCGTGCTCGGGGGTGCGCTCGGTGTACCGGGTGTGGCCGGGGCGCAGCAGCCCGGCCAGGACGCCGTGTACGCGCTGACGAAGGGGTGCTACGTGCTCCAGGCGGGGAGCCACTTCGTCGCCAAGGACCGTGCGGGCGGGTACGTGGCGAGCGCGCAGAGCGCGGGGCAGGCGGAGCGGTTTCGGTTCCAGGCGGTGACGCTCGGCAGGTACCTGCTCTACGGCACCGGCAACGACCATCTCGCGACGGCGTCGTCGACCGGCTCGGCGATCGTGCCCGCGCAGGTGGCGAACGAGAACGCGGACTGGAAGGTCGAGGCGCTGGGTGGCGACACGTTCACGTTCCGGCTCGCGAACAACACCGCGCGGGCGCTCGGCGTCAACGACGACCGACGGGTCGTCGCGCGCGACGCGGCGAGCCCGCTGAAGCTCGTGCCGGCGCAGGGGTGCGCGACGTTCCCCGAGGTCGAGACGAACGTCTCCGGCACCCCGATGCGTGGCCAGGCGCCGTGGGGCGAGGTCAAGGGCACCGTCGACGCGCACATGCACCTGATGGCGTTCGAGTTCCTCGGCGGCAGCGCGCACTGCGGCCGGCCGTGGCACCCGTACGGCGTGACGCAGGCGCTCGTCGACTGCCCCGATCACTACCCGGCCCAGGGCACCGCGGCGCTGCTGGAGAACGTCATCTCCAAGAACTCGACGCCCGTCCGCCAGCACGACCCGGTCGGCTGGCCGACGTTCAAGGACTGGCCCGCGTGGAGCTCGCTCACGCACGAGGCCTCCTACTACAAGTGGCTCGAGCGGGCGTGGCGCAGCGGCCTGCGGCTCTACACCAACCTGCTCGTCGACAACCACGTGCTGTGCGACCTGTACCCCCTCAAGCGCCACGGCTGCAACGAGATGCAGACGATCAAGCTCGAGGCGCAGGCGATGAAGGACCTGCAGGACTACATCGACGCGCAGGAGGGCGGGCCGGGCAAGGGCTGGTTCCGCATCGTCAAGGACCCGTACGACGCCCGCCGGATCATCAACGAGGGCAAGCTCGCCGTCGTGATGGGGATCGAGGTCTCCAAGCTCTTCGACTGCGGCGTCTACAACGACCAGCCGACCTGCACCCAGCAGCAGATCGACAGCCAGCTGGACGAGGTCTACGACATGGGCGTCCGCCAGATGGAGCTGATCAACAAGTTCGACAACGCCTTCGGCGGCGTGGCCGGCGACGGCGGGGCCAAGGGCGCCGTGATCAACGTCGGCAACTTCTACGGCACCGGCCGGTTCTGGGACATGGAGACATGCGACCCGGGCGACACCGGCGTCCACGACAACGACCAGCTCACGGCGCCGGGCCTCGAGGACGTCCACACGTCGGTCTACGGCGCGGTGCTCGAGGCGTTCGGTCCGCAGCTGGCGCTGCCGGCGTACCCGCCGCCGCACCACTGCAACAGGCTCGGGCTGAG
>DATMVO010000387.1:0-6988 GCA_035563115.1 Solirubrobacteraceae bacterium
CCCAGCCCGGCTTGCCGGCCTTGCCGGGCGTCGCCGGCGCGGTCTGCGTGGTGGCCGTCGGCGTCGTCGCGGTCTGGGCGTCGGCGACCCCGCCGCCCGTCTGGCTCCCGACCGCGAACCCGACGGAGGACAGCACGACGGCACCGGTCACCGTCGCGACGGTCGTCTTCGCGTTCTTCGTCATGCGACCAAGGTCCCCGGTCAACCTGAAGGGCGTCGAAGAGCCGCGTAAGAGAGCGGGCGCGCCTCGCCAGGGTGACGCGCGGCGCGCCACGGGTAGGCGGCAGGCACATGTCCGCACCCGACCCCACCGCCGACTACGCCCCGGGCGAGCAGCGCCCGCTCAAGGGGTACGCGATCCTCTCCGGCGCCTTCTTCGCCGCGCTCGGCGGCGCGCTCGCCACCGCCCACCGCCAGGGCCGCACGCTCGACCGCCCGAGCACGACCGACGTCGTCCTCGCCGGCCTCGCGACCCAGAAAGTGTCGCGGCTCATCGCGAAGGACAAGGTCACGAGCTTCGTCCGCGCCCCGTTCACCCGCTTCCAGGACACCCCCGGCCACGGCGAGGTCGAGGAGGCCGCGCGCGGCGAGGGCCTGCGCTTCGCCACCGGCGAGCTGCTCATCTGCCCGTACTGCATGGCCCAGTGGGTCGCGGGCGGCGTCGCCGTCGGCTGGGTCTTCGCGCCCAAGACGACGCGGCTGCTCACCGGCATGTGGGCCGCCCAGGCGATCGCCGACGGCGTGCAGATCGCGTACTCCAACGCCGAGTGAGCGTCGAGGACCTCGCCTTCCTGAGCGACTGCCGCACCGCGGCCATGGTCACCCGCGCGGGCGAGGTCGTCTGGTGGCCCGGCCCGCGCTTCGACGGCCCGTCCGTCTTCACCAAGCTCCTCGACCCGGACGCGGGCCGCTTCGCGCTCGCGCCGGCGAACCCCGACGAGATCGCGGAGACAACGCGTACGTATGTGGAGGGCACGCTCGTCCTCTGCACCGAGCACCGCATGAAGAGCGCCGCGCGGCTGATCGTCCACGACGCGCTCGCGCTCGAGGCCGGCGCGGTCGGTCACGAGATCGGCCACCGCTCCCCTGACGCGCTCGTCCGCGTCGTCGAAGCGCAGGGCGGCGACGTCGAGGTGCAAGCCGACCTCGTCCCGCGCCCCGAGTACGGCCTCGCCGTCCCGCGCGTGATCCGCGAGCGCGGGCGGATCGTCACCGTCGGCGGCCCCGAGCGGCTCTTCGTCGCGGACGCCGGCGTCCTGTCCCCCGACGGCAGCAAAGCGAACGCCCGCTTCACCCTCCGCGACGGCGAGCGGCGCGGCTTCGTCGTCCACCGCCGCCCCGGCGTCCGCGCCGACGGTCCGCCCGCGCTCGACCCGTTCGCCACCCTCGCAGCCACGGTCGACGCCTGGCGCTCGTGGTCGGACATGCACCACCAGTACGAGGGCCCGTTCCGCGCCGAGGTGCTGCGCACGTCGCTGATCCTCCAGGGGCTGACCTACCAGCCGACCGGCGCCGTCGTCGCCGCGCCGACGACGTCGCTGCCCGAGCGCTCCGGCGAGGGCGACACGTGGGACTACCGCTTCGCCTGGCTGCGCGACGCGAGCCTCATCGCCCGTGCGATGCTCGACGCGACGTGCAGCGACGAGGCCGTCGCCTGGTTCGACTGGATGACCCGCGCCGCCGTCTCGTGCCGGTTCAGCTCGCACGTGCAGATCGTCTTCGGCGTCGGCGGCGAGCGGCAGATGGACGAGTGCGCGCTGGACCACCTGCGCGGCTGGCGCGACAGCCGGCCGGTGCGGATCGGCAACGCCGCGTGGCGCCAGCGCCAGCTCGACGTGCTCGGCGAGGTGCTCGACGTCGCCCACGCGCTCCACGACGTGGAGCTGCTCGACCTCGACGAGTTCACCGCCGGCTTCCTCTGCCAGCTCGTCGATCGCGCGGCGGCGTCGTGGCGCGAGCCCGACCGGGGCATGTGGGAGCGGCGCGACCACGACCTGCGCCACACGATGGCCGCGGCGCTCTGCTGGGTCGCGCTCGACCGCGGCGTCAAGCTCGCCGACGCGCTGGGGGAGAAGGCGGATCCCGACGCGTGGGCACGGGTGCGCGACGAGGTCTACGAGACCGTCATGCGCGACGGGTGGAGCGAGGAACGCGGCGCGTTCGTCTCCGTCCTCGGCGGCGACCTGCTCGACGCGTCGCTCCTCCTGCTCCCCCTCTACGGCGTCATCGCCGCCGACGATCCGCGGATGGTCGCGACGTGCGACGCGATCGAGCGCGAGCTGGCGATCGACGGGCTGCTACGCCGGAGCGAGGAGCGCCCGTTCGAGCCCGCGTTCCTCCCGGCGACGTTCTGGCTGGCGGCGGCGCGCGCGCAGGCGGGCGACCCCGCCGCCGCCCGCAAGGCGCTCGAGCGCGGCGCCGCGTGCGCGAACGACCTCGGCCTGCTGAGCGAGATGTACGACCCGGTCGCCGGCGAGCAGCTCGGGAACACGCCGCAGGCGCTCAGCCACGTCGCGATGGTGGCGGCGGCACGGTCCATCCAGGACGCGGAAGGGCAGAACGGACGCACATGAGCAAGGTGATCGTGGTGACCGGCGCGGGTGCCGGCGTGGGCCGCGCGACAGCGGTGGAGTTCGGAAGGCGCGGCGACAAGGTGGCGCTGATCGCGCGCGGCGAGGAGCAGCTCGCCGCCGCGGCGCGCGAGGTGCGGGCGGCGGGCGGGACGCCGCTGGAGGTGCCGCTCGACGTCGCGGACGCCGCCGCGGTGGAGGCGGCCGCGGAGCGGATCGAGCGCGAGCTCGGCCCGATCGACGTGTGGGTGAACAACGCGATGACCGCGGTGCTGGCGTTCGTCCACGAGACGTCCGCCGACGACTTCAAGCGCGTGACCGAGGTCAACTACCTCGGCTACGTGCACGGGACGCTCGCCGCGTTGAAGCGGATGCGCGTGCGCGACCGGGGGACGATCGTGCAGGTCGGCTCCGCGCTCGCCTACCGCGCGATCCCGCTGCAGGCGACGTACTGCGCGACGAAGTTCGCGATCCGCGGCTTCACCGACAGCCTCCGCACCGAGCTGCTCCACGAGAAGAGCGGCGTGGACGTGACGATGGTGCAGCTGCCCGGGCTCAACACGCCGCAGTTCACGTGGGTCAAGACGACGCTCACCAAGCACCCGCGGCCGGTCGCGCCGGTCTTCCAGCCGGAGGTCGCCGCGCGCGCGATCGTCTACGCCGCCGAGCACCCGCGCCGCGAGCGCTGGCTCGGCCTCAACACCGCCGTGATCATCGCCGCCAACCACGTCGTCCCGGGGATCGCCGACCGCTACCTCGCGCGCACGAACGTCGAGGGGCAGCAGACCGAGGAGCCGATCCCCGCCGACCGGCCCGACTACCTCTACACGCCGCTCGAGGACCGTGGCACGCACGGCCCGTTCGACGACGAGGCGAAGACCCGCGCGCTCACCTGGCCGCTGGCCAAGCATCGCCGCGTGCTGATGGCGGGCGCCGCGGCGGCGGCCGGAGCCGCCGCCGCGCTCAGAGCCCGCGGCTGAGGTCAGGCGACCGCCTGGAGCCCCGCGTGGTCGAGCGTGCCGGTGTAGCGACCGTCCGTGCCGGCCGACCCGAAGTTCGCGCAGTCGCTGCCGACGGCCGTCCACGGGATGTTCGTGGCGGTCGTCGTCGTCGCCCGCAGACGGGTCGGCGACGTCAGGTTCTGGCCGGTGACCTGACCGCTGAACGGCTGGAACGTGATGACGCAGTTGCCGGGCGGCCGGATGGCCACCGTGCAGTTCGGGCCGAACGTGCCGGTGCTCGTGCCGGGCGCCGTGAAGCCCGTGATGGCGAGCGTCCAGGTGCAGGTGTCGGTGACGGTCGCCGACACCGACGTGCCGACGATGTGCCAGCGGCAGTTGGAGAACGACGGATCGACCGAGGCGGTCTGCGGGTCGCCGCTCGCGTCGACCGGCGCGGGGTTGATCGTGCCGGGGCCCGACACCGCCGCGCAGGTGAACCGCATGTTCCCGTTGACGAACGTGAACTCATGCGCCGGCAGCCCGGCGTTGCTCGAGGTGAAGCTCGCCGGGCCGGAGAGCCCGGCCGCGGACGCGGCCGACGCCGTGCCGAGCAGGCCGACCGTCGCGGCCAGTGCCGCGACGACGATGCTGATCTTGTGCATGTGATGCACCCTTCTTGTTTGGGGACATAGCCAGTTTGAACACCGTCCCGTGTTTAAGTCAAGGGGTGCTGTGCGCGGGAGGTCCGTGACCTCCGGCCGGGCGAGCGCGTCACGCTCAACACACGCTTCACACGAGCGCGCTTGCGCCTGCGCGGATCGTCTGTCAGGGTCCCGCCCTGCTCGTCACGGCACCTGTCCCGCCGTGAAGGAGGAGGGGGCGGAGGGCCTCCCGCGCAAGCGGAGGCCCTCCGGCGAAAAGGCTGCTGCGCGTCGACCACCGTCCGCGCAGCACGCCTTCCACCCGCCCAGCGGTCACCCCCGCGACGACCGCCGCAAGTCGACGTTCCCGACGCGCCACGAGCGGGGAACGGTGCTGTTCAGGAGAGCCGTTTCCACCTGAGGGGTCACCGAACGACGATGCGACAGCTGACGAGTCTCGATGCGCAGTTCCTGGCGCTGGAGTCCGCGCGGACCTACGGGCACGTGTCGGGCCTGGCGATCCTCGATCCGTCGACGGCGCCGGGCGGGGCGATCGCCGGCAGCGACCTGTGCCGTCTGGTGTCCGAGCGTCTCGCGCTGCTCAAGCCGTTCCGCTGGAAGCTCGCGGAGGTGCCGCTCGGCCTCGACCACCCGTACTGGATCGAGGACCCGGACTTCGACCTGGACTTCCACATCCGCGAGACCGCGGCGCCGCCGCCCGGCGACGACCGGGCGCTGGCCGAGCAGGTCGCGCGAATCGTCGCCCGCCCGCTCGACCGCAGCCGCCCGCTGTGGGAGCTCTACCTCATCCACGGTCTGCCCGAGGGGCGCGTCGCGGTGCTGACGAAGATCCACCACGCGGCGGTGGACGGCGTGTCGGGAGCGGAGATCCTCAGCGCGCTCGTCGACCTCAGCCCCGAGGGGCGCGACATGCCGAAGGACGGCCGCACGGCGCGCGAGCGCTCCGGCGAGCGCGTCCCCACCCAGCTCGAGATGCTCGGCCGCGGCCTCGCCGGCCTCCCGCGCCAGCCGATCCGCGCCCTGGGTGCGCTGCCCAGCGCGGTGCCGAACCTCGCGGACGTCCCCGGCGTCCAGCTCGTCCCGGGCGTCGGCACGATCGGTCGTCTCTCCACCCGCGCGCGCCAGGCGCTCGCCAACGCGGAGGGCGAGCAGCTCGGCGGCCCGTCGCCGATCACCGTCCCGCGCACCCGCTTCAACCACCCGATCAGCGCGTCGCGCCGGTTCAGCTTCGGCTCGCTCCCGCTCGACCGCGTGAAGGCGATCAAGAACGAGCTGGGGATCAGCGTCAACGACGTCGTCGTCGCGATCTGCGCGACCGCGATGCGCAACTTCCTGCTCGAGCGCGACGAGCTGCCCGACGACCCGCTCGTCGCGATGGTCCCGGTGTCGGTCCGCACGCAGGAGCAGATCGGCACGTTCGGCAACAAGATCGGCGTGATGATCGCCCCGATCCCAACGAACATCGCCGACCCGCGCAAGCGCCTGATGGCGGCGCACGAGACGCTCCGCGACGCGAAGACGCGGCACAAGGCGATGCCCGCGACGCTGCTGCAGGACGTCACGAAGTTCATCCCGCCCGCGGTCCACGCCCGCGCGTCGCGCGCGACCCTGCGCGTGATGGGCAGCCGCCGCCCGCCGCTCAACCTCGTGATCTCCAACGTCCCGGGTCCGCCGATGCCGCTCTACATGGCGGGCGGCCGGCTGGAGGCGCACTTCCCGGTCTCGGTGATCGCGGACGGCGTCGGCCTGAACATCACGTGCATGAGCTACCGCGACCACATCGACTTCGGCATCGTGGTCGACCGTGAGATGGTCGACGACGCGTGGCCGCTGATGGAGGCGCACCGCGCGGCGCTCGACGAGATCGACGACGTCATCTGCGGCCACCGCAAGGGCCGCGTCATACCCTCGGAGCATGGATCTCGCAAGCCTGCTAGGACGTCACAAGCCGAGCCTTCCCACGCCTGAGGAAGCGCTCGCCGGCCGGCCGGCGGAGATGCCCCTGACGGACAAGCACGCCGTCCTCGGCACGCCGCTCAAGCCGCCGTTCCCGGAGGGCATGGAGTCGATCGTCGTCGGCCTGGGCTGCTTCTGGGGCGCTGAGCGGATCTTCTGGCAGACCGAGGGCGTCTACACGACGGCGGTCGGCTACGCGGGCGGGTTCACGCAGAACCCGACCTACGAGGAGGTCTGCTCGGGCCGCACCGGCCACACCGAGGTCGTCCTGGTCGTCTTCGACCCGGAGAGGATCTCGCGCGACGAGGTGCTCCAGAAGTTCTGGGAGGGCCACGACCCGACCCAGGGCATGCGCCAGGGCAACGACGTCGGCACGCAGTACCGCAGCGCGGTCTACGTCTCGACGCCCCAGCAGCTCGCCGCCGTCGAGGCGACGCGGGACGCCTACCAGGCGCGCCTGCGCGAGGCCGGCTACGGCGAGATCACCACCGAGGTGAAGCTCACCGATGAGCCGTTCTTCTACGCCGAGGACTACCACCAGCAGTACCTGCACAAGGTGCCGAACGGCTACTGCGGCATCGGCGGCACGGGCGTCAGCTGCCCGATCGGCCTCTCGGCCTAGCCGACCGGCCTAGACGCCGCTCAGCGTCAGCAGCAGGATCTCGGGGGGAGCGCCGAGCCGCACCGGCAGGCGGCTCTCCCCGATCCCGCGGCTGACCACGAGGTGCCGGCCGCCCTCGACCACGCGGCCGTCGGCGAAGCGGTCGCCGAACCGCGACGGCGTCCACCGCCCGCGCAGGACCGGCACGTTGACCTGGCCGCCGTGCGTGTGGCCGCTCAGCGTCAGCGCGACGCAGGC
>DATMVO010000388.1:0-6067 GCA_035563115.1 Solirubrobacteraceae bacterium
CGCCCCCGGCGCCACGGTCGCCGGCACCGTCTACGGCGTCTGCCGCTGAACCCGGACGCCCCACGAGGCGGCGCGGCCGGCCCAGCCGTTCAGCCCCGCGCCGCCAGCCCGCGCTCGCGCAGCGTGCGCACGTGCGCGATCTCCTCGGCCGTCGGGCCCTGCTTGTCGGGGCCCGGCGTCTCGAGGACGACCGGCAGGTCCTCGAACCGCGGCTCGGACAGGAAGACCGCGCACCCGTCGTCGCCCAGCTCGCCCTCGCCGATGTCCGCGTGGCGGTCGCGGTTCGAGCCCAGCCCGACCATCGAGTCGTTGAGGTGCAGCGAGCCGAGCCGCTCGAGCCCGACCTGCGCGACGCAGTCGTCGAGCGTCTGGGTCAGGCCGTCGGCGGTGCGGATGTCGTAGCCCGACGCGTACAGGTGGCACGAGTCCAGGCACAGCCCGAGCCGCTCGTCGCCGCCCGCGGCGTCGATCAGGGCGGCCAGCTCGGAGAACGAGCGGCCCAGCGTGCCGCCCGCTCCGGCCGTGTTCTCCAGGTGAAGCGGGCAGCGCTCGGACTCCTCCAGCGCCTCGCGGATCACCTCGCCCGCGCGCGCGATCGCCTCGTCGACGTTCCCCGTCTTGGCAGAGCCTGGGTGGAGGACGACGCCGACGGCGCCCAGCTCCGCGCCCGCGCGCAGGGAGGTGATCAGCGACGTGAGCGTCTTCTGCCGGATCTCCGGGTCGTCCGACGCGCAGTTGAGCAGGTAGACCGCGTGGATGAGGAGCGCGTCGACGTCCGAGGCGTCCTTCGCGGCGTGGAACGCCTCGATCTCCTCGGCCGGGTACTCGCGCGGCTTCCACGCGCGCGGGTTCTGGTTGAAGATCTGGATGGCGTGACAGCCGCGCTCGACACCGCGCTCGACCGCCTTGGCCACCCCTCCGGCGGGCGAGACGTGGGCTCCGATCAACATGTGCGTCGAGACATTACGACGCGATCTCTGCGCACTTCCGTCACAGAGCGCGTGGGTGTCGTGACAGGTCGGGTGTCATGCTCACCACGTGCGCGTTCGCTTCGCTCCCTCTCCGACCGGCGCCCTCCACATCGGCGGCGCCCGCACGGCCCTCTTCAACTGGCTCCAGGCCCGTCACGACGGCGGCACGCTCCTGCTGCGCATCGAGGACACCGACACCGAGCGGTCGACCCCCGAGAACGTCGAGCAGATCCTCGACGCGCTGCGCTGGCTCGAGCTCGACTACGACGAGGGGCCGCAGTCGCAGGTCGGCAACACCGAGCGTCACCAGCAGGTCCTCCAGCAGCTGATCGCCGACGGCCGCGTCTACCGCTCCACCGCGACCGGCGACGACGTCAAGGCGTACAAGGCCGAGCACGGCGCCGACAAGGGCTTCCGCGGCGAGGATCAGGGCGAGGGCGCGTACCGCCTGCGCGTCCCGGACGACGGGGAGACCGTCGTCCACGACCTCATCCGCGGCGACACGACCTTCAGGCACGTCCACCTCGACGACCCGGTCATCGCGCGCGCGGACGGCCGCGTCCTCTACAACTTCGCGGTCGCGATCGACGACCTGGACGCGCGGATCACGCACGTCATCCGCGGCGAGGATCACCTCTCCAACACCCCCAAGCAGCTGCTCGTGTACGAGGCGCTGGGGGCCGAGCCGCCGGTGTTCGCCCACATCCCGCTCATCCACGGGCCGGACGGCAAGAAGCTCTCCAAGCGTCACGGCGCGGCGTCGGTGCAGGAGCTGCGCGAGGCCGGCTACCTGCCCGAGGCCGTCCGCAACTACCTCGCGTTGCTGGGGTGGGGGACCGACGACGACACGACCGTCATGGCGACGGACGAGCTCGTCAAGCGGTTCGACGTCGCGCGCGTGCAGAAGAACCCGGCCCGGTTCGACGAGCAGAAGCTGCGTTGGCTCAACGGCCTCTACATCCGCGACCTGTCCGTCGAGGAGCTGACGAAGCGGGTCGAGGAGTTCACCGGCCGCGACGGGCTCGGCCCGGCGGTCGAGATCTCGCGCGAGAAGATGCAGACCCTGCACGACTTCTGGCCGCTGGCCGGCTTCATCCACGACGGCGTCTCGGCGTACGAGGAGAAGGCCGTGCGCAAGTGGCTCGACGACGCCGGGCGGGAGAACCTCCGGGCCGCGCGCGAGGCGATCGCGGGCGCGGGGGAGGACGCGTTCACCGTCGAGGCGCTCGACGAGGCCCTGCGGGGCGTCGTGGAGGGCCGCGGGGAGAAGCCGGGCAAGATCTTCCAGCCGATCCGGGTGGCGCTCTCGGGCGGGACGATCTCGCCCGGGATCTTCGAGACCATCGCGGTTCTGGGGCGCGACGAGACGCTGCGGAGGATCGACGCGGCGCTCGAGAACGCCGGCTCAGGCCCCGACGCCTGACCTTGACGTGGGCGCGTTGCTGCTGTCAACTCAACCATGCGTCCACAGCTGCCGATAACGGGGTCACCTACCCGTCCCGGAGCACCGCAAGGAATGTCTACGCCCGAAACCGCAACCCGTCAGACGCCGCCGTCAGCGCAGGCTGGTGCTCAGCGCCGCCACAACGAGGGCCATGGTCGTCGTCTGACCGCGGCGTTCGAGGCGCTCGAGGCGTTCCCGGCTCTCGCTGAGTCGCGCAACCGTCTGCTGCGCGTCGTCAGCCAGGACCGCGTCTCCGCCGGCGAGGTCGTCGCCGCGGTCGAGTCCGACTGCGCGCTCGTCATCGCCGTCCTCCGCCTGGCCAACCAGGTCGAGGGTCGCTCGCGCGGCCGCGTCGAGTCCGTCGTCAAGTCGGTCGAGCTGCTCTCGCCCGAGGCGGTCCAGGCGCTCGCGTCGCGGGCCCGCACCTACGACTTCTTCGAGCGCTCGTCCGTCTGGGACGCCGCGCCGGAGCGCTTCCGCCTCCACGGCATCGCCACGCAGCGCGCGGCGGATCGTCTTGCCACCGAGACCGGCTACGAGTCCCGCGACCGCCTCATGGTCACGGCGCTCCTGCACGACATCGGCAAGCTCGTGCTCATGCACGCGTACCCGGGCTACCCGGGTCAGGTGCACTCCGGTGCTCGCACGCCGGAGGAGCGGATCCACAAGGAGCGCCGCGAGCTCGGCGTCGACCACGCGCTCGTCGGCGGCGTCCTCGCCCGCCGGTGGGGCCTGCCGAAGTCGGTCGCCTCGGTCATCGAGCGTCACCACGCGGAGGACGTGACCGGCGAGGCCGCGTACGTCCGCCTCGCGGACATGCTCGCGCACTACTCGCAGGGCGCCGCCGTCTCGCCGACGGAGCTCCTCAAGACCGCGCGCGTCATCGGCATGGGTCCTGCGGACCTGCGCAGCGTCATGTACGACCTGCCGTACCCGCAGACCGGCCGCCAGCGCTCGATCGACCCGTGCCCGCTCTCCTCCCGCGAGCTCGAGGTCCTCAAGCGCCTCGCCGAGGGCAAGGTCTACAAGCAGATCGCGCACGAGCTCTCGCTGTCGACGAGCACCGTCCGCACCCACCTGCACAACATCTACGGCAAGCTCGGCGCCGTCGACCGCGCCCAGGCGGTCCTCCTCGCCACCGAGCGCGGCTGGCTCTAGCCCGTCTCGCCTGTACCAGGCTGCACCGAAGCGCCGGCGGGTTCCCTGCCGGCGCTTCGTCGTTCCGGGCGATTGTCGGGCGGGTTTGTCGGGTTTACCGGTAGACTGACTGTCGCCGTGATCTCGATCACCACGAAGAGCCCGTACGCCGTCAAGGCCCTGGTCGAGCTGGGGAAGACCGGCGGGACAGAGCCCGTCCCGATCGGCGAGCTCGCGCGCCGCCGCGACATCCCGGTCCAGTTCCTCGAGCAGCTCTTCGCGGTCCTGCGCCGCGGCGGCATCCTCAAGAGCCAGCGCGGGGTCAAGGGCGGCTACTCCTTCGCCAAGGACCCGTCGACCATCACCGTCCTCGAGATCGTCGAGCTCCTCGACGGCCCCCTCGGCCGCGACGCCGAGGGCATCTTCGCCGACGCCGCCGCCTCAGCCCGCTCCGTCCTCGAGCAGACCTCCATCGCGGACGTCGTCGAACGCGAACGCCGCGACGCCGGCGCGGCGATGTACTACATCTGAACCACGATTCTCGGTGCTCGGCGGGCCCCGGAAAAAAGGCGTTCGGGTGGCGGGCGCCGCTGCTGAAGCGCCCAACGGGTGCGAGTTCGTCGCATTGCTACCAGCGGCTCCGAGACTCAAGAATCCAACGGGCTCCAGGGCATGGCCTGGGGTCATCTGGGCCTGCCGTCGGCGGCCTAGCGCCCGGCCGCGTCGTTCACGGAGGGTTCGTACGGCCGCTTCTGGCAGCCCGCGCTTCGATGCGCTTGAGGATCTCGGTGAGTTCGTTGAGGTGTCGAGCGTTGCTTCGCGTCGTGGTTCTTAAGTTCCGCTGTGTCTCTCTTGCGACCTGATTGAGTCGTCGTAGCTCCGGTGCAGTCGTGTCACGGCTGCCGAACTGGCCGCTGAGCGCCGCGTAAGTCGCCAGAGCCGCCGCTGTCATGGCCAGAAGGCCGCCTGGCGCCAGAAGGAGCCACGGAACAGGTACTCGAGTGGCAACAGCGCGACGGTCGATGTCGTGCTCCGCGGTCGGAAGCCGCCAGCGCACGAACGCAAGCCCCATCAAGACCGCGCCAGCTAAAGCGGTTGCCATGAGAACGAATCCGAGCGGCCGGCCTTCATATGGTTGCGCAACGTTGGCACCGAGGGCTGCAGTGACGAGTGTTGGCACCAGAATCACGGCACCCAGCATCGCGGCCGTTCGCTGAAGTTCGGTGTCTCGGTGAGCCGCCTTAGCGTCGCTCTGTGCGCGCTGCTCTGCAAGTTCGAGTTGCCGAGCCGCGAAGACGCTCCCCGCGAGGTCGACAAGCTGTCGTGCCTCGCTTCTCGTTGCCCGCACGTCCTTGAGCGCTTCACGGAGGCTTGAGGCTGTCTGCTCGAAGTGGGTCTCATCAGCCACCTCGCCTAACCGGTGCTCTACTCCAGCGATCACGGAGCCGAGGCGTAGTAAGGGCGTCGTGATGCTGGGAATTCGGTTCGGCTCCGTGTGTTCTGCGGTACCGACCAGCTGCTCAAGGTCACGTTCCGCCCGTTCGACGGCAGCCCTCAACGCTCGCGGGATCCTCGAGCCTCCAGCGGCCAGACCGTCGCTCAAGCATCGAAGCGCGTGGGCGCCCGTACGCTCGGCTTCCGGAACCGACTCCCACGAGGCTTCCATGATGGCGGGATATGCATATTCGAGAATGTCGACTTCGGTATCAGGCGTCTCGGACGAGTTCTCCAGAAGCCATACCGCTGATTCTCGACCCGGCCAGACGACAGCTAACACCGGGCTCCCAACGCCCTTGAGGTGGGCCCAACGGATGAGATCTGGAGTGTGCGAATAGTCCGAGGTGGCGGAAAGGAGATGGAGATCGACTGGTGGATCCACTGCGTCGCCTGCAGATGCTTCGGTCAACGCGTCGCGAAGCCCCGGGTCGAGAGGCTTGAGGCTGAGAAGAAGCTCGGTGACGGGACGAAGCAGGCCCCGGGGCTCGTACTTTCCGCTCCAAACGATCTGCTGGCCGGTCGGCCATCCAGGAGGTGCCTTCGCAAGGTGCACCACGTACATGTGCGCGTCGCTGCTTGACGGCGCCGGCTTGTCGGACTGATCCAGTTCGACGAGCATCGCGGGGGCAGCAACATCGGCGTGCACGCTTCGTGATGGGAACAGCGTCGCGCTTCGCATATCGGTGCGCCTCCAACTCACGATGCGGGTGATGTCGCCGAGGGCAAGCGCAGAGCTGGATGACTCAGAGGCAGTCGACATTCCGTCCCGTTCGGTACGCTGGCCAACGGTCCTCTTGTAAACGTGTGTAGCCCGCGAGCGTGCCTAGAGTGGGCGGCCGTGTTGAGGGTTGTGTTCTTCCAGCCGGAGATCCCCGGGAACACCGGGAACGCGATCAGGTTGAGTGCGGTGACCGGGTGTGAGCTGCATCTGGTCAAGCCGTTGGGGTTCGATCTGAGCGATGCGAACCTGAGGAGGGCGGGGCTGGACTACCACGACCTCGCGCACATGACGGTGCAC
>DATMVO010000389.1:0-3089 GCA_035563115.1 Solirubrobacteraceae bacterium
CTCCGGCGAGCGCTTCGTCGGGGCGCCGGAGCTCGTCGCGCTGATGGACGGTCCGGGCGGGCGGTTCGTGCGGGCCGAGACGCGCGCGGGGCTGCTCCAGATGGCGGCGTTCTTCGACGCGGCGACCCGGGGTGCGGCGGCGACGGGGTGGACGCACGCGGACGAGCGGATCCTCGACGCGCAGGGGACGATGTCCGGCGGCGCGATCGGGCAGCTCGAGCAGCACGTGCTCCCGCAGATGACCGGGCTGCGCGCGCGGCTGGACTCCGGCCGCGGCGTGTTCCTCGACGTCGGTGCCGGCGTGGGCGCGGTGACGATCGAGCTGTGCCGCAGGCATCCGGCGCTGAGGGCGGTGGCGCTGGAGCCTTTGCCTGCGGCGCGGGAGCTGGCGGAGCGGAACGTTGCCGACGCGGGGATGGCCGACCGGGTCGAGGTGCGCGGGGAGCGGATCGAGGAGCTTCGCGCGGTGGAGGAGTTCGACCTCGTCTGGCTGCCGGGGAACTTCCTCGGCCCGGAGCTGCTGCCGGGCGCGCTGGCGACGGTGTTCCGCGCGCTGCGGCCCGGCGGGTACGTGGTGAACGCGTCGCTGGGCAGCGCGGGCGACGACGCGCGCTCGGTCACGGCCCGGCTGCGCGCGGTGCTCTGGGCGGGGGAGACGGTCGAGCCCGAGCGGGTCGCGGAGTGGATGGAGCAGGCCGGCTTCTGCGAGGTCGTGCTGATGCCGCGCCAGCCGAACGGGCTCGTGCCGATGCGCGCTCGCAAGCCCTCGATCGCCTAGCCGCGCGATGCACCCCGCGCTCGATCTCGTCGGCATCTTCGCGTTCGCGATCTCGGGCGCGCTGCTGGCGATCCGGCGCGACTTCGACGTCGTCGGCATCGCGATCCTCGCGGTGGCGACGGCGCTCGGGGGCGGGATCCTGCGCGACCTGACCCTCGGCGCCACGCCGCCGCCCGCGTTCACGCAGTGGGAGCACCTCGCCATCCCGCTCGCGGCGGCGGCGCTCGCGTTGGTGGCCTCGCGGGAGCTCGAACGGTTGACCGGCGCGTTGCTGCTCTTCGACGCGGCGGGGCTGGGGCTGTTCTGCGTGGCCGGGACGGTGAAGGCGCTCGAGCACGGCCTCGCCCCGGTCGCCGCGGCGACGCTCGGCGTCACGACGGCCGCGGGCGGCGGCGTGCTGCGGGACGTGATCGCGCGCGAGACGCCCGCGCTGGTGCGCCCAGACTCCGAGCTCTACGCGGTGCCGGCGTTGGTCGGCGGGCTCGCGGTCGCCGTCGCGTGGGAGCTCGACGCGTACACCGCGTGGTTCGGCGTGGCGGCGGCGGTCGCGATCTTCGCCGTCCGCTGGCTCGCGATGCGCCGCCACTGGCGCGGGCCGCGGGCGCGGCGGCGCGGGACCTAGCACCCCCGACAGACTTGGCCGCGAGCCCTGTTCTTCGGCCACCGCCCCGGTTTACGGTGGGCCGATGTCCGCACGGATGGCCGGGTTCCTCCTCGCCGCGCTCACGCTCCTCCTGGCGTCGGCGCCGCTCGCCGGCGCCGCCTCGATCTCCGGCACGGTGTTCCGCGACGGCAGCAGCCCGCTCGCCGGGATCCAGGGCGTCTGCGTGGAGGCGGAGGGGCCGAGCGGCGTCCTGAAGGGGACCACGACGACGGCCGGCGGCGACTACGCGCTCACGGGACTGGCCGCCGGCACCTGGTCCGTGGAGGCCAAGCCGTGCGGCACGCCGTACACGGACGCGGGGAGCGCGAGCGAGGGGAGCCGCACCGTTACCGCCGACCAGTCCGTGACCGGCCTGACGCTCTACCTCGCCGCTGCCCCGCGCTCCATCGCCGGCCGCGTGACCGGCCAGGGCGGCGCGGCGCTCGCCGGGGCCACCGTCCGCCTCTATAACGGTCCATCGGGCGGGTCGACCGTCGACTCCGTGCGGACCGCCTACGACGGCCGCTACACGGTCGTCCCGAACGCCGCCGACACGGACTGGCGGCTCGAGTTCAGCGCGCCGCGGCACGCGACCGAGTGGCACCTGGACAAGCCGACGCGCGCGACCGGCGACGACGTCGCGGTCTCCGCCGGCGCGCCGCACATGACGGGGATCGACGCCGCGCTCACGTTCAACCAGGGCACGATCGCCGGCACGGTGACCGGGGCCGGCGGCGCGGCGCTCGCCGACGTGCAGGTCGTCGCGAGCGCGATCTCCGGCGGCGGCGGGGTCACCCGGCACACGTACACGAACGCGAGCGGCGCCTACACCATGGCCGTGCAGACCGGCACGTACACGCTGCGCTTCCAGCCCAAGCACAGCGGCGACGAGCGGCCGGTCACGTCGGGCGACTACCTGGAGGAGCACTGGAACGACACGGTCGCGCCGGGCACGACGGTGACGGTGAGCGGCGGCGCGACGTTCACCGCGAGCGCGCAGCTGGCCCGGGGTGCGCGCGTCGCGGGCCGGGTGCTCGACGAGCAAGGCCAGCCGCTCGTCGACTACGAGGTCAAGGCGTACGTCCGCGACGACGACCCGGCGCCGGACAGCCCGCTGCCGGCGGCGGTGACCTACACGAACGCCAGCGGCGAGTACGCGGTGCGCGGGATCGCGCTCGGCGCGGCGACCGACCGGCTCTACGTGCGCGCGACGCCGCACTGCTGCGACGTCCCGCGGACGAACGAGCTCAACCCGGGCGCGGCGAGCGCCGAGTTCTCGCTTGCGCCGGGCCAGCAGCTGACCGGCAAGGACATCGTCAGCCCGACGCTCGGCCGGATGACCGGGCAGATCACGCGCGCGGGCGGGCAGGCGCTGGGCGGGCAGTACGAGGTGCTGTTCCTCACCCCCGACGGGCGGGTCGTGGTGCGCAACACGGCGTTCGGCGGCCCGCGCGACTACCAGGGGCCGCTCCTGGAGCCGGGCCAGTACCGCGTCCGCGTGCAGCCGGACGCGCGCACCGTGTTCGGCTTCGAGCTCTGGCAGAACGCGACCCGGCTCGCCGACGCCACGCCGCTCACCATCGTCGCCGGGCGGGAGACCGACGCGGACATCGAGCTGCCCGCCCTGGCGGCGCCCCGGCCCGCCAACGACGACGTCGCGGGCGCCGC
>DATMVO010000390.1:0-13495 GCA_035563115.1 Solirubrobacteraceae bacterium
ACGCAGCCGCAGACGCAGACCCAGGCGCCCGCGCCGGTCGGGACGCAGCAGCAGGCCCCCGTCCAGCCGACGGCCCCGGCCACCGCGGCTGGCGCCGCCGTCGCGCCGCAGGGCTGACGCATGCCGCTGATCCCCCGCCGCATCGGCCTCCTCTTCGCCGTCTTCCTCGTCCTCCTCGGCCTCGCCGCGATCCGCGCGACGTGGCTGGGGACGGTCAACGGCGCGTCGCTGCGCAACGCCGCCGCCACGCAGCAGGCGCAGGAGATCCACGTCCCCGCCACGCGCGGCGCGATCGTCGATCGCCGCGGCACCGAGCTGGCCGTCTCCGAGCCGGCCGACGACGTCTCCGCCACGCCGTACCTCGTCAAGGACGCGCCGAAGGCGGCCAAGCAGATCGCCGGCGTGCTCGGCCTCCCCGAGGCCGAGGTGCTCAAGAAGCTCCTGCGCCGCGACACCGGCTTCGTCTACCTCGCGCGCAGCGTGCCCGCGCGCCGCTCGCACGAGCTGGAGAAGCTGAAGATCGCCGGGCTGACCTTCACGCCGACGAGCCGCCGCGTCTACCCGCGCGACTACACCGCGTCGCAGGTGCTCGGCCACGTCGGCGTCGACGGCAAGGGCCTCAGCGGGCTCGAGTACTCGATGGACCACCTGCTCAAGGGCAACGACGGCACGCGCAAGATCGTCCGCGACGCGCTCGGCGAGGCGATCTCCGTCCGCGACCCCGACCCGGCCGAGCCGGGCTCCAAGCTCGAGCTGACGCTCGACGCCGCGATCCAGGACAAGGCCGAGCAGGTGCTCCAGGACGTCGGCGCCAAGTACACGCCCAAGGGCGCGACCGCCGTGGTGCTCAACCCGCAGAACGGCGACCTGCTCGCGCTCGCGAACTGGCCGCGCGTCGACGCGAACGACCCGGGCGCCGCGCCCGACTACGCCAAGCAGAACCGCGCGGTCGCGTTCAACTACGAGCCGGGCTCGACCTTCAAGGCGTTCACCGTCGCGGGCGCGCTGGAGGACGACAAGGTCACGCCGGACACGATGTTCAACCTGCCGCCGAAGATCCAGGTGGCGGACCGCGAGATCGGCGAGTCGCACGAGCGCGGGTACATCAGCCTTCCGACCAAGGACATCCTCGCGCAGTCGAGCAACGTCGGCTCGATCATGATCGGCCAGCGGCTCGGCGCGACGCGGTTCGACCAGTGGGTGCGCAAGTTCGGCTTCGGCAAGCGCACGGGCGTCGACCTGCCCGGCGAGGAGGCCGGCCAGGTGCTCGACGTCGAGGACTACTCGGGCTCCTCCATGGGCAACCTGCCGATCGGCCAGGGCGTCAGCGTCACGCCGATGCAGATGGCGAGCGCGTACATGGCGATCGCCAACGGCGGCGTGCTGCGCCCGACGCGGATCGTCAAGTCGGTCGACGGCCGCGAGACCGCGATGCCCAAGGGGCACCGCGTGATCTCCGAGCGGACCGCGTCGTCGGTGCGGACGATGCTCAAGGGCGTCCTCGCGCCGGGCGGCACCGCGTCGGAGGCGAAGGTCGACGGCTACGAGCTCGCCGGCAAGACCGGCACGGCCAACAAGGTCGACCCGGAGACCGGCGAGTACTCGGAGGCCAACTACATCGCCTCGTTCGTCGGCTTCGCCCCCGCCGACCACCCCAAGCTCCTCGTCGCGGTCATGGTCGACGAGCCCAAGGGCGCGATCTACGGCGGCGAGGTCGCGGCCCCGGCCTTCCAGAAGATCACCTCCTTCGCCCTCACCTTCCTCAAGATCCCGCCGAAGTGAGCGGGGCGGGACGGCGGCGCGCGTGACGATCCGCATCGGCGCCGTCGGGCGCGCTGGGTAGCCTCGGCGCCATGCTCCTGGCCGACGTCCTCGGCGTCCCGGACGCCCCGCCGGTGGAGATCGCAGGCCTCGCCTACGACAACCGGCGGGTGACGGACGGGACGCTCTTCTTCTGCGTGCCCGGCTTCACGCGCGACGGGCACGACTTCGCGCCCGACGCGGTGGCGCGCGGCGCCGCCGCGCTGGTGGTCGAGCGGCCGCTGGGCCTGGGCGTGCCCGAGGTCGTGGTGGAGTCGGTCCGGGCCGCGATGGCGCCTGCCGCCGCGCGGCTGCACGGCGACCCGACCGCGAAGCTCCGCGTCGCCGGGGTCACCGGCACGAACGGCAAGACGACCACGACCTACCTCGTCCGCGCGCTGCTCGAGGCGGCGGGTCTCCAGACCGGCCTGCTCGGCACGATCACGTCGGTCGTCGGTGGGGAGGAGCGGGTGTCGACGCACACGACGCCGGAGGCGATCGACCTCCAGGCGACGTTCGCGGAGATGCTCGCCGGCGGCGACGTCGCGTGCGCGATGGAGGTCTCCTCGCACGCGCTGGAGCTGGGGCGCGCGAGCGCGATCCACTGGGACGTCGCGATCTTCACCAACCTCACGCAGGACCACCTGGACTTCCATCCCACGATGGAGGACTACTTCGCGGCCAAGCGCAAGCTGTTCACCGACGGCGCGCCGCGGGTGAGCGTCATCAACGTGGACGACCCGTACGGCGCGCGCCTGCTGGAGGAGCTGCGCGCTTCCGGGCTCGGTGGCGAGCTGGTGCCGTACTCGCTGACCGACGCGCTGCAGCTGCGCACCGGTCCGGCGGGCTCGCGGTTCGTGCTGGAGGACGGGCTGCGCGTCGGCACGCCGATGCCGGGGCTCTTCAACGTCCTCAACGCGCTGGCCGCCGTGCACGCGGCGCGGGCGCTCGGCGTGCCCGACCACGTCATCGAGGAGGCGCTCCCGCGCGCGGGCCAGGTGCCGGGACGGTTCGAGCGGGTCGACGAGGGACAGGACTTCACCGTGGTCGTCGACTACTCCCACACGCCGGACTCGCTGGAGAACGTGCTGAAGGCCGCGCGCGAGCTCGCGTCCGGCGGGCGCGTCCTCTGCGTCTTCGGCTGCGGCGGCGACCGCGACCGCGCCAAGCGGCCGATCATGGGCCGGATCGCGGCGGAGCTGGCGGACGTGCCGATCCTCACCTCCGACAACCCGCGCACCGAGGAGCCGGAGGCGATCATCCGCGAGGTGCTCGCCGGGATGCCCGCGGATGCGGTGTGGGACGTCGACCGGCGCGCCGCGATCGGCCGCGCGGTCGGCGAGGCGCGCGGCGGGGACATCGTCGTCATCGCCGGCAAGGGCCACGAGCAGGGGCAGGAGATCAACGGCGTGAAGCACCCGTTCGACGACGTGACCGTGGCCGCCGAGGCGCTCCACGCGCGCGGGTTCACGGGGGATGCGGTGCGGCCGTCGTCGCCGCCGCACCCGGACGCGGCGGAGGCGACGCGATGAGGTCGTGGACGCCGGAGCGGGTGGCGGACGCCGCGGGCGCGCGGCTCGTCGCGGCGCCCGAGGGCCTCGACGGCGGTCCGTCGCGCGCGGTGATCGACTCCCGCGAGGCCGGCCCGAGCGACCTCTTCTTCGGGCTCGTGGGGGAGCACACGGACGGCGGCCGGTTCGCCGCCGACGTCCTCGCCGCGGGCGCCTGGGGCGTCGTGGTGCGGCCCGAGCACGCCTCGGACGCGCTCACCGGCGGCACCGTGCTCGCCGCCGACGACCCGCTCCTCGCGCTCCAGCAGCTCGCCAACGCCTGGCGCCGCGCGCTCGGCGCGCAGGTCATCGGCGTGACCGGCTCGGCCGGCAAGACCTCCACCAAGGACGTGCTCGCGGCGATGGTCGCCCAGCAGAAGCGCACGGTCGCGACCCACGCGAACTTCAACACGGAGATCGGCCTCCCGCTCACCGTCCTCGGCGCCCCCGAGGGCACGGAGGTGCTCGTGCTGGAGATGGCGATGCGCGGCGCCGGCCAGATCGCCGAGCTCGCGCGGATCGCCGAGCCCGACGTCGCCGTGATCACGAACATCGGCCCCGCGCACCTGGAGCAGATGGGGAGCCTCGAAGCGATCGCCGCCGAGAAGTCGGCGATCGTCGCGGGGCTGAAGCCCGGCGGCACCGCGATCGTCCCGCGTGACGAGCCGCTCCTCCAGCCCCACCTGCGCGACGACGTCACCACCGTCACCTTCGGCCCGGGCGACGCGCTCGGCGGCATCGAGATCCCCTTCACCTCCGCCCACATGCGCCTCAACGCGACCGCCGCGCTGGCCGCCGCCCGCGCCGTCGGCGTCGAGCCCCACGGCGCCGTCGACGTCGCGCTGACCGACCGCCGCGGCGAGCGGATCGCGCTCCCCGGCGACGTCACCGTCGTCAACGACTGCTACAACGCCAACCCGATGTCCATGCGTGCCGCCCTGGACGATCTCGCCGTGGCCGCGACCGGCCGCCGCGTCGCCGTGCTCGGCGACATGCTCGAGCTCGGCCCCGACTCCGAGCGCTTTCACCGCGAGATCGGCGACCACGCCCGCGCGCAGGGCGTCGACCTGCTGATCACCGTCGGCCCGCGCGCCGTCGCCATGCAGGGCGACCACGCGGTCGCCGACGCCGGCGAGGCCGCCGCGCTCGTCCCCGAGCTGCTCCAGGACGGCGACACCGTGCTCGTCAAGGCGTCGCGCGGCGTCGGGCTGTGGGCCGTCACCGAAGCGCTGACGGCGGCGGCGGCGCGCTGATGGGCGAGATCCTGATCGGCGGCACCGCCGCCCTGCTCATCTGCATCTTCCTGAGCCCGAAGTTCATCTCGTTCCTGCGCGTCCGCGAGTTCGGCCAGAACATCCGCGAGGAGGGGCCGGAGGGCCACCACTCCAAGGCGGGGACGCCGACGATGGGCGGGATCATCATCTTCATCGCGATCTCGGTCCCGTTCCTGATCCTCACCGACTACGAGTGGCGGTCGTTCGGGGTCTTCGGGACGGCGATCGCGCTGGCGCTCGTCGGGTTCGCCGACGACTACACGAAGATCATCCGCCGCCGCTCGCTCGGCCTGAAGGGGCGGACGAAGCTCGGCGCGACGATCGCGATCTCGATCGCGCTGTGGTGGATCGCCACCCGCGAGGCGGGGCTCAACGAGACGCTCCGCTTCCGCGTCGTCGACTACACGCTCGACCTCAGCGCGCTCGGCGGGATCCCGTACCTGATCGTGATCTACCTCGTGGTCGCCGGCACGTCGAGCGCGGTCAACCTCACCGACGGCCTCGACGGCCTCGCGGCGGGCTGCGCGGCGATCGTGACGCTCGCGTTCATCGGCATCACGTACATCACGACGGGCCAGAAGGACCTGTGCCTGCTCGCCGGCTGCATCGTCGGGGCCTGCATCGGGTTCCTCTGGTACAACGCCTTCCCCGCGACGATCTTCATGGGGGACACGGGGTCGCTCGGTCTCGGCGGGGCCATCGCCGGCCTGGCGATCATGACCAAGACGGAGATCCTCCTGATCCTCCTCGGCGGCATCTTCGTGGTCGAGGCGCTCTCCGTCCTGATCCAGGTCTTCAGCTTCCAGACCTTCCGCAAGCGCGTCTTCCTCATGGCTCCGATCCACCACCACTTCGAGCTGCTGTCGTGGTCGGAGACGAAGATCATCCTCCGCTTCTGGATCGTCGCCGCGATCTGCAGCGCCATCGGCTTCACGCTGTATCAGCAGTCGATCACGTGATCGTCCAGGCCTGCCTCAACGGGGGCCGCTCCCGCGACGACCACCCGGCGACGCCGATCACCGCCGACGAGCTCGCCCGTGACGCGGCGGCGTGCGTCTGGCACGGCGCGCGCTCGCTCCACGTCCACCCGCGGGGCGACGACGGGGCCGAGACGCTGCGCGCCGAGCACGTCGACGACGCCGTGCGCGCGATCCGCGCGCGCTGCCCCGGCGTCGAGATCTCCGTCACGACCGGGCTGTGGATCTGCGACGGCGACGTCGAGGCGCGGATGGCGCAGATCGACGCGTGGACGGTCCTGCCGCACCTGTGCTCGGTCAACGTGGGCGAGGAGGGGTGGGCCGAGCTGGCCGACCAGCTCCTCTCCCGCGGCGTCGGGCTGGAGCTCGGCGTCGTCTCGGTCGACGAGGCCCGCGCCTACCTGGAGTCGCCGCTCGCCGGCCGCGCCGTCCGCGTGCTGGTGGAGGTCCCGCAGCGGGCGCCGGAGGACGCGGTCGCGGTGGCGGAGGCGATCGACGCGCTCCTCGCCGACGCCGCGCCGCCGTACGTGCCGCGCCTGTGGCACGGGGAGGAGGAGGCGACGTGGGACGTCCTCGTCGCCGCCGCGCAGCGCGGGCGCGACGTCCGGATCGGCCTGGAGGACGTCCTCACGCACGTCCCGCCCGAGACGCGCGCCGTCCGCGACAACGCGGAGCTGGTCGAAGTGGTGGTCGAGGGGCTCCTGCTCCCGGCCGAGGTCTGACCGCCGCGCGCGCAGGTTTTCGTAACTCCGCGCGCAGGGGCCGGGCGGCGCGCGTCGAAGGACGCGTCTGTGAGTCGACGCCGCCCGACCGCGCGCCCCAAGAAGAACACGTTCCCGCTGGAGCACTCGATCCTGCTCACCGCGACCCTCTGCCTGCTCGCGGGCGGCGCGGTGATGGTCTACAGCGCGTCGTCCGCCCGCACGCTCCTGGAGGGCTCGGGCGACGGGACGGCGTACCTGATCAAGTACCTCGCGTACGGGACGGTCGGCTTCATCGCGCTGCAGATCGCGTCGCGGATGGACCTCGACGTGGTGCGGCGCCTGACGCCCGCGCTGCTCGGGTTCGCCTTCTTCCTGCTGGTGCTCGTCCACGTCCCGGGCGTCGGCGTCAACATCAACGGCGCGACGCGCTGGGTCGGCGCCGGCCCCGTGCAGTTCCAGCCGTCGGAGCTGATGAAGCTCGCGCTCGTCCTCTACACGGTCGACCTGCTCGCCAAGCGGCCGAAGATGGTGCTGACGTTCCGGGGAATCGTCAGCCCGCTCTTCGTCGTCGCCGGCGCCGCGTGCCTGCTCATCCTCACCCAGCCCGACCTCGGCACCGCGCTCGTGATCGGCTTCACGATGTGCGCGCTGCTCGTCGCGGCGGGGCTCCCGCTCGGGCTGCTGGGGAAGATCGCTGGCAGCGTCAGCGTCGCGATCATGCTCTTCGCGGTCGCCGAGCCGTACCGGCGCGACCGCCTGATGACGTTCCTCGACCCGTGGGCGCACGCGTCCGACGAGGGGTTCCAGTCGGTGCAGGGCCAGATCGCTCTGGGCTCCGGCGGCCTGTTCGGCAACGGCATCGGCGAGTCGGTGCAGAAGATCTTCTACCTCCCCGAGGCGCACACGGACTTCATCCTCGCGGTGATCGGGGAGGAGCTCGGCGTCGTCGGGATCTGCGTGCTGCTCTTCCTCTACGGCCTGATCGCGTACGCGGGCCTGCGCGCGGCGAAGATGGCCCGCGGCGCGTACGCGCAGCTGCTCGGCGCCGGGATCACGTCGCTGATCCTGTGCCAGGCGACGCTCAACGTCTTCACCGTGCTGGGGCTCGCGCCGCTGACCGGCGTGCCGCTGCCGTTCATCTCCTCGGGCTCCGCGTCGCTGATGACGCTGATGGCCGGGATGGGGCTGCTGCTCAACGTGGCCAACGGCGGGCACTCGGTCGTGCGGGCCGTGCCAGGATCGAGGGCAGATGAAAGTCGTGATCGCAGCCGGCGGGACAGCCGGCCACGTCGTACCGGCGCTGGCGGTGGCCGGCGCGCTGCAGGCTGAGGGCGCCGAGGTCGTCTGGGTCGGTGGGGAGCGGGCGGAGGCGGAGCTGGTGCCCGCCGCCGGCTTGAAGCTCCACCCGATCGAGGTCCGCGGGCTCTCCCGCACGAACCCGCTCGCCGCCGCCAAGTCCGCGCTGCTCGCCGCGCGCGCGGTGGGGGCGGCCCGCAAGATCCTCCGCGCCGAGGGCGCGGACGTGGTCCTGGGCGGTGGCGGGTACGTCGCTGGTCCTGTCGGTGCCGCGGCCGCGGCTTTGCGCGTGCCGCTCGTGCTGGCCGAGGCGGACTCGCACCTCGGCATCTCCAACCGCCTTCTCGCTCCGCGCGCGCGGCGGGTGTGCCTCGCGTTCCCGCTTCCCGGCCGTGACGGCGAGAAGTATGTCGTCACCGGTCGTCCCGTTCCCGCGCCCGCGACCGACCGCACCGCCGCCCGTGCGCGGTTCGGCCTCTCGCCTGACGACCGCGTGGTCCTCATCTTCGGCGGCTCCCTCGGCGCGCGCTCCATCAACTTCGCGGCGGTGGAGGCGTTCGCGGATGCGCCGTACCGCGTGCTCCACGCCGCCGGCCGTCGCGACTTCGACGACCTCGCCCCGCGTGTGCCGGGCGAGCGGTACGACCTCCATCCCTACATCGACCGCTTCGGCGAGGCCCTGCTGGCGGCGGATCTCGTGGTTGCGCGGAGCGGTGGGTCGGTCTTCGAGATCGCCGCGCACGGGCGGGCCGCGGTGCTCGTCCCGTATCCGCACGCCACCGCGGACCACCAGACGTCGAACGCGAAGTGGATGGTCGACGCCGGCGCCGCCGTGTTGGTCCCAGACGCCGAGGTGTCGCCCGAGCGGCTGCGGCGCGAGGTCGACGCGATCCTCGCCGACCCCGCCCGGCTCGAGACCATGTCCCGCGCCTCAGCCTCCCTCGCCCGCCCGGACGCCGCCGAGGCCATCGCCCGCGAGGTCCTCGCCGCCGCTCGCGCCTGACGCGCTCTTCCGCACTCGCTGCGGCGCCCTGGCCGGGTCGGGGGCGGTGAGGGTGGTGGTCTGGGTTCTTACGGGATGGAACTCCGCGCACCCTCGTGGTGGATGGGGCGGTGAGGGTGCGATTCGTGTCGGTATGCGGAACCCATCGCACCCTCGGCGGGGTGGGAGGCGTGAGGGTGCGAAGAGTTCCGCGTGGTGGAACTCAGTGACCCTTCACCGCCGCCCGCACGCCGAGGGGTCACTCAGTCCCGCTGAGCGGGAAGAAGCGACCCCTCGCCGGCCCGGGCCAAGCGAGGGGTCGATTCTTCCCGCCCGCGCCGGCACTCCGACCACCACCCTCACCGCCGCCGTGCAGCCCACGCACCGCACCCTCGACCACCCGCCGAACGAGCTCACCGAGCAAAGCGATCGCTCACTTGACACGCCACAAAGCGTGAGCGTAGGCTAACGGTTAGCCGTGACTCACACAGCAGCAGCCCTCACCGCCCTCGGCGACCCCACCCGGCAGGAGATCCTCGATCGCCTGAAGGCCGGGCCGAAGCCCGTGGGCGTGCTGGCAAGCGATATGCCGGTGAGCCGGTCGGCCGTCTCGCAGCACCTGAAGGTGCTCAAGGACGCCGGCCTGGTGCGCGACCGGCAGGAGGGGACGCGGCGGATCTACGAGGTCGACCCGGACGGGATCAGGCAGCTCCGGGCGTACTTCGACTCGTTCTGGGATCAGGCGCTCGCGGCGTTCCGCGATGCCGTGGAGGAGGAGCAGGAGAGATGACCGAGACCACGATCGCCGTCCGCCACGCGCTGACGGTCAAGGCGCCGGTGGACCGCGCGTTCGCCGTCTTCACCCAGCGGCTGGGCGCGTGGTGGCCGCTCGAGCCGTACTCGATCGGCGAGGCCAAGGCCGTCGACGCCGCGCTCGAGCCGCGCGAGGGCGGGCGTTGGTACGAGATCGGCGAGGACGGGAGCGAGTGCGACTGGGGCCACGTCCGCACGTTCGACCCGCCGCACCGCGTCGTGCTGAGCTGGGAGATCTCCGCCGACTGGCAGCCCGACCCGACCGCGACGTCCGAGGTGGAGGTGCGGTTCACGGAGGTCGAGGGCGGCACGCGCGTCGAGCTCGAGCACCGCGGGCTCGAGACCTACGGCGCGCGCACCGACGAGATGCGCGGCATCTTCGGCTCCGAGCACGGCTGGAACGGCCTGCTGCGCGCGTTCGCCGCCGGCGTCGAGCAGGCGTAGGCGCCCGTGTTCCAGATCATCGCCGTCCACCACGCGGTCCCCGAGCACCGCGACGCGTTCCTCGCCTTCTGCCACCGCGTCGTCGACGCCGTCCAGGGCGCGCCCGGCCTCATCGAGTTCAGCGTCTTCGGCGCGCCCGACGGCCCGACGATCTACGGCTTCAGCCGCTGGGAGACGCCCGAGCACTTCCAGGCCGCGATGCCGACGATCATGTCGCTCGCCCCCGACCGCCGGCCCGAGTGGTCGGCGAAGGAGGACGACGTCCTGCCGATGGTCGCGATGCCGGGTTCGTAGGCTCTGCGCGCGATGAGCGACGCGTGGAACGGGCAGCGGCTGCACTTCGTCGGGATCGCCGGGGCGGGGCTGAGCGCGTACGCGCTCGCCGCCAAGGCGCTGGGGGCGGAGGTGACCGGGTCGGACCGCAGCGAGTCGCCGTATCTCGCGCGCGTGCGCGAGGCCGGGATCGGCGTGAGCATCGGCCACGCCGCGCAGAACCTGCCCGAGGGCGACGGCCTGGAGGTCGTCGTCTCCACCGCCATCCCGCGCGACAACCCTGAGATCGCGGCGGCCCTGGAGCGCGGGATCCCGGTCCTGCGCCGCGCCGAGCTCCTCGCCCGCCTCACGCGCGAGAAGAAGACGATCTCGGTCGCCGGCGCGCACGGGAAGACGACCACCACCTCGATGGTCGCCCACGCCCTCCTCGCGACCGGGCAGGAGCCCTCGTACCTCATCGGCGGCGTCCTCTCCACGACCGGCACGAACGCCGAGTGGGGGAGCGGCGACTGGCTCGTGGTGGAGGCCGACGAGTCCGACCGCTCGTTCCTCGCCCTCGACACCGACGTCGCGGTTGTCACGAACGTGGAGCTCGACCACCACACCGAGTGGACGGGCGGCACCACCGAGCTGCGCCAAGCGTTCGCGCAGTTCCTCGACGGGCCCGCGCACGCCGTGCTGCCGCAGGACGACCCCGACGTCCTCGCGCTGCGGGCCGCGGAGACGGTGGAGTTCGGGCCGTGGAGCGGCCCCGAGCTGCGCGTCCCCGGCGAGCACAACCGCCGCAACGCCTCCGCGGCGCTGGAGGCGTGCGTGTTGGCGGGAGCGGACCGCGCGCAAGCAGCGGAGGCGCTCGCCACCTTCGCCGGCGCCGGCCGCCGCTTCGAGCGCCTGGGCGCCATGTCCACCGGCGCCGAGGTCGTCGACGACTACGCCCACCACCCGACCGAGGTCGCCGCCACCATCGCCGCCGCGCGCGACACCACGCCGGCCGGCCGGGTCATCGCGATCTTCCAGCCCCACCTCTTCAGCCGCACCCAGCACCTGGCCCGCCGCTTCGGCGAGGCGCTCGCCACCGCGGACGTCGTCGGCCTCGTCGACGTCTACCCCGCGCGCGAGCGGCAGGAGGACTTCCCCGGCATCACCGGGCTCACCCTCGCCGAGCACGCGGCCGACGCCGCGCCCGGCAAGCCCGTCCTCTGGCTGCGCACGTTCGACCAGGCCGAGCAGGTCCTGCGGACGCTCACCCGCGACGGCGACCTCGTCCTGATCGTCGGCGCGGGGGACATCGACCAGCTGGGCCGCCGGCTGGTCGCACGCTGACCGCGCGTCGGCGACGACGGAGGAGTCGGGGGCGGTCCGGCGAACCCCGGACAGGATGCGCCGCCGCCCGCACATGCGCCGGGGGCTGCTTGCCGCCGCCGCGTTCCTCATCCTCCTCGCTGGGGGCTACCTGGCCCTCCGCGACAGCTCGACCTTCGCCGTGCGCGACGTCGAGGTGCGCGGCGCCACGGGCCCCGACGCGTCGAAGATCGAGCTCGCCCTGCGCGACGCCGCCCGCGACATGACCACGCTGAACGCCGACGCCGGCGAGCTGGCCAAGGCGGTCGGCCGGTACCCCACCGTGAAGGGCGTCGAGGTCGACCGTGACCTTCCTCACGGTCTCGCCGTCCGGGTGCTGGAGAAGCGAGCGGTCGCCACGGTCACGCGCGCGGGGCGGAAGATCCCGCTCGCCTCGGACGGCCGGCTGCTCGAGGGTGCCACGCCGCCGAGCGACGTGCCGGCGCTGCAGGTCGAGGGCGCCACGGGCACGCGCGTGAGCGACAAGCGGGGCCGTCAGCTGGTCGAGCTCGTCGCCGCCGCGCCGTCGGCGCTGCGCCGCCGCGCCGAGAAGGCGACGGTCACCGACATGGGGCTCACCCTCGAGATGAAGGACGGTCCGAGGCTCTACTTCGGCACGCCGGAGGCGCTGAACGCCAAGTGGATCGCGGTCGCCCGCGTGCTGGCCGACCCCGCCGCGGCGGGGGCGACCTACCTCGACGTCCGGGTCCCCGAGCGTGTCGCCGCCGGTGGTCTCGGCGAGCTGGCCACGGAAGAGCCGGTGGCGGAAACGCAGGCGGAATCGGGTGTTACGACGACGCCGGAGACCGTACCTTCAACCTCGACTGGAGCCTGAGACACGCCGATCGCGTTTCTCCTGCGTACATCGAGAGTTCGCGGATCTGCAACCGTGGTTGCACGGCTAGACTCCGCGTTGACTTTCGTCGTTGCCCGTGCATACCGTGGCTTTCGGGCAGGTACAGCGTGTCTCAGCAGAAACTCTCAACGCTAACTCAAGGGTCGGACGACAGACATCATGGAATCCAGCGGTAGCTACCTCGCCGTCATCAAGGTGGTCGGCGTCGGCGGCGGCGGCACCAACGCCGTCAACCGCATGGTCGATGCCGGCCTGCGGGGCGTGGAGTTCATCGCCGCCAACACCGACGCCCAGGCGCTCGCGATGTGCGACGCCGACATCAAGCTGAACATCGGCCACGAGCTGACGAAGGGCCTCGGCGCCGGCGCGAACCCGGACATGGGCACCGGCGCGGCGCACGAGTCCCGCGACGACATCAAGGAGGCGCTCAAGGGCGCCGACATGGTCTTCGTCACCGCGGGCGAGGGCGGCGGCACCGGCACGGGCGCCGCGCCCGTCATCGCGGAGATCGCCAAGGAGGAGATCGGCGCGCTGACCGTCGGCGTCGTCACGCGGCCGTTCGGCTTCGAGGGCACGCAGCGCGGCCGCCAGGCCGACGAGGGCATCGCCCGCCTCCGCGAGGTCGTCGACACGCTCATCGTCATCCCGAACGAGAAGCTGCTCGGCATCGTCGAGCGCCGCACGTCGATCCTCGACGCGTTCCGGATGGCCGACGACGTCCTGCGCCAGGGCGTCCAGGGCATCACCGACCTCATCACGATCCCGGGCCTGATCAACCTCGACTTCGCCGACGTGCGGACGATCATGTCCGACGCCGGCAGCGCGCTGATGGGCATCGGCACCTCGCAGGGCGAGAGCCGCGCGGGGGAGGCGGCCAAGACCGCGATCTCCAGCCCGCTGCTGGAGGAGTCCGTCGAGGGCGCCACCGGCATCTTGCTCAACATCACCGGCGGCCCGGACCTCGGCCTCTTCGAGGTCAACGAGGCGGCGGAGATCGTCCAGGCGGCGGCGAGCGACGACTCGAACATCATCTTCGGCGCCGTGATCGACGAGGCGATGGGCGACGACGTCCGCGTCACCGTGATCGCGACCGGCTTCGACCGCGCCCGCGGTGGTGGCGGCAGCGGCTATGGGACCGGCTACGGCGCCCCCGCCGGCCGCGGCGCCCGCGAGCCCGAGCCGCAG
>DATMVO010000391.1:0-3157 GCA_035563115.1 Solirubrobacteraceae bacterium
CCGCGCCGATGCCGCGCGAGCCGCCGGTGACGAGCGCGCAGCCCTCGCGGACGGGCCGCGCGGCGGTCGCCGCCGCGGCCTGGAACTCCGTGGTCATGCCCATGTCAGAACTCCCGCGCCGTAGACGAAGCCGGCGCCCATCGCGCCCAGCAGGACGCGCGCGCCGGGACGGATGCGGCCCTCGTCGCGCGCCGCGCAGAGCGCGAGCGGGAGCGTGGCCGCGGAGACGTTGGCCAGGTCGGCGATCACGTCGACGACGCGCGTGCGGTCGAGCCCGAGCCGCTCCGCCACCGCGTCGAGGATCCGCCGGTTGGCCTGGTGGAAGACGAAGAGGTCGATGTCGCCGGCGCTCAGGTTCGCCGCCGCGCACGCGTCGACCGTCGCCTCGCTCAGCGCGGTCACCGCGTTGACGTACGTCTCGTGGCCCTGCATCCGGACGAACGGGTCGGCGCGGGTGGCGACGATGAGGTCGGCGAGGCCGCCGTCGCTGCGCAGCACGACCGGGCTGAGCGCGCCCGCGCCCGCGCTGATCACCGCGGCGCCCGCGCCGTCGCCGAAGAGCGGCGCGACGCGGCGGTCGTCCTCGTCGACGAACCGCGACATGGCCTCGGCGCCGATGACGAGGACGTGCTCGGCGCGGCCGGACTCGATCCGCGCGCACGCGTCCTCGACGGCGGCGAGGAAGCCGGTGCAGGCGGCGTTGAGGTCGACGGCCGCGACCTTCGTGCCGAGCGCGTGGGCGACGAGCGGGGCGGTGCCGGGCGTGATCTCGTCGGCGGTGAAGGTGGCGACGAGGATGAGGTCGAGCTGGTCCGCCCGGACCTGCGCGTCGGCGAGCGCGGTGCGCGCGGCGGTGGTCGCCAGGTCGCTCAGCCGCTCCCCCTCCGCGAGCCGGCGGCGGTTGCGGATGCCGGTGCGCCGCTCGATCCACCGCGCGTCGACGCCCAGGCGCGCCCCGACCACCGCGTTCGGCACCACGCCGTCCGGCAGCGCGGCGCCCAGGCCGGAGATGCCGGCCGTGCGGGTGCGGGGGAGCGCGGGGGCGGCGCGCAGCTCGCCGACGGCCTCAAGCACGCGCCGGCTCCCGCACCGCCGCGCCGAGGTTGCGCTTGACGAGCTTCGCGAGCACCCTTCCGGGCCCCGCGTCGACGTACGCGTCGATGCCGAGCGCCTCGAGCGCGCGCATCGTGTGCGCCCAGCGGACCGGCCCGGTCAGCGCCTCGGCCAGCTCGCGGCGCGGGTCGGTCATCGGCCGCGCGGTGTGGCAGCTCAGGACGGTGGTCCCGTCGCGCGGCGGGCGGAAGTCGATACGGGCGAGCGCGGCGGCGAAGGGCTCCACGGCGGCGGCCATCGCCGGCGAGTGGAACGCGCCCGCGACGCCCAGCTCCATCGCCCGGTGGCCGTGCGCGCGGGCCTCGCGGGCCGCCGCGTCGAGCGCCTCGGCGCCGCCGCTGAGGACGACCTGCCCTGGCGCGTTGTAGTTCGCCACCGTCACGCCGTGCGCGTGCGCGATCGCCTCCGCGGTCTCGTCGTCGGCGCCGAGCAGCGCGAGCATCGTCCCGCCGCCCGCCTCCGCCATCGCCCACCCGCGCAGCACGACGAGCTCCAGCGCCGCGAGCTCGTCGAGCACGCCCGCCGCCACCAACGCGGCCGGCTCTCCCAGGGAGTGGCCGGCGACGGCGGCGGGCGGGGCTTCGAGCTCCCGCGCGAGACGCCGCCACCCCGCGACGCTCGCGCAGAAGATGGCCGGCTGGGCGAAGCGCGTCGACTCCCCGACCCGGGGGAACGGGTCGGTCCCGACGAGCTCGACGCATCGCTCGAGCAGCTCCGGGGCGTGCGCAGCGACGAGCTCGCGCATGCCGGGCACCTGGCTGCCCTGGCCGGGGAAGAGGACCGCGGTCGGCATGGCAGTCACCCTCCCGGCCCCGCATCCTCACCCCCAACCCACATCCCCCACCCGGGGGGAGAACGAGGCTCGGGTGGGGGGAGCGCACCGGTTGCCGGTGCGACGCCTGTCCGTCCACCAGGGTGAGCGTGGCCGGCGCCGGCTGGTAGCACTCCGCCGGTGCCCGCGCGCCTGCACCGCCTGCTGCTCCCGCTCGTCGCCGCGACGGTCGTGGTCGTGGCGGCCTGCGCGACCTGGGTCGAGGCCAGCCCGGCCTTCGACGAGCCGCGCGGCACCCCGGTCGACACGGTCGAGCTCCGTGTCCCGGCGATGCCGGACGAGCTGACCTGGGACGACGCGGCCGAGGTCTGGGCGCGGTGGACCGCCGCCGCGCTCGCCGCCGTGACGCTCGTGGCCTTGGCGCTCCGCGCGCGACGGGTCGCGGTGGGGTCCGCCGCGCTCGCCGTCGCGACGCTCGCGGCGCCCGCGAGTCAGGTGTGGCGCGACGACCTGGCGGTGCTGACCACACCGTTCTGGCTCGCGCTGTGGGGCACGGCCGTGCTCCTCGGCTGCGCGGTGTCCGCGCCGCGCCGGCGCACCTAGGACGGCGTGGGCTCGTGCACCGTGACGACGGTGTCGAGGAGGAGGTGGTTGGGGACGCGGATGGTGGTGCCGTCCATCGTGCGGAGGACGACGGCGGTGGGGTCGAGGTCGACGACCTCGCCGCGGACGTCGGCGACGGAGATGGTCTGGCCGACCGTGACGGCGTGGCGGACGTAGCGGCCGGCTGAGAGGGCGCGGGCGGCGTCGCGGCCGCCGAGGCCGAAGGCGAGGGCCATCGCGGCGGCCGCGGCGCCGACGACGATGGTCAGGAGCAGCGTGACGATCTCGGTGGAGACGCGGAGCTGCGCGAGCGCGGTGAGCAGGAAGACCGCGAGCACGACGAGGCCGGCGAGCTGGCCGAGCGGGACCGGCGAGTCGAGCTGCTCGGAGAGCCGCTCCAGCCGCGTCCTCGCGACCTCCGCGAGCACGACGCCGGCGAGGACGAGCAGCGCCGCGACGAGGAGGTTCGGCAGGAAGAGGAGCGCGGAGTTGAGCGACTCGCTGAGGAACTGGAGGCCGAGCAGCGAAAGCGCGGCGAAGACCGTGACGACCGTCAGCAGGATCCGGACGATGCGCCCGATGAGCGCGCTCACCGGGCCGCCGAGACCGGCGCGCTCGAGCGTCGCGCTGACCCCCGCGCGGGCGGCGACGTCGTCCAGGCCGGCGGCG
>DATMVO010000392.1:0-2427 GCA_035563115.1 Solirubrobacteraceae bacterium
CGGCGGCGCGCGGCACGTCGCTGGAGTCGTCGCGGCGCGGCCGGCTCGTGCTCGGGGCGGTGAACGGCGCGTGGGGCGACCGGCTGGCGGCCGAGGGGTCGCCGCTGGCGATCTCGCTCGGCTTCCGCGGGGAGCTGCCGCCCGCCAACCCGACGTCCCGGATCGCCGTGTTCGTCCACGGGCTGGGGGAGACGGACGAGTCGTGGCAGCTGGGCGGCGACCGGTCGGAGCCGTATCCGTCGCGCCTGCTCGCCGACCACGGCTTCACGCCGCTCGTCCTCCGCTACAACACCGGGCTGCACATCTCGCAGAACGGGCGGGCTTTGGCGGAGCTGCTCGACGAGACGTGCCGCGCGTGGCCGGTGCGGGTGGACGAGGTCGTGCTGATCGGGCACTCGATGGGCGGCCTGGTCGGGCGCAGCGCCTGCCACTACGCGACCGAGCTGGGCTTCGGGTGGGTCGAGCAGGTGCGCCACGTCTTCTCGCTCGGCTCGCCGTTCAACGGGGCGGACCTCGAGAAGGCGACGAACGTCGTGACCTGGGCGCTCGGCGCGCTGCCCGAGACCCGCGCGCTGGCGACCGCTTTGAACCACCGCAGCGCTGGGGTGAAAGACCTGCGGTACGGCAACCTCACCGACGCCTGCTGGTACGACCGCGACCCCGACGCGCTGCTGCAGGACCACCGGTGCGAGATCCCGTGGCTCGAGCACGCGCAGCACACGTTCATCTCCGCCGAGCTGTTCGGCAGCGCCGAGCACCCGGTCGGCCGGGTCTTCGGGGATCTGCTGGTGCGGACGCCGAGCGCGTGGGCGGGCGGGCTGCACGGCGAGCATACCGAGTTCCTCATCGACTCGAGCCACTCGATCGGGCCGGCGAACCACTTCACGCTGCTCAACCACCCCGACGTGTACGACAAGATCCGCGAGCAGCTCCTGCGCGGGCGGGAGCTGCTGCCGGGCGCGTCGCCCCCGAAGGAGCTGGCGGCCGCGACCCGACGCGGTCAGGCCTGCGTGGCCTCGATGCCGCGCAGGTCGCCGTCCTCGTCGCGGCGTTCGGTGATGTCGACGTAGCCGCTGGCGGCGAGCGTTGTGCGGAGCGGGGCGGCCTGGTCGCCGCCGATCTCGAGGAGGAGCGCGCCGCCAGACTTGAGGAGCGGCGCGGCCTGCTCGACCACACGGCGCGCGAGGGCGAGGCCGTCCGGGCCGCCGTCGTAGGCGAGCGGCGACTCGAAGGTGAAGGTGTCGCGCTGGAGGAACGGCAGCTCCGGCGTGGGGACGTAGGGGACGACGCCGACGACGACGTCGACGTGGCCGCGCAGCTCGGGCGGCACCGGTGCGAGCAGGTCGCCGGTGTGGGCGTCGACGCCGTTCGCGCGGGCGCACGCGACCGCGCGCTCGTCCACGTCGCAGGCGAGGACCCGCGCCTGCGGCCGCCGCTCGCCCAGCACCCGCGCGATCGCGCCGCTCCCGCAGCAGACGTCCACCGCGACGCCGGCGGGCGGGAGCCGCTCGACCGCCCGCTCGGCCAGTGGCTCGCTCTGCCACCGCGGGACGTAGACGCCGGGATCGACGCGGATCCACAGCCCGCAGAACGGCGCCGTCCCGGTGATCCACGCCAGCGGCTCGCCGGTCAGTCGCCGCGCCACCATCGCCTCCAGCCGTGCGTGGTCGCCGTCCGCAGCGGCGAGCAGCTCGTCCGCCTCCTCCTCCGCCGCCACGAACCCGTTGACCGCGAGCAGCTCGACCAGCGGCTGCCGCCCGGTGGGGACGCGGTCCGGCGTCACAGGCGCGGATCGACCGGCTCGGACTCCATCGCGAGCACCCCGAAGACGCACTCGTGGACGCGGAACAGCGGCTCGCCGCGCGCGAAGCGCTCCAGCGCCTCGACGCCGAGCGCCGTCTCGCGGATCGCCAGCCCGCGCTTGCGCCCCAGCCCGCGCGAGCGCAGCCGGTCGAGCTGCGACGGGTCGGCGTACTCGGCCCCGTAGATGATCCGCAGGTACTCGCGCCCGCGGCACTTGATCCCCGGCTGCGCGAGCCCGCGCCGCCCGCGCGCGAGGAACGCCGCCGGCTTGACGACCATCCCCTCGCCGCCGGCCTCGGTCATCGCCGTCCACCACGCGGTCGCCTCGGCCTCGCTCTCCGGATCCGTGACATCGACGAACCGCCGCTCGGTCCGCGCGATCCAGCCGTCGTCGGCCGCGAAGAGGCGGTCGCAGAGCGTCAGGTGCCACTTGTGGTCGCGGTCGAAGAACGCGCCGGACTCGGCGGCCAGGACGTGGAACGGCGCGACGCGCAGGTCGTCGAGCCCGCCCACGGGCCAGACGTAGCGGCGGTACGCGTCGGTGTAGCGGCCGACGTGGTCGGCCCGCTCGCGCGCCCGCTCCAGCAGCGGCGCGGCGCCGTCCAGCCCGCGCGCCGCGGCCTG
>DATMVO010000393.1:0-14019 GCA_035563115.1 Solirubrobacteraceae bacterium
CACCGCGTACGCGACGGTCGCGAGCTCGTACGCGAGCAGATGCGGCGCGTCGCGCAGGAGGTCGCGCGGCCGGTCGTTCTTGACGATCATCAGCAGCCGGTTGCGGAGCTGGAGCCGCCGGTGCGCGAGCGGCACCGACCCGCGCGAGGACGGGCCGAAGAACCGCACGTGCCGCCCGACCGCGCGCGGCTCGTACGCCGCCCGCCAGCCGAGCACCCGCGCCCGCCACGCGAGGTCGGCGTCGACCGTCCACAGCGCCAGCTCCTCGTCGAAGACCTCACCGTCGGGCGCGCAGTCGTCGAGCGCCGTGCGCCGCCACAGCACGCACGCCCCGTCCGCACCGAAGATCTCCGCCGCCCGCTCGAAGCAGACTGCCGGCAGCCCCGCGCCGACGACCGTGTTCCGCCGCCGCCGGTCGATCCACATCCCGGCGGCGTCGATCGTGCCGACGTCCGCCTCCCGCACGAGCTTCGGCGCGACCGCCGCCAGCGCCGCGTCAGCCTCCAGCCGTGCCGCGAGCGCCGCCAGCGCCCCGTCGAGCAGGACGCAATCCGCGTTGCACAGCAGCACCGCGTCGAACTCGCGCACCGCCGCCAGCCCGGCGTTCATCGCCGCCGCGTACGACCGCCGCTCCGGCAGCCGCACCACCGCCCCGTACTCCCGCGCGACCTCCTCGGTGTGGTCCGTGCACGCGTTGTCGACCACCACGACCGCGTCCGCCCCCTGCCGCGCCGCGGCGGGCAGGCACGTCTCCAGCCGTTCCGCCTCGTCGACGGACAGGATCAGGACGGCGGTGCGCACGCCACGAGCATGGCGTGCGCACCTCCCGGATCAGGTCCAGGTGCCCGAGAACGGAAGCGACGCCGGGCAGGGGAACCCGCCGACGACGCGGGTCACGGTTCCGCTGAGCGTCAACGTGCTGCCGTTCCAGGTGCCTGAGACCGTGCCCGCGAAGACGCAGCTCGCGCCGCCCCCGCACGCGATCGCCACGCGATGGCCGGCGGTGGCGGTGCCGGCGCCGAGCGTCAGCGCCCACGGCAGGTTGTTCGGCGTCACGGTGCAGGTGCCGAGGACGCCGGAGCAGCCCGAGAACGTCGCCGCCGTGATCGCCGTCGCCGTCCCGCTGAGGGTGCTGGAGGTGCACGAGGCCCAGGTCCCCCAGCTCACATTCCCGGTGTTCGTCACGTCGAGCGCGCCCCACGCTCCGTTGAAGGCGCCGGAGGCCGGGCACGGGAAGCCGCCGACGACCCGGGTCAGGTTCCCGCCGAGCGTCAGCGGGGGCCCGTACGTCCCGGTCAGCGTGCCGGCGAACTCGCACGTCCAGCTGCTGCCGCAGGTCATCCGGATGCGCACGCCGGTCACCGTCGCGCCGCCCGAGCCGCTGACGCTGAAGGGCCACGGCTGGTTCAACGCCGTGACGGTGCACGGGAGGTTGTTCAGGGTGGTGCAACCGGAGAACGACATCGACGTGATGTTCGTCGCCGTCGCGTCGACCGTGCTCGCGGTGCAGGTCAGGAAGCCCGACGCGCCGAGCGTCACCGGCGCGGTGTTCGTGTACGGGAAGGCGGCAGCGGTGGACGGCAGCGCGGCGGCGGCCAGCGTGAGCGCGACCAGCGCCGCGATGCTCGCGGCAAGACGGCGGACCATGAGGGGCTCCTCTCCTCGACATGCCCCGGCCGCTCCGTGCCGCCGGGGACCTCATCCCTATGTGCCATGAGACACATGCGCGGCTTCCTTGTCAACTCGCCGCGCCGGGCCCGCCGCGTGCTAACGCTGTAGGGATGCCGTACTCCGGTCGTGAGATCCACCTGGCCGCCCGTCCCAAGGGCGAGCCGCAGCTGACCGACTTCCGCCTCGTCGAGGCCGACGTCGCGGACCCGCAGGACGGCGAGATCGTCGTCCGCAACCTCGTGATGTCCGTCGACCCCTACATGCGGGGGCGGATGAACGACGCGAAGTCGTACGTGCCGCCCTTCAAGCTCGACGAGGCCCTGGGCGGCGGCGCGGTCGGCGAGGTCGTCGCGTCGCGCGCGGAGGGCTTCGCCGAGGGCGACGTCGTGCTGCACGACCGCGGGTGGCGCGAGTACGCGAAGGTGCCGGCGCAGTACGCGGTGAAGGTCGACACGCAGCTGGCGCCCGCGTCGCGGTACCTCGGCGTGCTGGGGATGCCCGGCCTGACCGCGTACGTCGGGCTGCTCGACGTCGCCGGGCTCCGCGACGGCGACGTCGTGTTCGTCAGCGGCGCCGCGGGCGCGGTGGGCTCGATCGTCGGGCAGATCGCGAAGCTGCGCGGCCACACGGTGATCGGCTCGGCCGGCTCGCCCGAGAAGGTCGCGCACCTGAAGGACGACCTCGGCTTCGACGCGGCGTTCGACTACCACGACGGCCACCCGGTCAAGCTGCTGCGCGAGGCCGCGCCGGACGGCATCGACGTCTACTTCGACAACGTCGGCGGCGACCACCTCGAGGCGGCGATCGACAGCGCGAAGAACGGCGCGCGGTTCGCGCTGTGCGGCGCGATCTCGGCCTACAACGCGACCGAGCCGCCGCCCGGCCCGCGGAACATGTTCCTCTGCGTCGGCAAGCGGCTCCGGCTGCAGGGCTTCATCGTGAGCGACCACTTCGACCGCCAGCCGGCGTTCGTGGAGGAGGTCGGCGCGTGGCTGCGCGACGGCAAGATCGTCGCGCGGGAGACGGTCGTCGAGGGCGGCGTCGAGGCGGCGCCGCAGGCGTTCATCGACCTCCTGCGCGGCGCGAACACGGGCAAGATGGTCGTGCAGATCGCGTCGTGAGCAGCGCGCTCGCCGATTGGAAGGGCTGCCCGCGCTGCGGGCAGCCGCTCGCCCTGCACGACGCGACCGACGACGTCCACGTCACCTGCGCCGCGTGCGGGTTCCTGCACTACGACAACCCGGCGCCGGCGACGGTCGTGCTGATCCTCGACGACCAGGACCGCCTGCTGCTCATCCGCCGCGCCGTCAACCCGTACGCGGGCGAGTGGGACACGCCGGGCGGCTTCCTGACGCCCGGCGAGTCCGCCGAGGACTGCGCCCGCCGCGAGGTACGCGAGGAGCTCGGCTGCGACATCGTCGACCTCGTCCCGCTCGGCACCTTCCCCTCCCGCTACGGCGACGGCGGCCGGTGGACGATCGGGATCGCGTTCACGGCGAAGCTGGCGGCGGGGGCGACGATCGCGCTCGATCCGGAGGAGTCCCTCGAGCACGCGTGGACGGCGCTCGACGCGATCCCCCACCTCGCCTTCCCCGACGGCCGCGACGCGGTCGCGGCGCTCATCGCGGCGCGCGACTAGGCTGCGTCGTATGGACGACGACGAGATCCGGCAGATCCTGCGGCGCCTTTCGCGCCCGGACCGCTCCGGCGGCGTGGTCGTCGAACGGGCCGCGCTGATGGCCGAGGCCGCCGATCCGCACGAGGTGATGGCGTGGATCGAGGCGCACGGCGGCGCTGGCGAGTCGGCGGCGCCCGCCAAGGCGTCGCGCGGGCTGCACAGCGCACGGCTCTCGGACAACGCGGGCGGCAGCGCCGCGCAGCCGCAGCGCTTCGTGCTGCCCACCGACGCGCTGACGGACGACTAAACGCCTGACCGACCCGTCGGTAGCTCTCCGGGTCAGATCCCTCCGGCCCCGGTGCCTCCGCCGCCCTTCTTGTTCATGATCTTCCCCGCGCCCTTGGCCCCGCCGCGAACGACGTTCATGATCCCCAAGACGACGAGCACGACGAACACCAGGATGAATAGCATCGCGGGAAGCCCGGTCACCGTGAACGCGAGCATCATGGTCATCTCCTCGGTTGCTTGCCGGGTCGCTACCCCGAGGGCAGCGCTTTCATCTCCCACAGCTCCGCGACCTTCTTCGAGCGCCTGATCTTCCGCTCCGCGGCCCTCGCGAGCGGCGGCTCGGGCTGCTGAACGAGCCCGGCGACCGGCGTCAGTGGTGGTGGTGCGCGTGGCCGTCGCCCGCATGCGCCAGCGCGGCGGGCGGGAGCGTGCGCGCGAGCCAGGCGGCGAGGGCGGTGGTGAGCGGGACGGCGAGGACGAGGCCGATGGAGCCGACGAGCATCGCGACGACCTGGCCGGCGACGCGCTCGCGGTTGAGCGCGTCGGCGACGCGGGTGCCGCTCTGCTCGAAGATGAGGAGCACCGGGAGCGCGGCGCCGACGTAGGCGAGGACGAGCGTGTTGACCGTCGCGGACAGGTGGTCGCGGCCGACGCTCAGCCCCTCGCGGAAGACGGCGCGACCGCCGAGCGCCGGGTTCGCGCGGCGCAGCGCGAGCACCGTCGATGCCTGGGAGACCGTCACGTCGTCGAGCACACCCAGCGCGCCGACGACGATCCCGGCGAGCACGAGCCCTTCGAGCGAGAGCCCGCCGCCCGCCCCGCCCTCGCTCGTGGCCAGCAGCAGCGTCGCCTCCTCCGACGAGAAGCCGGTGATGTGCGCGAGGCCCACGAAGAGGACGGCGAGCAGCGCGGTCGCCAGCAGCGACGCCGCCGAGCCCAGCACCGCCGCGAGGCTCGTCACGCCGGTGCCGTGCGCGAGCCCGACGGTGAGCAGCATCACCGCCAGCGCGCCCACCAACGCCACCGCGAGCGGCGAGGAGCCGTCGAGGATCGCCGGGACCATGAACTGGGTCACGACCGCGAGCGACGCCGCGAGGCCGAGCAGCGAGCGGACGCCCTTCCACCGCCCGAGCGCGACGACGAGCACGGCGAAGACGATCGCGAGGATCAGCAGCGGCGAGCGCCGCTCGAAGTCGCTGAACGAGTACGCCTCCAGATTCGGCGGCGGCTCCGCGCCGGGCGGCACGTAGCTCTTGACCACCCGGATCCGGTCGCCCGGGAGCACCTCAGCCGCCAGGTCGGTGCCCGGCAGCGTCAGCCGTGCGCGGCGCCCGCTCTCCGCGCCCTCGGCGATGCGGATCGTGAGGATCTGGCACGGCGAGCGCGACTGCCGGCACGCGCGCCGGACCGTCCCCTCCACCTCCGCCGCGACCTCCTTGACGGGCTGCCCGGCGCCGCCCTCGACGGTGGCCGGCATCGACACGATCCGGTCGCCGCCGCCTGGCCACAGCACCGCCATGCCGACCACCACGCCGCCGACGAGGAGGACGAGCGCGGCGAGGACGGCGCGGCCGTGGGGGCCGGCGTCGCGGGCGAGGAGGCGGAGCACGGCGGGCCACCCTACCGGTCATTCATATTGAGACTGAATCTCACCTTGCCGGTACGGTCGAGGGCATGGACACCACCCGTCTCCCCGTCACCGTCCTGTCCGGCTTCCTGGGCGCGGGCAAGCCCACGCTGCTCGAGCACCTGCTCCGCAACCGCGAGGGCCTGCGCGTCGCGGTGATCGTCAACGACATGAGCGAGGTCAACGTCGACGCCCAGCTCGTGGCGCGCGGCGTCGCGGCGATCGACCACGTCGAGGAGCGGCTCGTCGAGCTCTCCAACGGCTGCATCTGCTGCACGCTGCGCGAGGACCTGCTGGTCGAGGTCGCGAAGCTCGCGCGCGCCGGCCGGTTCGACCACCTGCTGATCGAGTCGAGCGGGATCTCCGAGCCGCTGCCCGTCGCCGAGACCTTCACCTTCCCCGGCGACGACGGCGTCGCGCTCGGCGACCTCGCGCGGCTGGACACGATGGTCACCGTCGTGGACGCGTCCACCTTCCTGCCCTGGGGCGTGGCCGCTTAGGCGAGCGCGGCGCGGACGGCCGCCGCGGCGACGGCGCCCGCGGCGTCCATCGGCTCCGTCGACTTCGCGGCGCGGGAGAGCATGAACGCGCCCTCCAGCGCGGCGATCACGGCGATGGCGGTGGGGCGGGCGCGGTCGGCCGGCATCCCCTCGGCGACGAACCGCTCCGCCGCCCCGTCGACCCAGGAGGCGAAGACGTCGGCGGTCGCCTCGCGGAGCGGCTCGTTGGTGGAGGCGACCTCCAGCGCGACGGTGCCGATCGGGCACGCGTCGGCGTAGTCGGACTCGACGAGCGTCGCGCCCGCGCCCGCGAAGAAGAGCTCGATCCCGGCGACGAGATCACCGTCCGCCGCGTCCATGATCAGCGGGAAGAGCTCCCAGTACATCGCGCCGGAGGAGCGCACGACCTCGACGCCGAGCTGCTCCTTGCCGCCCGGGAAGTGATGGTAGATCGAGCCGAAGGGCGCATTCGCCGCGGCGACGATCTGCTTGAGGCCGGTGCCGGTGTAGCCGTGCCGGCGGAAGAGCTCGGCGGTCGCCGCCAGGATCCGGTCGCGGGTGTCGGTCGCCACGCGGGCAGTGTATGGTCACCGCTGACTAGAGCGATCTATCTAGTGACGCGACGAGAGGCGGCGGCGATGCGGCAGGTCGAGACGGCGGCGGGCACGATCGAGGTGCAGGACACCGGCGGTGAGGGCCCGACCGTGGTGCTCCTCCACGGGCTGCTGATGGACCACACGCTGTGGCGCGACGTCGTCCCCGACCTCGAGCGCGACCACCGCTGCGTCCTCCCGGTCCTCCCGGTCGGCAGCCACCGGATCGCGATGAACCCCGACGCGGACCTCTCGCTCCATGGCCTCGCGCGGATCGTCGCCGAGGTGCTGGAGCGGCTGGAGCTCGACGACGTCGTCCTCGTCGGCAACGACCTCGGCGTCGCGCAGATCGTCGCCGCGCGCCACCCCGAGCGGCTCGGGAAGCTCGTGCTCACGTCGCAGGAGGCGTTCGGCAACATCCCGCCCGGGCTGCCGGGGAAGTTCGCCAAGCTCGCCACGCGGCTGCCCGGCGGGATCGCGATGGCGGCGCGCTCGCTCCGCATCCGCCCGCTCCAGCGCGCCCCGATGACGTTCGGGTGGATGAGCAACGCGCCGATCCCGAAGGACGTCGTCGCGTCGTGGACCGTGGCGCCGCTGAGCGACGCGGGCGTCCGGCGCGACGTCAAGCGCTACGCGACCACACCCGGCCTCCCCGCCGCGCTGACCGCGGCGGCGGAGGAGCTGCGCGCGTTCGACAAGCCGACGCTCGTCGCGTGGTCGGCGGACGACAAGGTCATGCCGCCCGAGCACGGCCGGCGGCTCGCGCAGATGATCCCGAACGCCCGCCACACGGAGATCGCGAACGCCCGCACGCTCGTCCCGCTCGACCAGCCGGCGGAGATCGCGCGGCTGATCCGGGAGTTCGCGGCGGAGCGGGAGGGCTACAGCGGCTCGACCGCGACGATCGCGTCGCGCGGGATCGGCGCGTAGAGGTGGGGGAACGGGCCGGGCTCGGACCCCGCACCCGGCTCCCACTTCACCGCACCGGAGGGCAGCTCCTCCTCGTCGAGCGACAGCAGGAGCAGGTCCGGCAGCCCGTCGAAGTACCGCTCCAGCACGCCCTCGACCTGCTCGCGGGTGGCGAGGTGGACGAACCCCTCCGCCTCGAAGCCGCCCGGCGTGTGCGACGCCGCGGACGGGTCCCACTCCGTCCGCGTCGTCACGTGGAAGAGCACGCGCGCGACCTCGCTAGGCGAACAGCGAGCGCGCCGCCGCGATGACGGCCTCGGGCTGGTCCTCGGGCAGGAAGTGCGCCGCGCCCTTCACCAGCTCGAGCCCGGGAGCGTACCGGCACACCGGGTCGCCCGCGCCGCCCATGAACCGCATCGGCAGATCCGGCCGCTTGCGCGGCGAGCTCAGCAGCCCCGCCGCCTCGCGCGTGGTGAACGTCCGGTAGTAGCCGACGGTCGCCCGCCGCCGCGCGGGGTCGCGCAGGACGTCGACGTACGCCTTCACCTCGTCGCCGGTGATCCCGCTGATGCGCAGCAGGAACGACGCGAGCTGCGGCACGTACCGGTCGGCGCCGGGCGCGCTGAGGATCGGCATGTGCGCGAAGCCGAACGCCTGCCGCGGATCGGTCCCGCGCTCGAAGAGCTGCGGCACCGACAGGATCAGCGCCGCGCTCACGCGCTCCGGCGCCGTCACCGTCATCAGCTGCGCCGCGACGGCGCCCCAGTCGTGCCCGATCACCGGCGCGCGCTCGATCCCCAGCACGTCCATCAGGCCCAGCACGTCGTCGGCCAGGCGCTGCTTGTCGTACGGCCCGTCCGGCGCCTCCGTCCACCCCAGCCCGCGCAGGTCGGGCGCGAGCACCCGCCACGTCCGCGCGAGGTCGGGGATGACCTTCCTCCACATCCACCAGTGCTGCGGCCAGCCGTGCAGGAGCAGCAGCGGCGGCGCGTCCGCGTCGCCGGCCTCGGCGACGTGCATGCGCAGGCCGCCGACGTCCTCGTAGCGGTGGCTGACGCCCGCGAGCTCGATCACGTCGTCTTCCCGTCCGGAACGGTCACGTCGGCACCGTACTCCGGACGGTCCTCGCACAGCTCCTTCAGCCGCCGCAGCGACTCGGTGTTGCGCCCGCGCACGAGCAGGTGCGTGAGCGGGTTGAAGACGAACGCGCTCAGCGGGTCGCCCGGGTCCTCGCGCATGATCACGCGGGTGCCGCCGTGGCCATCGGGCTCGAGCGTGAAGTCGATGATCGCCGTGCCGAACAGCGGCCGCGCCTTGGCGTGGAGGATGAGCTTGCTCGGCTGCCGCACCTCGACCACCTCGGTGTGGTCCTTGACGTGCAGCGGCCCGAAGCCGACCTGATGGTGGAACCGCGTGCCCGCCGCCGGGAAGCCCGGATCCGCGCCGCGCATGAACTGCGAGCCGACGACCCAGTGGCCGTAGCTTCGCCAGTCGGCCAGCACCGCGAAGACGCGCTCTGGCGGGACGTTGAAGTGCGCCTCGTTGATCGCCACGTCCAGGCCCTACCCCGTCTCAGCGGATCCTCGTCGCCTCCAGATCGAGGTCGCGCTCGATGGCGCGCAGCGTGTCGCCGGAGACCTCGCCGGAGCGCTGCAGCTCGGCCAGCCGCTCGCGCTCGACGGCGAGCAGCTCGTGCCGCAGCTGCCGGTAGCTCTTGAGCAGCTCCTCCGTGCCGCTGTCCTCGTCGTCGCGCAGCCCGGCGCGCCGCATCCGCCACTCGTACCGCGTCCGCACGCGGTCGAGGACCGGCTCGGGGATCTCGTCGCGCGCGGCCAGCTCGCCCGCCCGGTTGAGCGCCGCCTCCGCCAGCTGGGCGCGCACGACCCGGCCGCGCTGGAGCTGGTCGGACGAGCCGGTGAGGCCGAGCCTCCGCAGCAGCGCGGGCAGCGCCAGGGCGGGGACGACGAGCAGCGCGACGATCGTGCCGAGCGCGAGCACGATCAGCGTGTCGCGCTCGGGGAACGGCTCGCCCCCCGTCGTGACCGGGATCGTCAGCGCCGCGGCGACCGACGTCGCGCCGCGCATCCCGCTGACGCCGAGGACGAGCCGCTCGCGCGCGTTGAACTCGCTCGCCAGCCGCGTCGGCCCGCGGTTCCACAGCCCGGCCAGCAGCGGCACGGAGAACATCCACAGCACCCGCACGCCGAACGTCACCACGGCGACCATCAGCGTGAGCAGGACGAGCTCGGTCACGCCGCGGGGCGCGGGGTCGTCGAGCACCTGTCCGAACGCGATGCCGACGAGCAGGAAGAGGATCGACTCGGCCAGGAACCGCGCGACGCCCCAGAACGAGAGCGCGCCCACGCGGGTCTCGGCCGACACGATGCGCGAGGAGTAGCGGCCGACGACGAAGCCGGCGAGCACGGTCGCGAGGATGCCCGAGACGCCGATCGCCTCGGCCAGGAGGAACGCCCCGTAGGCGAGCAGCACGGCGATGGCGGACTCCAGCTCGACGTCGTCCATCGTCCGTCGCACCCACACCGTGCCGAGCGCGAGCACGGTGCCGACCGCCGCGCCGCCGGCCGCCACGCCGACGAACTCCAGCAGCGAGCCGCCGAGCGCGAACGAGCCCGCGCCGACCGCGCCGATCGCGATCCGCAGGGCGGTGAGCGCGCTCGCGTCGTTGATGAGCGACTCGCCCTCGACGATCGTCGCCAGCCGCTCGGGCGCGCCGCCGGTGCGGATGACGGCCGTCGCCGCGACGGGGTCGGTCGGGGCGACGATCGCGCCGAGGACGAAGCACGCCGCGAGCGGGATCCCGGTCACCCAGTGGGTCACGAGCGCGACGACGATGATCGTCACCAGGACGAGCCCGATCGAGAGCCAGGCGATCGGCCGCAGGTTCGAGCGCAGGTCCTCCCCGGCGAACGCGAACGCGCTCGGGTAGAGGATCGGCGGCAGGAAGACGAGGAAGATCAGCTCGGGGTCGAGCTCGATGTCGGGCGCGAAGGGCAGGGCGCCGACGGCGAGCCCGCCGATGACGAGCGCGACCGGTTGCGGGAACCTCAGCCGCTCGGCGAGGAGCGCGAGCAGCACGACCGCGACGAGCACGGCGACGAAGGCCTGGACCTCTGGCACGCCGCGAGGACTACCCGCCGAGCTGGCGCGCCACCGTTTCCGCGCGTGCGCGAACGGAGAGAGCCGAGGCGATGCCCGACGCCGTCGTCATCGGCGCCGGCCCGAACGGGCTGGTCGCCGCCAACCAGCTCGCCGACGAAGGCTGGTCGGTGCACGTCCTGGAGGCGCAGCCCGAGCCGGGCGGGGCGGTCCGGTCCAGCTCGGACCTCACGCTGCCGGGCTTCGTCCACGACCGGTTCAGCTCGTTCTACCCGCTGGCCGTCGCGTCCCCGGCGATCAGCGCGCTGGGTCTGGAGGAGCACGGGCTCACGTGGCGGCGCGCGCCGTACGCGGTCGCGCACCCGCGCCGGGACGGCTCCGCCGCGTGGATCTCGCACTCGCTCGACGAGACGTGCGCGCACCTGGAGACCATGGGCGCCGGCGACGGCGAGGTGTGGCGCGGGCTGATGGAGCGGTGGGCGACGGTCGGGCCGGAGCTGCTGCGCGCGTTCTTCACGCCGTTCCCGCCCGTGCGCGCAGGCGCGCGGATGGCGCGGGCGCTGGGCGGCTACCGCGAGCTGCTGGACTTCGCCCGCTTCGGGATGCTGCCGGTGCGCCGGTACGCCGACGAGGAGCTGCGCGGTGACGGCGCGGCGCGGCTGCTCGGCGGGAACGCGCTGCACGCGGACTTCAACCCCGAGCAGCCGGGGAGCGCGATCTTCGGCTGGGTGCTGTGCGGGCTCGCGCAGCAGGTCGGCTACCCGGTGCCCGAGGGCGGGAGCAGCGCCCTGACGCAGGCGATGGTGCGGCGGCTCGAGTCGCTCGGCGGGACGGTCACGTGCGACGCGCGGGTGGATCGCATCGAGGTGCGCGGGGGCCGCGCGGTCGGTGTCCGGGTGGAGGGCGGCGAGACGGTGTCCGCGTCGCGGGCGGTGCTCGCGGACGTCGGCGCGCCGCAGCTCTACCTCGACCTCCTGGACCGCGCGCACGTCCCGCCCGCCGTCCTGCGGGCGCTGGAGCGGTTCGAGTACGGGTTCGCGACCTTCAAGATCGACCTCGCGCTGGACGGCCCGATCCCGTGGCTCAACGACGACATGGCGATGGCGGGGACCGTCCACGTCGCCGAGGGGATCGACGCGCTCACGCGCGCGACGACCGAGATCGTGCTCCGCCAGGTGCCCGGCGAGCCGTTCCTCGTCGCCGGCCAGTACGCCGCCGCCGACCCGACGCGCATGCCCGCCGGCAAGGAGGTCTTCTGGGCCTACACGCACGTGCCGCGCCGGGTGGAGGGCGACGCGGGGCCGGACGGGCTGACCGGCGACTGGGCGGACGCGCGCGAGCGCGAGACGTTCGCCGACCGGATGGTCGCGCAGATCGAGTCCGTGGCGCCCGGCGTCAGCGGCAGGATCCTCGCCCGCCACGTCACGACGCCCGCCGACTTCGAGGCGCAGAACGCCAACCTCGTCGGCAGCGACCTCAACGGCGGCACCGCGCAGCTGCACCAGGAGCTCGTCTTCCGCCCGATCCCGGGGCTCGGCCGGCCCGAGACGCCGGTCGCCGGCTTGTACCTGGCGAGCGCCTCCGCGTACCCCAGCGGCGGCGTCCACGGCGCGTGCGGGGCGAACGCGGCCCGTGCCGCACTCCGCTCGCCGAAGCCCGTGCAGCGCGCCCTCGCCCGCGCGACCGCGCGCTGGTCGGGCAAGCCGTGAGCGGCGGCGTGCCAACGGGTACGCCCACCGCATGGCCGACCGCACCTTCGACGAGCAGCTGACCAAGCACCTCACCGACGCCCACTCGATCGAGGTGCAGGCGCTGGAGCAGATGCGCTTCGCCCCGAAGATCGCGGGCGACGAGCGCCTCAGCGCGATGTACGCCTTGCACTTCGAGGAGACGCAGCGCCACGAGCGGCTCGTGCGCGCGGAGCTCGACCGGCGCGACGCGTCGCCGTCAACCGTGAAGGACGTCGCCGGCCGCGTCGGCGGCTGGGGCATGGTCCTCTTCGCCGCGCTCAACCCCGACACGCCGGGGAAGCTCGCCTTCCACGCGCATTCCTACGAGCACATGGAGCTGGCCGCGTACGAGCTCTTGCGCCGGATCGCCGAGCGCGCGGGCGACGACCGCGTCCGCGACCTCGCGCTGACGATCGGCGGCCAGGAGCGCGCGATGGCCGACCGGATCGCCGAGCGGTGGGACCTCGCGGTGGAGGCGTCGCTGCACGAGAAGGACGACGATGGGATCCAGGAGGAGCTCGTCAAGTACCTGCGCGACGCGCATGCGCTCGAGGCGCAGGCGCTGCAGCTGATGGAGAACGGCCCGCAGATCGCCGAATTCGACCCGCTCGCCGAGCTGTTCCGCATCCACCTGGAGGAGACGAAGGAGCACCAGCGGCTGGTCGATGAGCGGCTCGCCGCGCACGACGCCGGCCCGTCCCGGATCCAGGCGGGCGCGCTGCGTCTCGGCGCGCTCAACATCGGCGGCTTCTTCAAGGCCCAGCCGGACACGCCCGACAAGCTCGCCGGCTTCGCCTACGCGTTCGAGGCGCTCGAGGTCGGCTGCTACGAGCTGCTGATGCGGGTCGCGCGCCGCGCTGGCGACGAGGAGACCGCGGCGATGGCCGAGCGGATCCGCGACCAGGAGCAGGCGACGGCGGTGCGGCTCACCGGCGTGTGGGACGCCGCGGTGGACGCGGCGCTCGCGAAGGTGGGCGTGACGACCGCCTGAGCGCCGCGCTCAGGGCTCGGAGACGACGAGCCGCAGGAAGCCGTCGAGCGCGTCCAGCTCACGCAGATGGCCGTGCTCGCGGTCCCACGCGCCCGACGCCAGCGCCTCACGCAGGCCGGTGACGATCCGCTCCTCCTCCGCGCCGGAGATCAGCGCCCACATCGACTGCGACGCGCGCACCGCCGGGTCGAGGATCGCCTCCGGCCGGCTGAAGTAGGCCTCCTGGAAGCCGTCGGTGCAGTCGGCGGGCGTGGGGATCGTCTCGATCCGCGTCCGCCCGCCGAGCGCGGCCGCGGCCGCCTCGGGCCGCGGGAAGCGCGTCCGCTCGATCGCCAGCGCGGACGCGAAGTGCTCGCGCTGCCAGGCGACCTGCGTCTCCAGGTCGAGGGTGAGCACGACGACCGGCCCGCGGGTGACGCGGCGCAGCTCACGCAGCCCGGTCTCCGGCGGCTCCCAGTGGTGGATCGTGATGATCGCCATCGCCGCGTCGAAGCTGTCGTCGTCGAACGGCAGCGCCTCCGCCCGCCCGTCCAGGCACGGCGCGGCATCCGGCGGGCGCTGCGCGCGCATCGTCGCGCTCGGCTCCACCGCGAGCACGTACCGGTCCTCCGGCTCGTACGAGCCCGCCCCGGCGCCGACGTTGAGCACCGTCCGCGCGTCGCCCAGCGCGGCGTGGACGCGGGCGGCTATCCGTGGATCGGGACGGCGGCGGGCCGCATATCCGTGGCCGTGCTGCTCGTAGTCGACCCGCGGCCGCGCCATGGCCGCAGCCTACCTTGCGCAAGCGACACGAGCCCGCCGGGCGGCCGGCCGCCGGTCGACAGCCACGAGCCGGCGAGGATGAGCAGCATCCCGGCGACCGCGCTCGCGGTGAGCGACTCGTCGAGGAGCGTCACCCCGAGCACCACCGCGACCGCCGGGTTGAGGTACGTGATGACCGACGCGCGGCTCGGGCCGACCATCGTGATCAGCGTG
>DATMVO010000394.1:0-6165 GCA_035563115.1 Solirubrobacteraceae bacterium
GCAGCGCCTGGCGCTGGAAGATGAGGTAGTCGCGCGGCCCCTGCGGCACGGCCGGCCCGTTGTCGAGCGCGCTGATCGAGCGCAGCAGGCCGCGGCCGAACGACTGCAGCCGGGCGCGCGACACGCGCTCGGAGGCGGCGCCGTACGGGCCGCGCTCCCCCGACGCCTGGATCGTCACGCCCGACAGCCCGGCGCCGCCCACGACGCCCTGCGGCGTCAGCGTCAGCGGCATCGCCAAGCGGGCGAGCTGCACGAGCGCCCGCGGCTGCCCGGGGTCGAGGTCGGTCTCCGCCCGCAGCGCGCTCTCCACCGTCCGGCGCAGCCGGGAGGAGGCGAGGCCGCCGTTGTCGGCCCACGGGATCACGAACGGGCGCCGCACCGGCGCGCGGCTCGCGACGTCGCCGACGACGAGCACCGCGTCGACCTCGTCGCCGATCCCGTCCAGCGCGTCGCGCAGGCCCGCCATGCCGCCGGTTCCGCCGCTCGTCGACACGAGCGTCAGCGTCCGGCGGATCGGCCGCCCCTCGTACAGCCGCGCCAGCTCGAGCAGCGCGGCGGTGCCGGAGAGGCTCGCGGCGTCGCCCTCGCGCGCCCGGTCGCGGTGTGCGACGACGACGATCCGCCGCGGATCCAGGCCCGGACGCTCGCCGACCACGGTGCTCACCGCCTGCTCGCCGTCGATCGTCTGCGCGGTCGTCGACGAGGTCCGCACCTCGAAGCCCGCGCCGTCGAAGACACCCTTCACGCGCTCGGCCAGCGCCTCGTCCCCGGCCGACCCCGGACGGGTGCGCGGGAACGTGCGCGACAGCTCGGTGAGCGTCGTGTACGCCTTGGCGCCGTCGAAGGCGTCGGGGGCCAGCGTCGTCCCGATCGGGCGGGGTCGCTCGCTCAGCGCGAACGCCGCCACGAGGACCGCCAGGAGGACCGGGACGAAGGCGGCGCGATAGAGCCGTGTGTCCAACATGTGGCCGTCCGTCACCATAGGGGGAGACGCCATGGCCGAGCGCACCCCCCGCATCCTCCTCGTCGACGACGAGCACGCGATCCAGACCCTGCTGTCCTATCCGCTCCAGAAGGACGGCTACGAGGTCGTGTGCGCCTCCGATGGCCGCGAGGCGCTCACGCGCTTCGGCGAGGGGACCTACGACCTCGTCGTCCTCGACGTGATGATGCCGCGCATGGACGGGCTGGAGGTCTGCCGCCGCCTGCGCGCCAAGTCCACCGTCCCGATCATCATGCTCACCGCCCGGGCGGAGGAGGTCGACAAGGTCGTCGGCCTCGAGCTGGGCGCCGACGACTACATCACCAAGCCGTTCTCGATGCGGGAGTTCCGGTCCCGCGTCAAGGCGACGCTCCGCCGCTCGACGTGGCAGCAGCGCGCGGAGGAGGTCGGCGAGGACGAGCCGCTGGAGGTCCGCGAGCTGCGGATCGACTTCGCCAAGCGCTCGGTCCGCGTCCGCGGCGGCGAGGTGCAGGTGACCTACGTCGAGTTCGAGATCCTCAAGGCGCTGGCGTGCAACCCGGGCCGTGTCTTCACCCGCGAGATGCTGCTCACGCGGATCTGGGGCGACAGCGCGTTCCGCGACCCGCGGACGATCGACGTCCACATCCGGCACCTGCGCGAGAAGCTCGAGATCGACGCGAAGGACCCGGAGTACCTCTTCACGGTCCGCGGCGTCGGCTACCGCTTCCGCGACACCGACGACGACGCCTGAGGCGCGGCCCGCGCGATGCTCGCGAGGCTGCTGTCGTCCATCCGGACGCGGCTGACGCTCCTGGTCTTCGCGATCACGGCGGGCGCCGTCGGCTTCGTCTACGTCTACGTCGCGCCGCCGCTGGCCGACTCGCTCAAGGACCAGGAGCTCCAGCGCCTGGCCGCCGACACGCGCCGCTACGCCGACCCGATCGTCGCCGCGCGCGACGCGGAGATCAACCGGCTGCGGCGGATCGTCGGCCGCGCGGCCGAGCGCTCCAACTCCCGCGTGACGCTGCTCCGGGTGAGCCGCGGCTCGCTCGGGCTCCAGACCGCCGTGGTCGCCGACAGCGCCGTCCCGGACGCCCCGCGCGACCTGCAGTTCGAGGTGGCGACGGAGGCCGCGCGCCAGCGGCGCGTCACGACGGGCACCGAGGCGAGCGACGACGGCCGGCTCGGCCAGGCCGCGCTCCCCGTCTTCCGCGGGCGGAACGTCGAGCGGGTGATCGTCCTCTCCTCGACGCTGGAGGACGTCCAGGCCAACGTCGACCTCGTGCGGCGGCGGATCCTCGTCGCGGGCGGCATCGCGCTCGCCCTCGCGCTCCTCGCCGGCTGGCTGCTCGCGCTGCGCCTCAGCCGCCGGATCAAGCGGCTCGAGCGCTCGGCCCAAGCCGTCGCCCGCGGCGACCTCTCGGGCCGCTTCGTCGTGGACGCCGACGACGAGCTCGGCCGGCTGGCGATCGCGCTGGACGACATGCAGCGCCAGCTCGGCGAGCTCGACACGGCGCGCCGGCGCTTCATCGCGACCGCCTCGCACGAGCTGCGCACCCCGATCTTCTCGCTCGGCGGCTTCCTCGAGCTGCTGGACGAGGAGGACCTGGACGACGAGACGCGCGCCGCGTTCATCCAGCAGGTCCGCGACCAGGTCGGCCGGCTCAAGAAGTTGGCAACCGACCTCCTCGACCTCTCCAAGCTCGAGGCCGGCTCGCTCGAGCTGCGGCCCGAGCCGACCGACCTCTCCGTGCTCGCGGAGGTCGTCGCGAGCGAGTTCGGGCCGGCGCTCGCGCGGCACGAGTCCCAGCTCATGCTCCGCATCCCGGCAGGGGCGGTTGAAGTCGAGCTGGACGCGGAAAGAACGGCTCAGATCATGCGTATCCTCATCGACAATGCGCTCACGCACACGCCGCGGGGGACGGACATGGTCGTGACCGCCTCGCGCGACGAGACGACGCTGCGTCTCCAGGTCCGCGACTTCGGTGGCGGCATCAAGCGGCAGGCCATCGACCGCCTCTTCGAGCCCTTCTACTCCACCGGCGACGGCACCGGCGCCGGGCTCGGCCTGGCCATCGCGCGGGAGCTCGCCGAGCGCATGCACGGCCGGCTGACCGTCGAGGCGCTCGCCGGCCGGACCACCTTCACGCTCGAGCTGCCCGCGTGACGGCCCGCCTCCCCACCTCCCTGGCCGTGCTCGGCGCGGCCGCCGCGCTGGCCGCCGGCTGCGGCAGCAGCGAGGGCACCAGCCCCGACGGCCGCGGCGACGGCGACAAGGCCCAGCAGATCGAGCCGACGACGATCGAGGTCCCGTCCCGCACGCTCCCGGTCGAGCCGGGCGACGACTCGGCCCGCGTGACCGACCGCGACCTGGGCTTCGACGCGACCGAGATCTTCCGCCGCGACGGCCCCGGCGTGGTCACGATCCTCTCCATCTTCCAGAGCGGCGGCGACGGCGGCGGCCTGCTCGGCGGCGGGGACGACGACGAGGACGACGAGGAGGGCGGGGGCCAGCCGCAGGGCGGCGTCGGCTCCGGCTTCGTCGTCAACGCGCGCGGCGAGATCGCCACGAACGCGCACGTCGTCACCACCGGCGAGGGCAAGGACATCAAGAAGGCGTCCGAGGTCTACGTGAAGTTCGCCGACGACAACCAGGTCGAGGCGGAGATCGTCGGCTTCGACCCGAACGCGGACGTCGCGCTGCTGCGGCTCAAGACCCTCCAGGGCCTGACGCTGCGGCCCGTCGAGCTCGGTTCGAGCAAGGACGTCGTGGTCGGCGCGCCCGTCGTGGCGATCGGCTCGCCGTTCGGCGAGGAGCAGTCGCTCTCCGTCGGCGTCGTCTCGGCCACGGACCGCGCGATCGAGTCGCTCACCGGCTTCTCCACGCTCGGCGCCGTGCAGACCGACGCGGCGATCAACCAAGGCAACTCCGGCGGCCCGCTGATCAACGCGGACGGCCAGGTCATCGGGATCAACGCCCAGATCCGCACCCGCTCGGGCGGCGGCGAGGGCGTCGGCTACGCGATCCCCGTCGACCAGGTGCGCCGCTCGCTGGACGGCATCCGCGAGGACGGCACCGTCGAGTACGCCTACCTCGGCGTCTCGAGCGTCCCCGTCTACCCGCAGCTGGCGAAGAAGTTCGGCCTCGGCGTCGACCACGGCGCGTGGGTGCAGGAGGTCGTCAAGGGCCAGTCCGGCGCCAACGCGGGCCTGAAGGCCGGCACCGGCCAGGAGCGGTTCCAGGACCGCCCGTACCGGCCCGGCGGCGACGTCATCACGAAGATCAACGGCACGCGGATCGAGAACGAGAACGACCTCGGCATCGCGGTCGCCAAGCGCAAGCCCGGCGAGCAGGTGACGCTCGAGGTCTTCCGCGACGGCACGCGCCAGGAGATCACCGCGACGCTCGGCGAGCGCCCGCAGGAAGTCGACGGAGGCTGATGAGCGACTCGAACAAGCGCCCGCTGGTGCTGGTCTCCAACCGGGGGCCGGTGACCTTCCAGCCCGGCGGCGAGGTCAAGCGCGGCACCGGCGGGCTGGTGACGGCGCTGACCGGCCTGGCCTCGCACCGCGACGTGGTGTGGATCGCCTCCGCGATGACGGAGGAGGACGCCCAGCGCTCCGAGGAGGCGGGCGGGCCGTTCGACGTCGAGTCGCCGGCGGGCGGGACCTACCAGGTGCGGCTCGTCGCGTCCGACGACGCGGCCTACGACCGCTTCTACAACGTCTTCGCGAACCCGATGCTGTGGTTCATCCAGCACTACCTCTGGGACCTCAGCAACGCGCCGGACATCCGCCGCAACGAGGTGGAGGCGTTCGAGTACGGCTACAACGCCGTCAACGAGGACCTCGCCGAGGCGGTCGTGGAGGAGATCGACGGGGTCGACGAGCCCGTCGTGATGGTCCACGACTACCACCTCTACACGCTGCCGCACCTGATCCGGCGGGCGCGCCCGGACGTCTTCCTGCACCACTTCGTCCACATCCCGTGGACCCAGCCGGACGCCTGGCGCGTGCTTCCGCGCGGCATCCGCCGGGAGATCTACGAGGGCATCCTCGCCAACGACATCATCGGGTTCCACACCCGGTCGTACCGGTGGAACTTCCTGCAGTGCTGCCGCGACCTGATGGACCTGGAGGTCGACTTCGACCGCGGGATCGTCTTCTTCGAGGACCGCGAGGTGTGGGTGCGCGCGTACCCGCTCCCGATCGACGCGGGGGCCACGTGCCGCACCGCGGCGTCGGACCGCACCGGCGAGTTCGAGGAGAAGCTGCTGGCGCGCCGGCGCGAGCACCTGATCCTGCGCGTCGACCGGGCCGACCTGTCGAAGAACGTCCTGCGCGGCTTCTCCGCGTTCGACCTCTTCCTCGAGCAGCACCCGGAGTTCAACGAGAAGGTCACGTTCATCGCGCAGCTCATCCCGTCGCGGACCGACGTGCCCGAGTACGCCGAGTACCTGGAGCGGATCGAGGCGCTGGTGGCGGTGGTCAACCACCGGCACGGCACGCCGGACTGGATGCCGATCCAGCTCAAGCTCCGCGACGACCTCGAGGAGGCGATGGCGGCCTACAAGCACTACGACGTGCTGATGGTCAACGCCATGTTCGACGGCATGAACCTCGTGTCGAAGGAGGGGCCGCTGGTGAACGAGCGCAACGGCGTCTCGATCCTCTCCGAGAACACCGGCGCCCACGAGGAGCTGGGCGAGTTCGCGCTGTCCGTCAACCCGTTCGACATCCAGGAGACCGCCGACTCCATCCACGCCGCGCTGACCATGTCGCCGGCCGAGCGCGAGCGGCGGATGAAGGGCCTTCAGCGGATCGTCACCGCCCGCGACCCGGGCGACTGGATCGACGATCAGCTCGCCGACATCAAGAAGAAAGCGTCCAGCGGCTCTCGCAGCGCCTGACACGACGGGACGACGCCTACCGGCCTGACGGCCTACTGGCGCTCGTCCCGCCGCGCCAGGCATCTGCGATAGCTCGCTGGACCGTCGACCGGCCCGCGCGGGCTCGTAGCCCGCGCCGCGGCGGTCACTCGAACCCGAACTCCCCCTGCGCCTGCGAGGGCGCGGGAGGGCGTGTGGGCGGCGTCGGAGCGGGTCGTGGTGCCGGCGCGGGGGTCGGCTGCGGCTGCGTGTACTCCGTCGCGGGCCTCGGCCGCTCCACCGGCGCCGCGCGCCGCTCGGGCCGCCGCGCCC
>DATMVO010000395.1:0-3916 GCA_035563115.1 Solirubrobacteraceae bacterium
GCCCGGCGCGCGTGGGGCGGCGCGGCTGCGGGCGGTGCTCGACGGGCGCGGCGTCACGCGGTCGGGGCTGGAGCGGCGGTTCCTGGCGCTCGTCCAGCGCGCCGGGCTCCCGAAGCCGGAGACGAACGCACGCGTCGCCGGCAAGGAGGTCGACGTCGTGTGGCGCGAGCAGCGGGTCGCGGTGGAGCTGGACACGCTCGGCACCCACGCGACGAAGGTCCTCGCCGACCGCGACAAGGAGCTCGTCCTCCGAGAGGCCGGGTTCACCCTCCTGCGCTTCACCGACGTGCAGCTCGAGGATCGCGCCGAGCGGGTGCTGCTCGCCCTCGCGCAGGCGGCGACGTGGCACGTCGGCGTTCACCCTCGTGGGTAGCGCAATCGCATGACCACCAACGGCATCGCGACGGTGTGGCTTCCCGTCAACGACCTCAAGCGGGCGGTCGGCTTCTACGGCGACACGCTCGGCCTGACCGTCAAGTCCCAGGACGAGGACTGGGCGGAGCTCGAGTCGAGCGGCATCACGATCGGCCTCAACGCGAAGGACTCCGAGGAGCCCTCGCCCGAGGGCGGCGCCGTGGTCGCGTTCCGCCCGGACGGCGACCTCGACAGCGCCGCGCAGAAGCTGAAGGACCAGGGCGTCGAGGTCGACGGCGTGAGCGACCACCCGTGGGGCCGGATCGCGGCGTTCAAGGACCCCGACGGCAACGCGCTGCAGCTGTACGAGCCGCCCAACGCGTGACCGGACCGCGCGAGGTCGCGGCCGTCGTCGCGGCCCTCGCGCTCTGCCCGATCGCCGCGCTGCTGATCGGCACCGACGCCGCCGAGCCCGTCGCGCGCGGGCTCGCGGTGATCGGCCTCGAGCGCGACCTCGGGATCTTCGTCGAACCCACGGTCCACCACTGGACGGCGGCGCACGAGCCGCTGATGACCGCGGCCTCGTGGTTCTACGTGTGGGCGCACGTCCCCGTCGCCGGCTGGGCGCTCGTGTGGACGTGGTTCCTGCGCAGGGACGTTTACCCCCGCGTCCGCAACACCTTCCTCTACGCGCAGGCGCTCACCGTCCTCCTCTGGGTCGTCGCCCCCACCGCGCCCCCGCGGCTGACCGACCCGGACGAGTTCGCCGACACGCTCGCCGGCACCTGGGGCCAGGGGTTCGCCGACTCCTCGCACCTCGTCCAGAGCCCGTACGCGGCGTTCCCCTCCGGCCACGTCGCGTTCGCGCTGATCGCCGGCGTCACGTTCGCCCGCCTCGGCGATCAGCGCTGGCTGCGCGTCTTCGGCTGCATCTACCCGCCGGTCGTCGTCCTCGTGACCGTCGCGACCGCCAACCACTACGTCCTCGACGCGATCGGGGCCGTGGCAGTCGTCGCGGCGGCGGCGAAGCTGAGTACTGTCCGGGCATGGCCCAGGTCGAAGCGCACATCACCGGAACCGTCTGGAAGATCGAGGTCGAGGTCGGCGACACCGTCGAGGAGGGCGACACGGTCGTGATCCTCGAATCGATGAAGATGGAGATGCCCGTCGAGGCCGAGGACGAGGGCCGCGTCGCGGAGATCCTCGTCAACGAGGGCCAGGCGGTCTCCGAGGGCGACCCGCTCGTCCGCCTCGAATAAGTGGCCGGCGAGGTCCTGGCCGACGAGCCGGCGGACGGCGTCCTCCGGCTCACGCTCTCCAACCCGAAGAAGCGCAACGCGCTCGACCACGCGATGCTCGACGGCATCGCGCAGCACGTGCGCGGCGCCGAGGAGCGGGGCGCTCGGGCGATCGTCGTCACCGGCGCGGACGGGATGTTCTCGTCCGGCTACGACATCGGCGACATCCCCGACGACGTGTTCGCGGTGGAGGCCGAGAAGCTCGTCGCGCACCCGTTCACGGCGGCGCTCGACGCGCTCGACGCGACCGACCTGCCGACCGTCGCCGCGCTCCCCGGGCACACGATCGGCGGCGGGCTGGAGCTGGCGCTCTGCTGCGACCTGCGCGTCGCCGCGGAGGACATCCTGCTCGGCATGCCGCCGGCCAAGCTCGGCCTCGTCTACTCGCACACCGGCCTGCGCCGGTTCATCCAGGCGATCGGCGCGCCGCGCACGCGCGAGCTGTTCCTCCTCGGCCGCAACGTCGAGGCGGCGACGGCCGAGCGCTGGGGCCTGGTCAACCGGGTGACGGCGCTGGACGACGTGCAGGCGGAGGCGCTCATGCTCGCGAGCGAGCTGGCCGGGAACGCGCCGCTGTCGGTGCGCGGCAACAAGCGCGTGCTGCGGGAGCTGCTGGCGGCGGACGTGCGGCTCGACGCCGAGGTGGAGCGCGAGCTGATCGCGCTGCGCCAGGCGTGCTTCCGGTCGGAGGACATGCAGGAGGGCGTCCGCGCGTTCTCGGAGAAGCGTCCAGCACGGTGGCAGGGCCGCTGACGCTCGCGTAGCCTGCGCTGCGGGATGGATCACGCGGGGGCGATCTTCGACGACGACGCCGATCGGCTGGCGGCGCAGGGGCGTTACGCCGAGGCTGCCGCCACCCAGCGCGTCGCGCTGTCGCTCGGCACGAGCGACTTCCCCGAGGGCCGCGAGCTGCTCGCCTGGTACCTGCTGAAGGCGGGCGAGGAGGACGAGGCCGCGGAGCTGTGGCGCGAGCTGCTCGCCGAGCACCCCGGCGACCCGGGCGTCGAGCTCACCGCGGGCATCGCGTACCTCGACGCCGACCGGCCCGCCGAGGCGATCGGCCACCTCACCCGCGCGATCGAACTGAGCCTCGACGGCGAGCGCACCGACGCGTACGTGCTCCGCCAGGCCGCGGGCCGGCGCCGGCGCGCGGAGTGGCTGCTCGCGCGGCAGCCGGACGCGGTGGACGAGCGCGCGGCCGGCACCCTCGCGGCGCTCGAAGCGCGCCGCACCGCGGCCTAGAGCTGCGGCAGCTCGATCGCCGGGCAGCGGTCCATGACGACGTCGAGGCCCGCGGCTCGTGCGCGCCCTGCGGCCTCCTCGTCGATCACGTCGAGCTGGAGCCACACCGCCTTCGCCCCGATCGCGATCGCCTCGTCGACGTGCTCGCCCGCCAGCCCGGAGCGGCGGAAGACGTCGACGACGTCGACCGGCTCGTCGATGTCGTGGAGCGAGGCGACGACCCGCTCGCCGAGGATCGTCTCCCCCGCCGCGCGGGCGTTGACCGGGATGACCTTCAGCCCCTGGCGCTGGAGCAGCGCGGCGATGCGGTGCGAGTCGCGCACGGGGCTGGGGCTGCACCCGACCACGGCCCAGGTGCGGTGCGTGGCGAGCACGCGGCGGATCGTGTCGTCCATGCGCACCACGGTACGCGCCGGGACGGCGCCGCGGGCGGCGGCGCCTCCGCTCAGTCGTCGTCGGTGACGGTGCCGAACGCGGCGAGGACGCCGTCGACCGTGACGCCGAAGGACTCGGTCGGCTCGGCGAGCAGGTCGCCGTGGACCGGCACGACGAAGCTCGCGGTGCGCTGGCCGGGGGCGAACGCGATGGTCTGCGCGACGGCGTCGTAGTCGGCGCCCGGGGTCGCGGTGCCGGGCTGCGTGGCGAGCGCGACGACGATCGGCACGCTGCTCTCGCGGTCCAGGTCGACGGTGAAGTACGCCTGCGTGACGCCGGTGTCGCCCTCCGTGACCGTGACGCTGTCGACCGCGACGCCGGGCGCCGGGTCGTCGTCGGCGATCTCCGCCGAGGCGGCGGCGGTGCCGATCGTCGCGCCGTCCGGCGAGCCGATCCGCAGGCCGACGGTCTCGGCCTCCTCGAAGACCGGGTCGTCGTGGAGCGCGACCGTGACGGCCTTGCTCGTCTCGCCCGGCGCGAAGGTGACGGCGCCGGTGGCGGCGGCGAAGTCGCCCGGCGCGACGGCGGTGCCGCTCTCGGTCGACCAGCCGACCTTGACGGCGGTGCCCGCCGCGCGGCTGAGCGTG
>DATMVO010000396.1:0-2971 GCA_035563115.1 Solirubrobacteraceae bacterium
CCGCCCGGCCGAGCTGGAGTGGCTCGCGCGGCCGCAGCGCCAGACGGTGCTGCCGCCCGAGGACGGGCGCGCGACGCCCGGCCCGGCGCACGTGCCGATGCCCGGTCCGGACAAGCTCACCTTCGACGGGACGCTGGACGACGTCGGCTACGCCGAGCACCCGGCCGGCCTGCGCTGCGTGCGCCTGCGCTGGAACCAGGGGCCGAGCGCCGACCCCGCGTACCCGCTCGACCTCAGCGCCGGCTTCGAGGTGCTCGAGCTCGACGTCGACGCGCACACCACCGCGACGTTCGACAGCGCCGACGCGCTGCGCGACGCGCTGCGGCCGGTGCAGGACGTGCGGATGGTGCCGGCCGAGGACCTGCTGCTCACGCCGGGCGACACGCTCGCGACGAGCCAGTGGGAGGCGTGGTACCCGAGCTTCGCCCAGCGCGGCGGCTCGAAGCGCCCGTGGCACTCGTGGCGCGAGTCGGAGCTGCGCTGGCCGGCGTGGCCGGGCGTCACCGACGACGGCCTGCCGCGCACGACCGCGCTCCACCCGTTCCTCGAGGCGCTCGTGGCGCAGCTCGACGACGTCGTGGTCGACGTCCAGGGCAGCCCGCCGCTCCAGCCCGGCGACCTCGCCGCCTTCCTGCGCTCGACCGCGCCGGGAACCGACCCGTACGGCTGGGGCGTCCTCCAGCGCCTGGGCCTGGCGACCGCGCTGACGCTCCGCGAGCCGGGGAGCGGCGAGCTGATCACCGGCGACGCGCTGCTCGCCGCGATCCAGGGCGCGCTGACCGCGGTGCAGGCGGACGCCAAGCACGCGGCGCTCCTCGACCACCTCCACGTCGAGCTGCTCGTGCGGCCCGACCGCGCGGTGAGCCTGGAGGAGGACGAGATCGACGCGGACGCGCTCCTCGCGCTCGTGCAGCTCAGCCTCCGCCCGATCCCCGAGCAGCGGCGGTTCTACCGCGCGATCGCGCTGACCGGCCCGGCCGGCGCCCGCGTCGACCTGCTCCTCCACCTCTCCGGCGACGCGCGCCGCTGCACGCTGCTGGACCGGACGAGCGGCGCGGTCGTGGAGATCGAGCCGCCCGAGGACGGCGCGTCCGCACCGGTGCGCCGCAGCGTGCAGCTCGGCATCGACGGCCGCGCCGAGCTCCTCCTGCGCAGTCGCTCGGCCGAGCCCGGGGACGTCCGCGTCGGCCTCGCGCTCTCCGCCCCGCCGCTGCTGGGCGACGACGATCCCCAGCCCGCGCCGGCGTACGTCGAGCTGCGCAAGGAGCCCAACGAGCTGCGGCTCGTCCGGTCGCTGCCCGAGCTGCAGGGCCCCGCCCGCAAGGCCGTCTCCGACGCGCTGGCCGAGGCCGACCGCCGGCTGCTCGACGTCGACGTCACCCTCCCGCAGCCGTTCAAGCTCACCGACGGGCGCGCCGCCCGCTTCCCCGTCCCGTCCGACCTCGCCAAGGAGGCCGCCGCGGAGGGGAGCTGGACCGTGCTCAAGCGCCACCTGGAGGGGCTCAACAGCACCGACCCCGACGTCCCGGACGACCAGCGCATCCTCGTGCCCGAGGGCGCCGACGAGCTCGCCGCGGTGCTGCCCGACCTGCTCGCCTGGACCCAGCGGTTCTTCGACGCGTGCGGCGGCGTGCGCTTCGAGGGCACCGCCGCGAAGCCCGGCTCTGGCCCGTGGCAGGCGACCGCCTACCCGCGCGTCGGCACGCCCGCGTTCGTCGCCCCGGACGCGTCGGGCCGCCTCACGTACGACCACCTGCTCGAGGACCAGTGGGCGCACGCGTACCGCTACCACGTGCGCCCGTACGGCCGATACGACCTGCTCTGGCAGAGCCTGCGCAGCTCGCCCGCGCTCTTCCCCGACGCCACGGTGCTCGTGCCGCCCGGCCCGGCGACCGACGCCGGCGGCCTGGACGTCGTGCTCGAGCGGACCCGGTCGGTCGACGCGCCGCTCGTGCTCTCCTCGACGCGGCTCGACCCGCGCACGCCGGACGGCACGCCCGGCGACCCAGGGCCGACGTGGGAGGTCATCGTGGCCCAGCACCCCGAGCAGGCGCTGCGCGAGCGGAGCACCACGCTCGCCCGCCAGCTCGCGTTCCGCCAGACGGTCTTCACGCTGATGCGCCGGTTCGCGTACCCGGACTGGCCGGCGGCGCTGGGGCAGATGGCCGGCGTCGACGTCGCGCTCGACCTGGTGGAGGAGCGCTACCCGGAGCTGCCGGGCGCCTTCCCGGCGGTGCCGGACGGCGTCGCGCTCGACGGGCCGATCGACGAGCGCACCGCGCGCACGCTCGACCTGCCCGAGCGCCTGCCGCGCTTCGGCCAGGGCGCGCTCGTCCTGCAGTGGGACGGCCTGCCGTTCTTCTACGAGCACCGGCTCGTGCTCGCCGCGCAGGCCGACAGCACCGTCTCGGCCACGAACGAGGTCGTCCAGCGCGACTTCGAGTACCGCGCGCCGAAGCCGAAGGCCACCGCCGCGGGGGAGGAGATGGACTGGCGGCCGCCCGGCGGAGACGGGGACATCCGCGTGCACGCACGCCGCATGCGCATCGAGCTCGCCTCGCTGTGGGAGGCCCTGCCGGCCGCCGCGCAGGCGACGTGGGAGGACGAGCGGCCCGACCCGGCGAACTCCACCAAGGCGGCCCGGCGCCCCGCGGCGCTGCCCGACCCCGACGTCGTCTACCAGCTCGTCGAGGTCTTCAGCGGCAACGTCGAGGTGCAGTGCGAGCTGCTCTACGACCCCGGTGCGAGGACGTACGTCGCCCGCCAGCTCGGCAAGCGGCTGCTCGCCGACGTGCGGGCCGTCGTCCCGCCGCCCGCCGACGCGCCGCAGCGGCCGTTCGCGCTCGACGTCGCGGTCCAGCAGGTCTCCGAGGAGCCGCTCACCGGAACGCTGGACCCGGCTGACCTGCCGTCGCCGACGAAGGAGAAGGTCACCGTGGAGGGCGGGCTGCTCCGCGTCGCCGGGCCGCTC
>DATMVO010000397.1:0-7213 GCA_035563115.1 Solirubrobacteraceae bacterium
GGTCGGCGGGCGCGCAGACCGGGCCCAGCTCGTCCGCGGGGCCGTGCCCCACGAAGCGCAGGACCGGCACGGGGCCCAGCGTGTTCCGGTAGAGCGGCAGGACGGCGAGCGTGCGGCCGTCCGGGGCGCGAAGGCGGTGGAGCGCCAGCTCGCGGCCGGCGCCGAACGCCGTCCACCACGCCTCCGCCCAGTCACGGGTCAGAAACGGGTTCTCCGCGAGGGGCGCGAGCGCGTCCCAGTCCGTCGCCGCGTCCGCGAAGGACGCGATCGGTTCGATCGAGGCCTGTGCCACGGGCGGCGGCTACGCGACGTGCGTGTCGTCGGGCACGGGCCGAGTCTACCCGCGGCCCCCGATGCCACCCGTCGACTGGCGGGTCGGCGGTCGGCGGGCGGTCAGCCCGCGGTCTTGCGGACGACGATCGTGGTGTTCGTCTTGCTGAGCAGGGCGTTCAGGCGCCCGAGCGGCTCGGGGTCGATGTCCCGCGCGACGACCTCCGCGCGGCCGCCGGCCGTGGCCAGCTCCACCAGCTCCTCGTTCGTGTAGTACGACACGACCGGGGCCCCGAGGTTGTTCCAGTAGCCGCCGATCGAGACCCGCTCGGTCGTGACGCTGCTGAACGCCTTCTTGACGTAGAAGAGCCCGTCCATCACCACGCGCGGGTAGTAGATGGGCTCGAGGATCACGAGGTGCCCGCCGGGCTCGAGCACGTCCAGCGCCAGCTCGACGGCCTGGCCCGCGAGGCGCCGCGAGTCCGCGCGGGTGGAGCCGATCAGGTGGTGCAGGACGGCGGCGATCACCGCGACGTCGAACTTCCGCCCGATCTGCTGCGGGAGCGCCGGGTCCATCAGCGAGCCCTTGAGCGTCGGGCAGCCGGCCAGCTCGGCGGCCCGCTCGAGCAGCCGCGGGCTGACGTCGACGGCCAGGCAGTCGCCCAGCTCGACCTGCTGCTGGAGGAAGGCGAGGGTGTTGCCCGCGCCGGAGCCGAGGTCGACGAGCGACGGGCGCGGGCCGGCGACCTCGCCGATCGTCCGCGCCGCGAACGCCAGGCGCTCGGGGCTGTACTCCGGGACGTGCTCGTCGAAGTACCGCTCGGTCGCGTGGTCGCGCGTGGGCTCCTGCGTCGGCATCCCTGGGAGCCTACTTCGCGCGCGACGGCGCCGGGCGTCCTGGACGGGTTGACGGGGTAGCGTCCGCCCCGTGACCGCCATCTGGACCACGGCTCCCTTCACCTGGCAGGACGGGGAGCGCACCATCCGCTACGGCCGCGGGACGCTCGCGACCGTCGGCGAGCTGCTCGGTGAGGGCTACGTCCTGCTGACGACCGCGCGGGCGCGCGCGTCGGCGCCGGACGTCGTCGCGGTGGCCTCGGACGTGCTCGAGCTCGGGCAGGGGTACGTGGAGGAGCTGGCCGCGGACGTCCTCTCCGGCCTGCGCGGCACGCCCGACCTCGTCGTCGCGCTCGGCGGGGGCCGTGTGGTCGACACCGCCAAGGCCGTCGCGGCCGCGCTCGGGACCCGCGCCGGAGCCGTTCCCACGACGCTCTCCGCGGCGGAGATGACGAAGATCCACCGCCGCGCGGCCAACGCACCCGACGGCACGGGCACGGTCCGCCCCGCTGTGGTCCTCAACGACCCGGCCTTGAGCGCGTCGCAGCCCGCCGAGGCCCTGGCCGCGAGCGCGGCCAACTCCCTCGCCCACGCGGTCGAGAGCGCGGTCACCCGCGGCGCCTCGCCGTTGCCGCGCGCCGCCTCGCTCGAGACCTTGCGCCTGACGGCGGAGGCCTACGCGCGCGAGGGCGACCCGGACGACGAGGCCCGCGACCAGCTCGCGCTCGCGGCCGTGCTCTCGGGCTACACGATCGACACGACGAAGTACGGCCTGCATCACGTGCTCTCGCAGACCCTCGTCCGCGGCGCCGGCGTCGGCCACGGCCCGGCCAACGCGGTGATGCTCCAGCACACGGCCGGCGCACTCGCCCGCCGCGACCCGGACCTCGCCCTCCGGGACGTCGAGCCCCTCGCCCGCGACCTCGCCCACCGCGCCCGCGCGACGCACCTGCGCCACCTCGGCGTCGCCCACGAGCTCCTCCCCAAGCTGGCAGAGACCGCATCGCAGCGCCCAGATCTCGACGAGACCCCACCCCGAGCCGACCGCGAAGAGCTCCTCGCCCTCTACGAAGCCGCCTGGTAGTCAGCCGCGCGCCCGCCACGCACTTCGGTGAGTCATCGTCGTGGCTGGCGGTGCCGGACGAACGCGCAGTAGGCCGTCAGGCCGGTGTCGCGTCGTTCGGTGCCGTCAGGCGCGGCGAGACCCGCCGAAGCAGGCCGGTGTTGCGTCGTTCGGTGTCGTCAGGCGCCGCGAGGGCCGTCGGCGCCTATCCGATCTTGATCAGCACGATGCAGTTGATGCCCCAGAGGACCGCGAAGAAGACGGTCCAGCGGTTGAGGTTGCGCTCCACGAGCGAGCCTCCACCGAAGGGGCCGGACCCCGTGCCGACGCCGAACGCGCCGGACAGGCCGGCGTCCTTCCCCGAGTGCATGAGCACGAGGAAGATCACGACGATCGACAGGATGACCTGGATGACGGCGAGCACGGTGTCCATCGGCCGGGCAGTCTAGAAGATGCGGTACCGATCGGCACCTCGACCGACCCTGTCGTACGACACTTCGCCGTCTCGTACGACTGAGGTATCTTGCCCGGCATGGTCCACACGGAGATCGCCGGGAACGACGCCAGGATCGCGCGCCAGCCAGGGCCGGGCGAGGCCGTCGTCGTCACGCGGTACGGCAAGCCGCAGTTCGTCGTGCTGCGCTGGGAGGACTTCGCGCCGCTCGAGACGCTCATCGACGAGTTCCTCGCCGCGCCGCCCTACGAGCTGGGCGCCTCCGACACCGCCGTGCGCGCCGCCGCGCTCGACCGCGAGCCGGAGGGCGACGACTTCGACTTCGACGGCCTGGCCGACGCCCTCGGCCGGTGACGGCGAGAGCCGGGCACAAGGGCGCGATCGTCTGGGCGGTCGCCGCGTTCGACGCCGAGGAGCCGTTCCGCATCGCCCAGCCGGACGGCTCGGAGGTCCGCTTCGCCGACGCGCGCGAGCTCGCCGGCGCGGTGGCGCACCGCAAGATGCCCGGCGACTTCGAGCTGATCGTCGGCGCGAAGCTCCGCCCCGTCCTCCTGCTCCAGGACCGCCCGCTCGGCCGCTTCCAGGACTTCGCGGCGCTGCGGCTGATGCGGCTGGAGAGGTTCGCGCCGGACGAGCAGCAGCGGATCCGCGACGGCGAGGAGGAGACGCTCTTCTACCTCGGCCACGACAAGCGCCGCTACGGGCTGGACAAGGAGCACGCGGTCGTCCTCACGTCGCTCCAGCGGATCCACCGCACCGCGATCGCCACCAAGCCGATCGGGCGGCTCAACGAGGCCGAGCTACGGACGGTCGCCGAGCGCGTCGCGACCGTCTCGGAGCTGGACCTGAGCAACCTCGTCGCGCACAAGGCCGCCGAGTTCGTCCAGCGGCTGCGGCAGCAGCGCGAGGCCGGCTAGCTGTCGAGGCGGTCGAGGTCGCGGAGGATGGTGACCGCTTCGGCGCGGAGCTGGCGGTCGAGGGCTTTGAAGTCCTCGTCGGAGAGCTTGCCGGTGCGGACGTCGAGCTCGAGCTCGCGGATCTCGCGGTACTTGGCCTCGCGGGCGGCCTCCAACGACGCCCGCTCGGCGTCGAAGGCCTGGTCGGCGGCGCCGGGGCCGCGGCGCAGGGGCGCGCTCACGAGCAGCACGACCAGGCCGAGCGCCAGGATGACGAGCAGCGGGGCGAGGGCCTCCAACGTCTACGCGCGGCCGAGGTCCTGCGCGACGCGCGCGGCGGCGCGGGCGGTGGCCTTGCGGCGGGCCGCGTCGGGCGCGGGCCACATCGCGAGGATGCCGCCGGAGAAGACGATCAGCGCGCCGAGCCAGATCCACGTCACCATCGGCGAGCCGATGAGGCGGAACGTCGCCGGCGGCGGCGCCGTGCGCAGCACCTCGGTCAGCCCCAGGGCCGCCGTGAACTGCTGCTCCTCCGTCGCGTTCTCCAGCCGCTCGTCGAGCCGCTCCACCACCGCGCGGATCGACTCCTGATCGGGCTGGTACGCGGACCAGAAATCGCGGAAGAGCCCGGCCTGCAGACCGATCTCGCTCGTCGCCTCGCCCTCGAAGAACCGGCTGACCGGCCCCAGCGACGGGTCCGACGACGGGAAGTAGCGCCGCTCGGTGATCACGGTGAACGGCGCGTCGTCGCCGTGGCGCACCTGCAGCGTCGCGCCGAGCCGCAGCGCCTCCAGGCGCCCGCCCTGCTCCTCGACGCCCGCGTCCGCCGACGCGAACTTCACGGTGTAGTCGCCCACGCGGGTCGTGTCCCCGGGCTGCATCCGCACGTCCTTCTCGTCCTGGAAGGCGGACGAGCCGGCCACGCCGACGAACATCAGCGCGACGCCGACGTGGACGATGTAGCCGCCGTACCGGCGCCGGTTGCGGCGCACGAGCGACACCAGCGCCAGCGGCAGGATCTCCCCCGCCATCGCCTTGCGCGCGCCCGCCCCGCGCCAGAACTCCTGGGCGACGGTGCCGAGCACGAAGGCGGCGAACGAGAAGAGCAGCACGCTCTTGATCGACGTCCCGAGGCCGAAGGCCAGGCACGCCACGAAGGTCACGAGAAGGCACGCCAGCGGGAACAGGAACGTCCGCTTGACGTTCGCCCAGGTCGCCCGGCGCCACGCGATGATCGGCCCGACGCCGGTCAGCAGCACGAGCACGAGCGCCAGCGGGACGATGTACTCGTCGAACCACGGCGGCCCGAGCGTCTGCCGCTCGCCCGACAGCGCCTCGGAGATCAGTGGGAAGAACGTCCCCCAGAAGACGACGAACGCCAGCGCCACGAGCACGAGGTTGTTCGCGATGAACGTCGCCTCGCGCGACAGCAGCGAGTCGAGCCGGTGCTCGCTCCGCAGCGTCTCCCGCCGCGACACGACCAGCGCGATCGACCCGAAGACCATCGCGCCGATGAGGATCAGGAACGGCGTGCCGAGCGTGGAGGCGCCGAACGCGTGGATCGACTCGAGGATCCCGCTGCGCACGAGGAAGGTGCCCATGATGCAGAGCGTCCCGGTCGCCAGGATCAGCGACGCGTTCCACACCTTCAGCATGCCCCGCTTCTCCTGGAGCATGATCGAGTGGATGAACGCGGTGCCGGTCAGCCACGGCAGCAGCGACGCGTTCTCGACCGGGTCCCAGGCCCAGTAGCCACCCCAGCCCAGCTCGGCGTACGACCAGCGCGCGCCGAGCAGGATGCCGACGCCGAGGAAGAGCCACGCCGCCAGCGCGAACCGGCGCGTCGCCGCGATCCAGTCCGCGTCCACGCGCCGCCGCAGCAGCGCCGCCACGCCGAACGCGAAGGGCACCGCGAAGAGCGTGTACCCGCTGTAGAGCATCGGCGGGTGGATCATCATCGACGGGTGCCGGAGGAGCGGGTTGAGGCCCATCCCCTCGGCCGGCACGGCGGCGAGCGTGTCGAACGGCGACTCCTTGAAGACCAGCAGCCCCGTGAAGAACGCGCCCATGCCGAGCAGGACGGCGGTCGCGTACGGCACCACGTCGCGCAGCGTCTTGCGCGTCAGGAAGAGCACGAGGCTCGACCACAGCGCCAGCAGCATCACCCACAACAGGAGCGAGCCCTCCTGCGAGGACCACGCCGCGGTCGCCTGGTAGAAGGCCGGCGTCGTCGTCGACGAGTGCGACTGGACGAGCGCGAACGAGAAGTCCGAGCGCAGGAACGCGATCTCGACGATCGCGAACGCCGCGACGGTGAGCCCCGCGAGCGCGTAGACCGAGCGCCGCGCCGAGTCGATCAGGTCGCGCCGGTTCGTCCGCCCGCCCCAGATGGCGGCGACGATGCCGTACACGCAGACGGCGAGGGCGATGAAGAGGAGAGCGCGACCGAGGGTCGCCATGGCGTCCGTCCTTGCGAAGCGGGCCTACCGGGCGGCGGCCGCTTCGTCCTTCGCGCTGAACTTCGAGGGGCACTTCGTGATGAGCGAGTCCTTCTCGCCCACGAACGCGCCGCCGGCCGCACCCTTCTGGACCGTGATGATGACCTCGCGTCCCTCGCGGAACGCGTCCGGCACGCTGCCGGTGTAGGTGACCGGGACGGTCTCGGCGCCGTTGCGCTCCTGCACGCGGAACGTGTGCACGTCGCCGCGCCGCTCGTACGAGCCCTTCGCGACCTTGCCGGTCAGCTGGTAGCTCTCGCCGGCGACGGCGTTGCTCAGCTCCTTCGGGGTGCGGGCCTCCGAGGACGCGCTGAAGCTGGTCACGGCGAGGGCCCCCGTGAGGAGGAGGGCGGCCGTCAGGGCGACGACGAGGCGGATGGTGCGCTTCCGGGACGGGTCCATCGAGATCGAGTATGACGCATGGATGGCCACCGCAGACCTGACCGTGATCACACTTGGCCGACCGGAGCTGAGCGCGAGCCCCTACATCGCCGAGATCCAGCGCCGTCTCGCCGCCCAGGACAAGGTGCGATACCGCCTCCACGCGATGGGCACGTCGTTGGAGGGCAACACCGACGACGTCCTCGCGATCGTGCGCGAGCTGCACGAGGTGCCGTTCGAGCTCGGGATGGAGCGCGTCTACACCGTCCTCAAGCTCGACGACCGGCGCGACAAGGAGCAGACGCTCGACTCCAAGGTCGAGTCCGTCGAGCGCCTGCTCTCCGACTGAGCCTCGCCCGCGCCCCGGCGCGTCCGTCATGGTGAAGGGGTGATCGATCGCGTCCGCGACCGCCTCTCCGTCCTGCGCTGGACGACGTTCGTCCCGCTGCTCGCCCTCGTCCTCCTCGCCCTGACGTGGGGCTCCAAGCCGCCGACCGTCGGCCTGATCGTGGTGGGGATCGCGCTCGGCGGGGCGGTGCTGGCCGCCGTCCACCACGCCGAGGTGGTGGCCCACCGGGTCGGCGAGCCGTTCGGGTCGCTGGTGCTGGCCGTGGCGGTCACCGTGATCGAGGTGGGCCTGATCGTCACGCTGATGGTCAGCGGTGGCGACGACACCGCGACGCTGGCGCGGGACACCGTGTTCGCCGCGGTGATGATCACCGTCAACGGCATCGCGGGGCTGTCGCTGTTCGTGTGCGCGGTGAAGTACCGGCTCGCGGTCTTCAACCCCGAGGGCGCAGGCTCCGCGCTGGCG
>DATMVO010000398.1:0-14118 GCA_035563115.1 Solirubrobacteraceae bacterium
GACGCGGCGTTCGTCGAGGCCCGCGCGGGCCTGCGGCCGGTCAGCGCCGACGGCCTCCCGCTCCTCGGCCCGGCCCGCGACGCCGAAGGCCTCGTCCTCGCCACCGGCCACGGCCGCGAGGGGATCATCCACGCGCCCCCGACCGCCACCCTGATCGCGGACGGTGTCCTCGGCGGCGTGTGGGACCACCTCCCGCCGGCGCTGCGCACCTCGCGCAGCGCGAGCGCTAGCTAGCCGCGTCGATGATCACGCAGCGCGCGCACGAGCGACTTGTCCTTCACGGACGGCACGCTCGACTTGCCGCCGCTCCGGCCCGTCACCAGCGACGGGCGGCTCTCGGCGGCCTTCACGACGTAGGCCCTCGCCAGACGGGCCTTGCTCACCGGCGGCTTCGCCATCTCGGTTCCCTTCCGATCACCGTCGCGATCCATGTGCACAGTCTACGTTGGCGCCCGGACCGCAGACCAGGTCAGACGGAGCGCGACGAGCGAGGACACAGCCGCCGCCCACTGCCTGACGTCGACGGGGTGCCGGCACGGGTACTCCATGGCCAGCGTCGCCGAACCGGCGAGCGCGCAGAGCGTGACGACCGCCAGCCCGCGACGGGCGGTCGAGAAGACGGTCGTCACGAGCCGATGCTCATGCTGAGCAGCAGCGATGCCGGAGAAGAGCGCCGCCCCGGCCAGGAGCAGCGAGACCGCAGCGCCAGGTGCCTCTGCGTTCAGCTCTGAGGCGACCCCCAGCCACAGAAGCGCCGTGACCACGACGCTCGTGGCCGCCGCGTTGAACGTCGCGCCACGCCGCTCCGGCGCGACCTCGACGTAGGCGTTCACATCAGCGAGCGGCGGAACCTGCGTCGGGGCGTACAGCGAGGCCCGGTTGACGTTGGTCTCCTCGCCGCTGATCACCTCGGCTGCATCTCCATCGAACAGGAAGGCCCGTTCGATGCGCAGCTCGTCCGGCATCGCGATCTCGACGTGGAAGCTCGCCGCCCAACTCGCGCCGGGCGTCGTGATCAGGAAGCCGGCGCGGTCAGGGTGCCGGAGTCCGGCCAGAAGCTCTCGCGGGGCCAGCCGGTCGGCCAGCCGGTTCGAGCGCATCGGGTTGAAGTCCTCGCTGTACCCGTACTTGAGGATGCGGCGAGCCGGGCCCTCAGGTGCGAGGACCGCGAAGAGGACGTAGTTCTCCCACAGCGCGCCGAGCATCTTCTGGCACGTCTCGTCATTCCAGATCGCGGCCCGGAGGTGATCGCCCGCCTCCGCTGCGCCGGCGAGGTGCTCGAGCGCACCACGCGCATCGCCGGGAGCGTCGAACACGATTCGCCTGAGGTCCGCCGACAGCATCTCCGACGCGTCGTCGGTCACGTCGTCCGGCAAGGCCCCGAACGCCGCGTTCATCAGCGCGATGTGGGCCAGGTCGCCATTCTGCTCCTTGCCGAGGACCGGGACGGCGCGGCCCGCCTCGTCGCGGAGGTCGAAGTTGCGCCGGCGCTCTTTGGTCAGGACGGTGATCGGTACGACGACACCGTCCGGGACCGTGAGCTGCTGCATCAGCGGCGTAGGGAGCGTGAAGTCGACGGAGACCTTCCTTCGCGTCTCGTCGCCGGTCAGCAGCTCGACGGTCTCGACACGACGGTTGATCCACGTCGCCGGCTCGGCGATCAGCGACGTGCAGGCCGAACCGGCGACGATGACCTGAACCGTCTCGTCGTCCCACTGCTCGTCGCGTTCTGCCATCTCGGCCACCCGGCGAGCATGACGTGAGCGTCGGTCAGAAACAGCAGCGTCTGATCTGCGCTAGGAGCGCTCCCTCAGCGTCACCTTGCGGACGATCGCGGCCTGGCCGGGGACCTTGATCTTCAGCGTGTACTTGCGGTCGACCACGAACCCGGCGTCGGAGAGCGAGCCGGCGTAGAGGAAGTCGCTGCCGTGCGTGCCGGAGAAGCCGATGTGGCCGACCTTCTTGCCGGAGAGCGTCATCGTGAGCTGGACGCGGCCGTTCTTGCGCGGGACGCGGAGGTCGAGCGGGATCTGGACGCCGATCTCGTTCGCGTTGAGGACGCGGAGGGACGGCGAGCCCATGAGCTTGTTCTGGTCGGCGGCCGCGTCGGCAGCGGCGGGCGTGGCGGCGACGGAGAGGGCGAGGACCGAGGCCGCGGTGAGGGCGATGCGCTTGCTGGTCATGGCTCCACTGTCGCTCCGGGACCGCCCTCCACCAACCGCACCAAGGTGTCCTCTTCCCGCACCCGGAGGAGGGGCCCGCCGACACCTCGGGGGCGGGACCGCCGCCGCGCTAGCCGGTCAGCTTCAGCGTCGCCGCGACGTTGCGGGCGTTGTCCGCGCCGTCGATCACCCGGCCGCGCACCGTCAGCGCGGTGAGGACGCCGTCGCGCGTCGCGGTCGCCGTCGTGATCGAGTGGACCTTGCCGTTGCGCGCCTTGACCTCGGTCGACGAGGCCGCCGCCTCGTCCGCGCCGTCCACCGAGAGCTCGTAGGCGTTGATGTGCAGCCGCGAGCCCTGCACGAGCCGGGCGACGTCGCGGTCGGCCTGGCGCAGCGCGTCCTCCCCGCGGTACCGCTGCAGGACGATGACCGGGCTGAGCCGCTCGCCCTCCCGCCCGGGCGGCCGGAGCACGAGCCGCGTCGCCGGGTCGCCCGTCGCGCGCCACCCCGGCGGATGGCGGAACTCCACCCCGCCACCGCGGTAGGTCGCGTAGCTCGACGGGACGTCGTCGAAGGTCGTGTCGCCGTACGACCACAGGAAGAGCCCGATCAGCCCGAGGAAGCCGACCACGCAGAGGGCCGCGACCGTCTGGCTGGAGACCGCGCCCGTTCGCATCCGCCTGAGCGTATCCGTGCACGATCGCGCCGGCGGAGGTAGGTTGCGGAGCGGCCCGGCATGCCTGCGCGCGTCCTCACCCTCGCCCTCACGGCCCTGCTGCTCCTCCTCGCCGGCTGCGGCGGCGGCGATGGCGACGAGCGGCCCGAGGCGGCGCGCGCCGCCGGCGACGCGGTCGAGGCGGGCGGAGGCGGCGGGAGCATCAAGCCCGACCCGGCGCACCGCGGCGTCCGCCTCACGATCGGGTCGAAGAACTTCGCCGAGCAGTACGTCCTCGCCGAGATCTACGCGCAGGCGCTGCGGGCGGCCGGCTTCACGGTCGCGACGAAGCTCGACCTCGGCCCCGAGCGCGTCGCCTACAAGGCGCTGAAGGCGGGGAAGGTCGACGCGTACCCCGAGTACACGGGCACCGCGCTCACCTCGTTCTACGGCGTCGCCACCGAGGACGTCTCGCGCGACCCGGCGAGGTCGTTCGCGTCGCTGCGCCGGCTCGCGCGGCGCGACGGGCTGGTCGCGCTGCCGCAGACGCCGTTCCAGAACACGTTCGTCGTGACCTCCACCAAGGAGACCGGCGCGCGGCTGGGGAACCCGATCACGCTCAGCGAGCTCGCCGAGCGCGTCGGCCGCGACGCCCGCCTCTCCGCCTACCCGGAGTGCGAGCCGCGCCCCGACTGCTTCGTCGGCCTCGGCGAGACGTACGACTGGCGCCCGCGGCTGGTGGTCTCGGAGCGCCAGTACGAGGACCTCGACGCCGGCCGCGCGGACTTCACGATGGGCTTCGGCACCGACGGCGCGCTCACCCTCAACCGCTATCGCACCTACGAAGACGACCTCCAGCTCTTCCCGCCGTACTACGTCACGCTGCTGACGCGCACCGCCGCCGCCGACAAGCTCGGCCGCACCGGCCGCGCCGTCATCGAGCGCGTCCAGGCGCCGCTGTCGGAGGAGACGATGCGCGAGCTCAACTCCCGCGTCTCGCTCGACGGCGACCCCCCGGACAAGGTCGCCGCCGACTTCCTCCGCGCCGCCGGCTTCACCGGCTGACGCAGGAACGACGAAGGGCCCGCCGCGCGCGCGGCGAGCGGACCCTTCGAAGAAGAGCAGACGGGCTGCGGCGCGTTACGCCGTCAGCTCGGCGGCGAGCTCGTCGAAGACCTTGACGTAGTGGTCGACGTGCTCGAGCTGGTGGGTGACCGAGAGGGTCCACTCCTCCTCACGGCCGGGCGTCATGAAGATGCCGCGGTTCATGTTGAAGAGCCAGGCCAGCTCGGACAGCTCGGCGTCCTGCGCGGCCTTGAAGGACGCGTAGTCGACGACCTTCTCCGTCGCGAACGTGACGCAGCCCTTGGAGGCGATGCCGAGCGCGTAGCCGGGCAGCTTGTACCGGTCGACGACGCCCTGGCAGCCGGTGACGATGCGCTCGTTCAGCGCGTCAAGGTGCGCATAGGCGTCCGGGGTCAGGACCTCGAGGAGGTTCGCGCGCGCGGCGGCCATGCCGAGCGGGTTCCCGTTGTAGGTGCCGACCTGGTAGACGGAGCCGTCCTCGACGACCGACATGACCTCCTCGGTCCCGCCGATGGCACCGGTCGGCATGCCCGCGCCCAGCGCCTTCGCCAGCGTGACCATGTCCGGCGTCACGCCCCAGCGCTCGGTGGCGCCGCCCGCGGCGATCGTGAGGCCGGTCTTGACCTCGTCGAAGATCAGGACGATGCCGTGCTTCTGCGTGATCTCGCGGACCGCGGCGAGGTACCCCTCCTCCGGGAGGACGACGCCGAGGTTCATCATCGCCGCCTCCATGATCACGCAGGCGGGCTTGCGGCCCTCGGCGTCCAGCTTCTCGATGCGGCGCTCCATCGCGCCCGCGTCGTTGAAGGGCACCGCGACGGTCATGTCGACCACCGACTGCGGGATGCCGGCGCCGTACGGCAGCGAGGCGAGGTTCTCCGGGTCGCCGATCTTGTCGTACTCGACGCCGATCGAGACCATCACCGTGTCGTGGTGGCCGTGGTACGAGCCGAAGATCTTCATCACCGTGTCGCGGCCCGTGTAGGCGCGCGCGATGCGGATCGCGTCCATCGTCGACTCGGAGCCCGAGTTCGTGTAGCGCCAGCGCGCGAGGCCCCAGCGGCGCTGGAGCTCCTCGCCGACGACGATCGCGTCCTCGGTCGGCGCCGCGAAGTGGGTGCCGAGCGCGTACCGCTCGGAGATCGCGCGCCCGACCGCCGGGTGCGCGTGGCCCTGGACCATCGAGCCGAACCCGTTGTGGAAGTCGAGCATCTCGTTGCCGTCGACGTCCCACACGACCGGGCCCTCGCCGCGCTCGAGGTAGATCGGCCACGGCTCACGCAGCTGGTACGAGGACGCGACGCCGCCGGAGAGCGACTGGTTCGCGCGACGGTAGAGCTCGCCGGACTTCGGGGTCGCGGCGTCGAGCTTCTCCTGCTCGCGCTGCGTCATCTCGGCGATGCGCGCGCGGTCGAGCTGGACGGGGGCGGAAGTGCTCATGGAAGGCTCAGGCCTCGAGGTTGATCATCACGTGCTTGATCCGCGTGTACTCCTCCAGGGAGTACGCGGACAGGTCCTTCCCGTAGCCCGACTGGCCGAAGCCGCCGTGGGGCATCTCGGAGAGGAACGGAAGGTGGTCGTTGACCCAGACGCAGCCGAAGTTCAGCTGCTGGGTCGCCCGCATCGCCTTGGCGACGTCACGGGTCCAGATGGAGGATGCCAGGCCGTAGACCGAGTCGTTCGCCCACGCGATCGCCTCCTCCTCGGAGGCGGCGCGCTGGACCGACACGACAGGGCCGAAGACCTCGCGCTGGACGATCTCGCTGTCCTGCGCGGCGCCGGCGACGACGGTCGGCTCGACGAAGAAGCCCTTCGTGCCCACCCGCGAGCCGCCGGTGACGATCTCGGCCCCGGCGGACGCGGCGCGGTCGACGAAGCCGAGCACCCGCTCGCGCTGGCGCTCGGCGATGACCGGCCCCAGCTCGACGTCGCCTGAGGAGAACGGGTCCCCCACGACGAGCGACTTCGCGTGCTCCGAAGTCGCCGCGACGAGCGCGTCGTAGACGCCCGGCGTCGCGATGACGCGGGTCGCCGCCGTGCAGTCCTGGCCGGCGTTGAAGAACGCGCTCACGCGCAGGTTCGCCGCGACGGCCTCGACGTCCGCGTCGTCGTACACGACGACCGGCGCCTTGCCGCCCAGCTCCAGGTGCACGCGGGCGAGCGTGTCCGCCGCGGCGCGCGCGATCGCCTTGCCGGTGCCGACGCTGCCGGTCAGCGAGATGAGCCGGATCGCCGGGTGCTTGACGAGCGACGAGCCGACCGGATCGCCGTCGCCGGTGATCACGTTCAGCACCCCGGCGGGGAGGATGTCCGCGGCCAGCTCGGCGAGCCGGATCGTGGTCAGCGGCGTCAGCTCGGACGGCTTGAGGACGACCGTGTTGCCCGCCGCCAAAGCCGGCCCGATCTTCCAGATCGCCATCGCCAGCGGGTAGTTCCACGGCGTGATCTGGCCGACGACGCCGATCGGCTCGCGCCGGACGAACGAGGTGTAGCCGGAGACGTACTCGCCCGCCGCCTTGCCCTCCAGGACGCGCGCGGCGCCCGCGAAGAACCGCAGGTGGTCGGAGCAGAGCGGGATCTCCTCGGCGGCGGCGCCGCGGGGCTTGCCCGCGTTCAGCGCCTCGAGGTCGCCCAGCTCGGCCGCGTTCGCGTCCAGCGCGTCCGCCAGCGCGAGCAGCTTCTCCGCCCGCTCGGCGGGGGTCGTGCGACCCCACGCCCCAGCCGCGCGCTCGGCGGCGAGCACCGCCCGCTCGACGTCCTCGGCCGTGCCGCGGGGCACGCGCGCGATGACCTCCTCGGTCGCCGGCGCGATCACCTCGGCCAGGCCGCCGGCGACGGCGCCGACGCGCTCGCCGTCGACGACGTTCCCGTACGTCTTGACGTCCTCGGCGATGCTCATGCGGTCACGGCGCTCCTGATCTCCTGGTACGCGGCGGCGACCTCGGCGTTGACGATCTCGCCGCCCTTGACGTTCAGGCCGCGGGCGAGGCCCGGGTCCGCCGCCAGCGCGGCGTCGACACCGCTCGCCAGTCGCAGCACGTACGGGAGTGTGGCGTTCGTGAGCGCCCGCGTCGAGGTGCGCGGCACCGCGCCGGGCATGTTCGCGACGCAGTAGTGGACGATCCCGTCGACGACGTAGGTCGGCTCGGCGTGCGTCGTCGGGCGCGACGTCTCCGCGCAGCCGCCCTGGTCGATCGCGACGTCGGTGATGACCGAGCCCGGCTGCATCAGCGCGAGGTCCTCGCGGCGGATGAGGTGCGGGGCCTTCGCGCCCGGGATGAGGACCGCACCGACGATGAGGTCGGAGGTCGACAGCTCGCGGCGGAGGGTCAGCGTGTCGGACATGAGGACGCGCACGGCGCGGCCGTCGAACAGCTCCTCCAGGTGCTTGATGCGCGGGATCGAGCGCTCGAGGATCGTCACCTCGGCGCCCATGCCGACCGCCACGCGCGCGGCGTGCGTGCCGACCGCGCCGCCGCCGATGACGAGCACGCGCGCGGGCGCGACGCCGGGCGCGCCGCCGATCAGCGTGCCGTTGCCGCCGTACGGCGCCTGGAGGTAGTACGCGCCGGCCTGGGTCGCCAGCCGGCCCGCGATCTCGGACATCGGCGCGAGCAGCGGGAGGCCGCCCTGCGGGTCCTCGACCGTCTCGTACGCGACGGCCGTCGTGCCGGACTTCATCAGCGCCTCGGTGAGGTGCGGGTCGGGCGCGAGGTGCAGGTAGGTGAAGAGCGTCGCGTCCGGGTTGAGCCGCTCGTACTCCGGCGCGATCGGCTCCTTGACCTTCAGCAGCAGCTCGGACGTCTTCCAGACCTCGTTGACGTCCGGCACGATCCGCGCGCCCGCCTGCTCGTAGGCCGCGTCCTCGAAGCCCGAGCCGACGCCGGCCTCCTGCTCCACCAGCACCTCGTGGCCCGCGCGGACCAGCTCGAGGGCGCCCGCGGGGGTGAGCGCGACGCGGCGCTCCTGCGGCTTGATCTCCTTGACGACTCCGACGCGCATCTACGCGACTCCTGCGGTGGTGGTGGGGGCGGATGCCGCGACGTTCATGTGCTCACCCGCGGCGGTGAGGACCTCGTGGAGCTTGGCGACGAGCTCGTCGATGACGGCCTTGTCGCTGATGAGCGGCGGGGCGACCTGCAGGACGCTGTCGCCGCGGTCGTCGCCGCGGGCGATCAGGCCGGTCTCGAGCAGCTTCCCGGGCAGGAAGCCGCGCAGGAGGTCCTCGCGCTCGTCGGCGTCGAAGCGCTCCTCGACGCCGTCCTTGACCAGCTCGGTGGCCCAGAAGTAGCCCGCGCCGCGCACGTCGCCGACGATCGGCAGCGCGCGCAGGGTCTCCATGCGCTCGCGGAGGTAGCCCTCGTGGGCGCGGACGTTCTCGAGGACGCCGTCGCGCTCGAAGATCTCGAGGTTCTTCAGCGCGATCGACGCGGCGACGGGGTGGCCGCCGAAGGTGATGCCGTGGAGCAGCGTGACGCCGGGCTTGTGCAGCGCGGACGCGACCTTCTCCCCCACCATCACGGCGCCCATCGACGCGTAGGCGGAGGTGAGGCCCTTGGCGATCGTGATGAGGTCCGGCTGGCCGCCGAAGCGGGTGACGCCGAAGAACTCGCCCAGGCGGCCCATGCCGGTGATGACCTCGTCGGCGACGAGGAGGATCCCGTGGCGGTCGGCGATCTCGCGCAGGCCGGGCCAGTAGCCCTCGGGCGGCGTCAGGCAGCCGCCCGCGTTCTGGAGCGGCTCGGCGATGATCATCGCGACGGTCTCCGGGCCGGCGGCCTGGATCGCGTCCTCCATCTCCTGGAGCAGGAACGCGGTGAAGTCGCGGTCCGTCTCGAACTCGCGGCCCTCGCCGACGCGGCGGAAGCGGTTCGTGTTGGAGACGTGGGTGACGTCGATCGGCGGCGTGCCGAACGGCTCCTTGTAGCCGGGGACGCCGGTGAAGCTCAAGGCCCCGAGGGTCACGCCGTGGTAGGCGATGTGGCGGGCGATCGCCTTCGTGCGCTGCGGCTCGCCGTTGGCCAGGTGGTACTGGCGGACGAGCTTCCACGCCGTCTCGACCGACTCGGAGCCGCCGCTCGTGAAGAACGCGTGCTCGATGCCGTCGGGCGCGAGCGACGCCAGCTTCGTGGCGAGCTTGATCGCGGCGGGATGCGCGGTGCCCCAGTTCGTGTTGAACGGGAGCGAGGTCAGCTGCGACGCGGCCGCGGCGGCCATCTCCTCGCCGTGCGAGTACCCGATCTGGCTGCAGAACAGGCTGGAGAGCCCGTCGAGGTACTGGCGGCCCTTCGTGTCGAAGACGTACGGGCCCTCGCCGCGGTCGAGGACCAGCAGCTCCTTCTTGTCCGGGCCGAACGCGCCGTTGCGGCTGAAGTGCAGCAGCAGGTGGTCGTGGGCGTCCTGCTGCAGCTGCTCGTGGTCGGGGGTCATGCCCAGCGCTCCGTGACGACCTTCTTGCGGGTGTAGAACTCGATCGCGTCGGTGCCGTTCGCGTGGAGGTCCCCGTCGATGGAGTCCTTCCAGCCGGCGAACGGGAACCACGCGACGGGGGCGGCGACGCCCACGTTGACGCCGATCATCCCGGCGCCGACGCCGTAGCGGAACTCGCGCGCGGCGCCGCCGGACTCTGTGAAGATGATCGCGCTGTTGCCGTAGCGGCTCTCGTTCGTCCACTCGATGGCGTCGTCGAGGGTGTCGACGCGGACGAGGGAGAGGACGGGGCCGAACAGCTCCTCGCGGGCGGCGTACGAGTCGCCGGCGACGTTGTCGAGGATGGTGGGGGCGAGCTGCGCGCCGCCGGTGCCGGGGCCCGCCTCGCGGCCGTCGAGGACGATCTCCGCGCCCTCGTTGGCGGCGTTCTCGATGTCGGTGACGAGCCGCTCGCGGGCCTGGGGCGAGACGACCGGGCAGACGTCGGTGTGCGGGTCGTCGCCCGCGCCGACCTTCAGCTCCTTGGCCGCGTTCACCAGCAGCTCCTTGGAGCGGTCCTGCTCCTCCTTCGTGCCGACGAGGAGGGCGATCGAGCCGGCGAGGCAGCGCTGGCCGGCGGCGCCGAACGCGGAGCCCATGACGCCGCCGGTGAGCAGCTTGGGGTCGGCGTCGGGCATGACGACCATGGAGTTCTTCGCGCCGCCCAGGGCCTGGACGCGCTTGCCGTTCTCCGCCGACTTCGTGGCGATGTAGCGGGCGGTCTTGGCGGAGCCGACGAAGCTGATCGCGTCCACGCCCGGGTGGTCGAGGAGGCCGTTGACCGCGTCGTGCGCGCCGTGGACGAGGTTGACGACGCCCTTGGGGATCTCCTCGATCGCGTCGACGAGCTCGATGATCCGGCGGCTCGGCGTCGGGTCCTGCTCGGACGGCTTGAGGATGAACGTGTTCCCGCACGCGATCGCGTAGGGCAGGAACCACAGCGGGATCATCGCCGGGAAGTTGAAGGGCGTGATGGCCGCGACGACGCCGACCGGCTGGCGGACCATGTGGACGTCCACGCCGCGCGCGACGCCCTCGAGGTTCTCGCCCTTGAGCAGGTGCGGGATGCCGATGGCCGCCTCGACCGACTCGATCCCCCGGCCCACCTCCATGAACGCGTCGTCCACGGTCTTGCCCATGTCGCGGGTGACCAGCCGCGCGATCTCGTCCTGGTGCGCCGCCAGCGACTCGCGCAGCTTCATGATCGCCCGCGCGCGGACGGCGGGCGGGGTCGCGCGCCACTGCGGCAGCGCGGCCTTCGCGGCCTGCACGGCGGCGTCGACGTCCTGCGCGTTGGAGAGCGGAACGTTCGCGATCAGCTCGCCGGTCGCCGGATCGCGGCTCTCGAGCGTGTCGGCCGTGGTCGCCGCGCGCCAGGCGCCGTCGACGTAGTTCTCGAGCAGCGGCGCGTCGGAGGGCGCCTTGGTTGTGTCAGCGGTGGCGGTGGTCACAGGAGAGGTCCAGTGGTCGGGGGGCGGCCGCTACCGATGCTCCCGGTTGCGCCTCGACGCTCCAAGACCGCGACCTGTCGTCAGAAGGCGTTGACGGATGGACGGAACGTCGCGCGAATCCGCTCGGTGGCGCGACACCCGGTGCCGTTCCGCGCTCTTCCGGGCCTGGGCGGGGCGCGAGGTCGTCGCGGAGGCGGTGAGGGTGGGTGTTCGAGAGTTCGAGCGTCTGCGCAGAACCTCAATGGCGCCTTTGTCGCGCATACCGCAGCGAACTCGTCGACGGCCGCACCATCGACGACTTTGTCCCGCATACCGGGACAAACTCGTCACCGGCCGACGTGTGACGCCTTTGTTGCGCCTACCGCTACAAAAGCGTCACACGTCTCCGCCCGACGGACGAACGCCGACGAACCGCACAGCAGACCCAACCCGCCACCGCCCCAGCCAGGCCACATCAGCCGCAGCGAAGCCGGAAGAGCGCGACGGCGCTAGCGCCGCAACGGCCGCGCGCCAGTCACCGTGACCGCCCGCGCCCCCGTCGAGCACGCGGCCGACAAAGCCGCCCGCGCCGACGCCCCGGCGTAGCGGGACGCCAACAAGCCCGCAGCGAAGGCGTCCCCAGCCCCGGTCGTGTCGACCGCGCCGACCACCGGCGCCTCGACCAGCTCGACCGACGCCCCGTCCGTCCACACCGCCCCGCCGGCGCCGAACTTCACGACCGCCTCGCGCGTCCACGGCAGCAACGCCTCCGCCGCGGCAGACGGGTCGTCGAGCCCCGTCAACGCCCGCGCCTCGTCCAGGTTCGGCAGCAGCAGGTCCACGCCCCGCACCATCTCCAGGAACGCCTCGGGCGGGCACGCGCGCAGAGGAGCCTCCGACGCCGGGTCCACCGAGATCGTCATCCCACACGCCCGCGCGCGCTCCAGCGCGGCCAGGCCCGCGTCGCGTCCGGACGGATCGAGGAGCACGTAGCCGGAGAGGTGGAGGTGCGCGCCGGGGACGAAGAGGTCGTCGGGGAGGTCGCCGGGCGTGAGGTGGAGGTTCGCGCCGCGGTCGGGGAGCATCGTCCGCTCCCCACCCGGCTCGACCAGGACGATGCACGTGCCGGTCGGGTGCTCGAAGTCGATGACGATGCGGGTGTCGACGCCGCGGTCGCGCAGCTCCTCCACCGCGCCGCGGCCGACGAGGTCGCCGCCGATCCGCGCCACGAGCGCGACCGGCGCGCCCAGCTCCCCCAGCCACGCGGCGACGTTCGCGGCGGCGCCACCGCCGGCGTACGCGACCCGCGCGGGCGTGTCGGACGCGTGCGACAGCTGCGTCTGCGCAGCCGCGACGACGTCCACCATGAGGTCTCCCACCACGACGATCGACATTCGAAGGGAGCGACCCTAGCTCGCCGGGACGCACCCTGAACCTCGCGGCGCGCTCGGGATCCCCCCGATGCCGCAACCTGCGGCTTCGCCCAGCATCCAGGCATGCTCTCGACCCGCCTCCTCGCCGGCCTCCTGACCGCCGCCGCGCTGCTCGCTCCGGCCACCGCGCACGCCGCCGCCAAGCCCTGGCAGGCCAAGTGGCAGTTCACCGACGTCGACCTCGACGGCACCACCACGGCCAGCTACGCGGAAGGCGACCGCAGCTACGTCGTGGACGGCGCCTCCTCGTACGACTCCTACAAGCCGGGCGGGTTCATGGACCTGCGCGCGAAGGCCGCCGCCGCGCCCGGGCTGTTCATGGCGAAGGCGACACCGCTCGAGCACTACGAGGCGTCGAAGGCGACCTACCGCGAGCGCGACCGCACCGTCGACTGCTCCGCCAAGCCGCGCAAGGTGGCGACGGAGGCGCTCGCGGCGGTCGTCCAGGTGAAGGGCGGCCGCGCCGAGATCCAGTGGTCGATCGCCCCCACGACCCAGCACTGCGCCGAGCCGATCGAGCAGCTCGACTCCACGCCCCTCTCGCAGGAGGCGATGACCTCCCGCCACCCGCTCAGCGCGTTCGCTGGCCGCACTGCCACGCTCCGCGTGAACATCGACGAGACCGTCAAGGACCCGTCCGGCTCGCTGCGGGTGCAGTGGAAGGGGACGGTGAAGCTGCGCCGCGCGGGCCGCTAGGCCGGCGTGGCCGCCAGTGCCGACGCGACGTCAGCCGCGAGGCGGGCGTTGTTGAGGACGAGCCGGACGTTCGCGCGCAGCGACTCGCCCTGCGTGTCCTCGTGGAACCGCGCGAGGAGGAACGGGGTGACGTCGCGGCCGCGGACGCCCTGGGCGTCCGCGTCGGCCAGCGCGGCGGAGAGCACCCGCTCGTGCAGGTCCGGGTCGAGCTGCTCGTCGGCCGGGAGCGGGTTGGCGAGGACGAAGCCGCTCCCCTCCAGCCCCAGGTCGCCGCGCGCCCGCAGGACCGCCGCGGCGTCGCCGGCGCTGTCGAGCCGCCACGGCAGCGCGTAGCCGCTGTCGGCGAGGTAGAAGCCCGGGAAGCGGTCGGTCCGGAAGCCGGCGACGCCGATCCCCAGCGTCTCCAGCCGCTCGAGCGTCGCGGGCACGTCGAGGATCGACTTGACGCCCGCGCACACGACGCAGATGTTCGTCCGCGCCAGAGCGACCAGATCCGCCGACTCGTCCCACGTGTCCTTCGCCTCGCGGTGCACGCCGCCCAGGCCGCCGGTGGCGAAGAGGCGGATGCCGGCGAGCGCGGCGAGGTGGGCGGTCGCGGCGACGGTGGTCGCGCCGGTGGCCCCGCGCGCGGCGGCCAGAGGCAGGTCGCGCGACGAGCACTTGACGACGTCCTCGCGCGACGCGATCGCGTGGAGCCCTGAATCGTCGAGCCCGATCCGCACCTCGCCGTCCACCAGCGCGATCGTCGCGGGCACCGCGCCGCCGTCGCGGACGGCCTGCTCGATCTCGCGCGCGATGCGCTCGTTGTCCGGCCGCGGCAGGCCGTGGGACACGATCGTGGACTCCAGCGCGACGACCGCCCGGCCCTCGGCCAGGGCATCGGCGACCTCGGGCGCGACGTTCAGCATGGGCACTGACGCTAGCGGCGCCGTCGCGCGGCGAGGACGAGGAGCGCGAGCACCGGCAGCACGGCGACCGCGACGAGCGCCGTCCGCAGCCCCTCGCTCTCCGCGAGCGCGCCGATGGTGAGCGGCGCGGCGAGGACGCCGATCGACGCGACCGTCATCGTCGCCCCGCTCGCCCGCGTGCTCGCCGGCCCGGCCGCCGCGAGCACGAGCGCGGAGGCGAGCGGGAAGAACGCGCCCGTCGCCGCGCCGACCGGGACGATCCCGGCGATCGCCGCCGGG
>DATMVO010000399.1:0-2269 GCA_035563115.1 Solirubrobacteraceae bacterium
AGCTCGACGCGTTCGCGACGACGGCGTCGGGCGCGGGCTCGGAGGTCGCGGTGCTCTGGTCGGTCGTCCCGGCCAGCGCGTGGCCGAGCGCCTTCTCGGTCGGCGTCTGCATCCCGCCGTCGCCGGCCTCGGCCTGCAGGACCGAGCCGCCGAACCCGACCGCCAGCACGCCGGCACCACCGAGCGCCGCGGCAAGGCGGAGCTTGCCGGAGGGGCGGGAGGGATCGTTCGGGGAAGCGGCGGGGGACATCGCTCCCCCGTCCTACTCGGCAGCTTCCGCCGCGCCTTGACGTCGCGGCGCTCATCTGCATGGTTCCGCCCGTCCGGCGACGGGCGGAAGGGGGGCCCTCCCACCGCCACGAGCAGTGGGAACGATGGGAGGGCACTAGGCCGTACGGACGGACCGGCCCTGACGGATCGTCAGGCGGGTGGCGGCAGCTCGCGCAGCGCCCAGAGCTCGAAGCGGAGCTGCGCGACGAGCGGGAGGTCCGGCACCGCACGCTCGAGCAGCTCCAGGCACGCGTCGTAGTGCTCGAGGCGCAGCTGGATCGAGGGCTGCTCGGAGGCGTGCGGGTCGCGGGCGAGGGTGGCACGCAGCTCGCGCGCCTTGGCGACCTTGTCGGCGGCGAAGATCGCCTGGGCGGTCCGGTCGGCGCGGGCCACCTGCTCGCGCAGCGCGCGCTTGCGCTCGCGCGGATCCGCGATCGACGGGTCGTCCGACAGCGCCGTGACGAGCGCGGCGACCCGGTCGCCGAACCGCTCGCGCAGGTCGTCAGCGGTCGTCTCCGTGTCCTCGATGACGTCGTGCAGCAGTCCCGCCGCGACGACCTCGTCGTCGAAGCCGCGCCCGTGCAGGAGCTGCGCGACCTCGACGGGGTGGAGGACGAACGGCGCGAGGTCCGACTCGCGCCGCTGCCCCTCGTGCAGCGCGGCCGCGTAGGCGAACGCCGCGCGCGTGAGGGGGAGGGACTCGACGAACGGGGGTGGGATGAGCGTTCGCACCGCGCCGAGGCTACCCACGTCGCCCCGCGCGGCGCGGCGGCGCTACGGCAGGTCGGTGCAGGAGCCGCCGAAGCCGGTCGCCATGGCGGAGGCGTCGTGGCGCAGCGCGCCGAGGTACGTCTCGCCCTCCGAGCCCTTCGGCCCGAGCGTGTCGGCGTAGAGCGCCGGCCCGACCTTGGCGCCCGCGTCCCGCGCGACCGCCTCCTCCAGCCGCTGCGCGATCGCGCTCTCGGGGAAGATCGTGGTGACCTTCTCGCGCTTGATCGCCGCCACGAGCCGGCGCACGTCGCCCGCGGAGGCCTGCGCGCTCGTCGACAGCGCGGGGATGATTGAGCCGAGCACTGTGATGTCGTAGCGGTGCGCGAAGTAGCCGAACGCGTCGTGGTTCGTGACGAGCTTGCGCCGCTCGGCGGGGATCGCGGTCATGCACCGCTCCACCGCCGTGTCGAGCTTCGTCAGCTGCGCGGTGTAGTCGCGGGCGCCGGTCGTGTAGGCGTCGGCGCCGTCGGGGTCGGCCTTGGCGAACGCGGCGCGGATGGCCTCCGTCGCCTTGGCGACGTTGCGCGGGTCCTGCCACCAGTGCGGGTCCTGCTCCTCGCCGGCGTGCTCCTCCTCGCCCGCGTGCTCCTCCTCGCCGGCGTGCTCGTCCTCGGCGTGCTCCTCCTCCTCGCCGTGCTCGTGGTGGTGACCGCCCTCGATCGTGTCCACGTGGTCGATGAGTGTCACCTCCGTCGCGTCGCCGCCGGCGCCCTGGACGACGTCCTCGAGCCACTCGTCGAGATCGCCGCCCGAGCGGAGCACGACGTCGGCCTCGGCCACCGCGCGGGCGTCGCTCGGCTTCGGCTCGTAGTCGTGCGGGTCGGAGTTGGGGGAGAGGAGCGAGTCGACCGAGACGCGGTCGCCGCCGACCGCGCGGGCGAAGTCGGCGACCTGCGTGGTGGTGGCGACGACGCGCAGGGCGGCGTCCGGGTTCTCGGAGGAGGAGGAAGAGCCGCGCTCGGAGCAGCCGGCCGCGACGGCGGCGGCGGCGAGCAGGGCGGCGGCGGGAAGGAGGGGGCGCATCGGGAGGTCAGACTAGCAAGAGAACGAGAACCAGTCTCAATAACGAAGGTGGCTCGGTTCGCTTACCATGCCCGCCATGTGCTCCCAGTGCGTCGCCACCGGCGCCGTCTCCGCCACCGCGGCCGCGACCGGCGCGCGCGTCTGGCTCGCCGCCCACGCTCCCGCGTGGCTGACCCCGGGCCGCAAGAAGGCCGTGAGCGCCGTG
>DATMVO010000400.1:0-8527 GCA_035563115.1 Solirubrobacteraceae bacterium
CGGGTACGGAGAGCGGCAAGGACGCGGAGAGCGGCACGGGTGCGACCAGCACGGCGACCGCCGCGCCCGCGCCCGGGAGCCCCAACGGCACCCACGCCAGCCCCAACGCCCGGCTCGTCGTCAAGCTCACCGACGACCGCACCACCCGCCGCGTCGCCTACGGCAAGAAGGCCACGATCCGCGGCACGCTCGCCGACGAGAGCGGCCGACCCGTCGCGGGCGCCACGCTCACCGTCACCTCCCGCGTCCGCCGCACCGGCGCCAAGCCGCAGCGCAAGGCCCCGGTGACGACGAACGCCCGCGGCGAGTTCACGCTCACGGTCCCGAAGGGCCCGAGCCGCGACCTCACGTTCGGCTACCGCGCCTTCACCGCCGCCACGGACCTGACCGCGACGAAGACGGTCACGGTGCTCGTCGCCTCGAAGCTCACGCTGAAGGCGACCCCGCGCCGCCTGCGCAACCGCCAGCGCGTGCGCTTCTCCGGCACGGTCCAGGGCAAGCCGACCGCCAAGCACGGCCCGCTCGTCGACCTCCAGGTCCTCGTCGACGGGACGTGGCGGAGCTTCCTGAAGGGCGCCGTCCGCGCCGACCGCAACGGCCGGTTCACCGCCTCGTACCGGTTCCTGCGCACGACCCGCCCGGCGACGTACACCTTCCGCGCCGTCGCGCGGCAGGACTCCGCGTACCCCTACGTCGCCAACGCCTCGCCGCGCATCACGGTGCGCGTGCGCCCCTGACCGACGACGGACACGCCCTGGCCGCGCGGGGGGCCGCGCGGCCGGGGCGCCGGATACCATCGGACCTTCCGGCGCGACTTTCGCGTCGCCCGCCCGTTCCTGGTTCCGACGCCGCGAACTTCGCGACGAACCATGACCATCAGCCCTCCGCGACTCGAACAGCCGCCCCCCGCCCCGTCCGGCGTGCGCGCCCAGGCCCGCACGCTCGTCATCGTCCCCGCGTACAACGAGGCGGAGACGGTCGGGAACGTGGTCGCCTCGCTCCACGCGGTGCGCCCGCAGGTGGACGTCGTGGTCCTCGACGACGGCTCGACCGACGCCACCTCCACCGAGGCCGAGCGGGCCGGCGCGACGGTGCTGCGGCTGCCGTTCAACCTCGGGATCGGGGGCGCGGTCCAGACCGGCTTCCAGTACGCGCGCGCGAACGACTACGACTTCATGATCCAGGTCGACGCCGACGGCCAGCACGACCCGGACATGATCGACCGGCTCTTCCAGGCGCTCGAGGAGCGCGAGGCCGACGTCGTCGTCGGGTCGCGGTTCCTCAGTGACGACTTCGAGTACCCCGCGCCGATCAGCCGCCGCACCGGCATCCACATCTTCGCGTTCCTGCTCTCGCGGATCGTCGGCCAGCGCGTCAGCGACCCCACCTCGGGCTTCCGCCTCTACAACCGCCGGGCGATCGCGCTCTTCGCGCGCGACTACCCGCACGACTACCCCGAGGTCGAGGCGGTGCTGATGCTGCACTTCCACCGCCTCACGATGCGCGAGATCCCGGTCCGCATGTACGAGCGCGGCGGCGGCGTCTCCTCCATCCGCTCGGGCAAGTCGGCGTACTACATGATCAAGGTGCTGCTGGCGATCTTCGTCGGGCTGCTGCGGCGCCGGCCGGTGCCCGAGCCGGGCGAGGCGGCGCCGGTCTCCGCCCGGCACACGATCTGATGGACTTCCACCTCCAGATCGTCGCGCTGCTCGGCTCGGGCGGCCTGCTGCTCCTCGTCCTGGAGCTCGTGCGCCGGCGGCGGCTGCTCGAGCGCTACGCTCTCGTCTGGCTGGGAAGCGCTGCCGCGCTCGTCGCGTTGAGCGCCTGGGCAGGCCTGCTGCAGCTGCTGGCCGACGCCATCGGCGTCGCCTACCCACCGTCGGCGCTGTTCGCCGCCGCCTTCTTCTTCGTCATCGCTCTGCTGCTCCACTTCTCCGTGGCCGTCTCCCGTCTCGCCGATCAGAACAAGGTGCTCGCCCAGCGGCTCGCGATGACCGAGCAGCGTCTCGCGCACCTCGAATCCGGCCAGGCCGCACGCTCCGGCGACCGCCTGTCAGAGCACCCGACCGACCCGATCCCGCAGGAGGTCCCTTGACCCGCTCCCTCACCATCGACGGCCGCGTCGTCAACGACGACAGCCCGTCCTACGTCATCGCCGAGATCGGCCACAACCACCAGGGCGACCTCGACCAGGCGATGCACCTGTTCGACGAGGCGCGCCGGGCCGGTGCCCACGCGGCGAAGATCCAGAAGCGCGACAACCGCTCGCTCTACACGAAGGCCGCGTTCGACAAGCCCTACGAGAACGAGAACTCGTACGGCGCGACGTACGGCGAGCACCGCGAGGCGCTCGAGTTCGGCAAGCGCGAGTACGAGGAGCTGATCCAGTACTCCAAGCGGATCGGCATCACGTTCTTCTCGACGGCCTTCGACCTGCCGAGCGCCGACTTCCTCGCCGAGCTCGACATGCCGGCGTACAAGATCGCCTCGGCCGACGTGACGAACATCCCGCTCCTGCGGCACGTCGCGTCGTTCGGCAAGCCGACGATCATCTCGACGGGCGGCGCCACGCTCGAGGACGTCCGCCGCGGCCACGACGCCTTCGCGGAGATCAACCCGCAGGTCGCGCTCCTGCAGTGCACGGCCGGCTACCCGGCGGCGTGGGACGAGCTGGACCTCAAGGTCATCCAGACCTTCCGCGAGGAGTTCCCGGAGACGGTCATCGGCCTCTCCAGCCACGACAACGGCATCGCGATGGCCGTCGCCGCGCACGCGCTCGGCTCGCGCGTCGTGGAGAAGCACTTCACGCTCGACCGCACGCTCAAGGGCACGGACCACAAGTTCTCGCTCGAGCCGCAGGGCCTGCGCAAGCTCTGTCGCGACCTGGACCGCCTGCACGTCGCCCTCGGCGACGGCGTCAAGCGCGTCCACCCGTCGGAGGTCGACCCGATCCGCAAGATGGCCAAGAGCATCGTCGCCGCGCGCGACCTGCCCGCCGGCCACGTCCTCACCCGCGAGGACCTCGGCATGAAGTCGCCGGGCGTCGGCCTGCCGCCGGCCGAGCTCGACAACGTCATCGGCCAGACGCTCAAGCAGGCCGTCAGCGAGGACGAGGCGCTCACGCGCGACATCGTCGAGCCGGTCGCGGTCGGCGCTTGACCGACACGCACGACGCCACCCCGGGCGGCCCGCTGAGCGGCGAGGTCGCCCTGGTCACCGGGGCCCGCGGCAAGCTGGGCCCCGTGTGGTGCCGTGCGCTGGCCGAGGCCGGCGCGGAGGTCATCGGGATCGACGTCGACGACGCGGACGTGACGGACCGCGCGGCGCTCGCGCGGCTCCGCGACGGGCTGGACCGCACACCATCGATCCTCGTCAACAACGCGGGGATCGACCAGTCGCCCGAGCAGGCGATGCGCGACGACGACTTCCTGCGCGTCCTCGACGTCAACCTCGCCGGGACGTACAACGCCACGGTCGTGTTCGGCGAGACGATGGTCGCCGCCGGCCGCGGCGCGATCGTCAACATCGGCTCGCTCTACGCGTCGATCGCCCCGATCCCCGCGCTGTACGACCACATGGAGGGCTTCGTCAAGCCGCCGGCGTACGGCGCCTCGAAGGCCGGCGTCGTGCAGCTGACGAAGTACTTCGCGCGGCTGTGGGGCCCGCACGGCGTGCGCGTCAACGCGCTCTCGCCCGGCGGCCTGCTCGCCGGGCAGGACGAGGAGTTCCTGGCGAAGTACAACGCGCGCGTGCCGCTGGGCCGGATGGCCGAGCCGGACGACCTCACCGGCCCGCTCCTCTTCCTCGCCTCCGACGCCTCCCGGTACGTGACGGGGCAGGAGCTGCGCGTCGAGGGCGGCTTCACCGCGTAAAGGGCCGAAGTAGGCTCGACGGGATGAGCACGACGGCGCAGCAGACGCGGACCATCCCCAACGTCATCGCCGGCGAGGAGCGGCCGGCGAGCACGGGGCAGACGGTCGAGAAGTTCGCCCCCGGCACCGGTGAGCTCCTGTCGCTCGTCGCGCGCTCGGGCGCGGAGGACGTCGACGCGGCGATCCGCGCCGCGCAGGCCGCGCAGCCCGCCTGGGCGCGCACCACGCCGGTCGAGCGCGGACGGATCCTGCGCGAGATCGCGAAGCTGCTCGAGCGCGACGCCGAGCAGATCGCGGAGATCGTCGCGGCGGAGACCGGCAAGACCCACGGCGACGCGCTCGGCGAGACCGGCGGCGCCATCGAGATGGGCTACTTCGTCGCCGGCGAGGGCCGCCGGATGTACGGCAAGGTCACCACGTCCGCGGTCCCGAACCGGCAGGCGTCGATCATCCGCCAGCCGATCGGCGTCGCGGGGCTCATCATCGCCGCCAACACGCCGATCGCCAACGTCGCGTGGAAGGTCTTCCCGGCGCTGATGTGCGGGAACGCGGCGGTGCTCAAGGCGTCGGAGGACACGCCCGAGACCGCGCTCGCGTTCGCGCGCCTGGCCCGCGAGGCGGGCGTGCCGGACGGCGTCCTCAACGTCGTGCAGGGCCTCGGCCCGGAGGCCGGCCAGCCGCTGGTCGAGGACGAGCGCGTGCAGCTCATCTCGTTCACCGGCTCGACGAAGGTCGGCCGGATGATCGCCCGCGTCGGCGGCGAGCGCCTGGCCAAGGTCTGCCTGGAGCTCGGCGGCAAGAACCCGCTCATCGTCTGCGACGACGCCGACCTGGAGAAGGCGGCCGAGACCGCCGCCGCGTCGGCGTACTCCAACGCCGGCCAGCGCTGCGCGGCGGGCTCGCGGATCATCGTCTTCGACGCGGTCTACGACGAGTTCAAGCGCCTGCTGCTCGCCCACACCGAGTCCTACGAGCCCGGCCCCGTGATCAACGAGCGCCAGCTCGAGTTCATGCTCGGCAAGGTGCGCGAGGCGAAGGAGCAGGGCGCGAAGGTGCTCCACGGCGGCGTGCGCGCCGACCGCCCCGGCTTCCACGTCGCCCCCACGCTGATCGAGGAGACCGAGGAGCTGAGCCGCGAGGAGCTGTTCGGCCCGATCACGGTGCTCCACCGCGTCAAGGACTTCGACGAGGCCGTCGAGCTGGCCAACGCGTCGCCCTACGGGCTGACCGCGGCGATCTGGACGAACTCGGTCCACCGCGGCCAGGAGTTCGTCCAGCGGATCCAGTCCGGCGTCGCGTCGGTCAACGGCCCGACGTTCGGCTCCGAGCCGCACTGGCCGTTCGGCGGCCTGCGCGACTCGGGCACGGGCTGGCGCGAGGCCGGCACCGAGGCGCTCGACGTCTACAGCGAGCTGAAGACCGTGCACGTCACGCACGATCCGGCCGCCGTCTGATGGCGTCGGTCGTCGCGCTGATCCCCGCGCGGGCCGGGTCGGTCCGCGTGCCCGGCAAGAACGTGCGCCCGCTCGCCGGCCACCCGCTGCTGGCCTACTCGATCGCCGCCGCGCGCGAGAGCGGGCTGTTCGACGCGATCGTCGTGTCGACCGACAGCGAGGAGTTCGCGGAGATCGCGCGGCGCTACGGCGCGGAGACCGTGCTGCGGCCCGTCGAGCTGGCCGGCTCGACCTCGCCCGACATCGACTGGATCCTCCACGCGCTGGAGGGCCGCGCGCCCGACGCGTTCTCGATCCTGCGCCCGACCTCGCCGTTCCGCCGCGGCGCGACGATCCGCCGCGCGTGGGAGCAGCTCGTCGCGGTGCCGGAGGCGGACTCGATCCGCGCCGTGCGCCCCGTCCGCGAGCACCCCGGGAAGATGTGGGTGATCGAGGGCGACCTGATGCGCCCGCTGCTCCCGCAGCCCGAGGGCGAGATCCCCACGCACTCGCGCCAGACCGCCGCGCTGCCCGCCGTGCACGTGCAGGACTCGTCGCTGGAGATCGCGTGGACCCGCGTGACCGCCGACCGCGAGATCGCCGGCCGGCGCGTCGTCCCGTTCCTCACCGAGCCGCTCGAGGGCTTCTCGATCGACTACCCCGGCGACTTCGAGGAGGCCGAGCGGCTCCTCGCCGCCAGCCCCGACGCCCTACCCCCTGTGGAGGTCACCACCTGATGGAAGCCGCATCCGTCGTCCACGATCGTCCCGAGCGGATCGGCTTCGTCAGCGCGGCCGACCTCGAGCGCATCCGGACGCTCGACGCCGACCCGGCCGCGCGCGCGGCCGCGTTCGCCGACGCCTGCCGGATCAACGCCCTCTCGATGATCATGGAGGCGGGCTCGGGGCACATCGGGACGAGCTTCAGCGTCATGGAGATCCTCGCCTGGCTCCACCTGGAGACGCTGGAGGGCGACGACGTCCAGTTCTCCTCCAAGGGCCACGACTCGCCCGGCACGTACAGCGTGCTGATCGGCGCGGGGAAGCTCGACTGGGACCGCGTGCACGACCTGCGCCGCCACGGCGGCCTGCCGGGCCACCCGTCGATCGAGAGCGTCCCCGAGGTCCACACGAACACGGGCTCGCTCGGCATGGGCATCTCGAAGGCCAAGGGCTTCGCGCGCGCCGCGCGGCTGCGCGGCGGCCGCCGGCGCGTCTTCGTCGTCACCGGCGACGGCGAGCTGCAGGAGGGCCAGTTCTGGGAGTCGCTGCAGGGCGCGGCGAACGAGGCGTTCGGCGAGATCACCGTCATCGTCGACCACAACAAGATCCAGTCCGACACCTGGGTCTCCGAGGTCTCCGACCTGGGCGACCTGGAGGCGAAGGTCGCCGCGTTCGGGTGGGCGGTCGCGCGCTGCGACGGCAACGACGTCGAGGCGCTCGGCGCCGCGCTCGGTGAGCTCGAGGCGAGCGCGCCCGACCGGCCGAAGCTCCTCGTGGCCGACACGATCAAGGGCAAGGGCGTCGGCATCTTCGAGCCGCACGACCTGCCCAAGCGCGGCGACGCGCTGTACGCCTACCACTCGGGCGCGCCGTCGCCGGAGGAGTACCAGGCGGCGCTGCTGGAGCTGCGCTCGCGGCTGGACCAGTGGCTCGACGACCTGGGCACCGACCCGGTGGCGCTGGAGGAGTTCGACGTCCCCGCGCGCCCGATGCCGGCGACGCCGCAGAAGCTGATCGCCGCCTACGGCGACGCGCTCACCGCGGCGGCCGAGCGGGACGAGCGGATCGTCGCGCTGGACGCCGACCTGTCGCTCGACACCGGCCTCGTCGGCTTCCGCGCGCGGTTCCCCGAGCGGTTCGTCGAATGCGGCATCGCCGAGCAGGACATGGTCAGCCAGGCCGGGACGCTCGCGCTCAGCGGCTTCCTTCCCGTCTGCCACTCGTTCGCGTCGTTCATGACGCCGCGCGCCAACGAGCAGATCTTCAACAACGCCACGGAACGCTCGAAGGTCGTCTACCACGGCGCGCTGGCCGGGATCGTCCCCGGCGGGCCGGGCCACTCGCACCAGTCCGTGCGCGACATCGCGCTGATGGGCTCCGTCCCCGGCATGGCGTGCCTGGAGCCGGCGACGGCGCACGAGGCCAAGCTCTGCATCGACTGGGCGGTCGACGAGGCGGAGGGGCCCGTCTACATCCGCTTCGTCAGCGTCCCGTGGCCGCTGGGCTTCGAGGCGCCGCAGGCCGAGCGGCTCGTCCGCGGCCAGGGCACCGTCGCCCGCGCCGACGGCGACGTGGTGCTCGTCACCACCGGGCCGGTGCTGGCGTCGCAGGCGTGGCAGGTCGACCGCGCGGCGGTCGTGCTCCTGCCGTGGCTGCGCGGCGTCGACGGCGACTGGCTGCGCGAGGTCGCTGGCGGCCGCGAGATCGTCGTGCTCGACAACCACATGGTCGACTCGGGTCAGGGGAGCGCGGTGCTCGCCGCGCTGCCGGGCGAGCGCGTGCGGGTCTTCGGCGTCGAGGACGTGCCCGCCGGCGGCGGCAACCTGGACGTCCTGAAGGCGCACGGGCTGGACGCCGAGAGCATCGCCGCGCGCCTGTGACGACGCGGACGTACCTCCTCTGGGACATCGACGGCACGCTGCTGTCGACCGCGCGGGCGGGCGTGATCGCGCTCGAGCAGGCGACCGCCGAGGTGATGGGCGACGACGTCGACCTCTCCACCATGAAGACGGCGGGGCTGACCGACGCGGAGATCTGCCTGCTGATCGCGGGCGGCGACGCCGAGCGGGGGGCGCGCATCCTGCGCCGCTACGCCGAGCTGCTGCCGGACGCGCTGCCGCTGCGCGAGGGCGAGGTGCTGCCGAACGTCCCCGAGGTGCTGACCGCGATGGCGGCGCGCGACGACGTCGTCAACATGCTCCTGACCGGGAACGTGGCGGCGGGCGCCGAGGCCAAGCTCCGCCATTACGACCTGTGGAGCTTCTTCGCCGAGACCGGCGGCGCGTTCTCGATCGAGGGCTCGGACCGCCCGTCGATCGCCCGCGAGGCGGCCCGGCTGGCCGCCGAGCACGCGGGCGCCGACCTCCCCGGCGACCGCCTGATCGTCATCGGCGACACGCCGCACGACGTCTCGTGCGGCAAGGTCATCGGCGCGCGCACCGTTGCGGTCGCCACCGGGCCGGGCTACGGGCTGGCCGAGCTGGAGGCGTGCGACCCGTGG
>DATMVO010000401.1:0-3939 GCA_035563115.1 Solirubrobacteraceae bacterium
GGCGCGGGCGCCGCCGGGCCGGGCACGGTCACCGTCCGCACGGTCTCCGGGCCGGGGACCGCCACCTGCTCCGGTGGGTCCAGCACCGGCAGGCCGCCGATCGCGCGCGGGACCGTGATCGTCGCCGGGTCGAGCTCGGACTTGGCGGGCAGCAGCCCGAGCGCCTCCTGGCCCTCCTCGGTCAGCTCGCCCGCCTCGGTCCTCCACGTGACCGTCGTGGCCCGCACCGTGCGCGCCGCGATCCGGAAGGCGCCGAGCGTCACGCGCTCGTCGCTGTCCTCCGACGAGACCGCGCCCGGGGCGCCCGCGGCCGAGCAGCCCTCGATGACGTCCTGGATCACCCGCACGCTGACGCGCGCCTCGTCACCGGCCAGCGTCCAGCGCGGGTCGCGCATCGTGATCACGAAGCAGTGGCCGGGGTAGCTGAGCACGACCCGCCCACGCGTCGCGACCACCGCACGGTCGCCCGGGACGTCCAGTTCCGCGCCGGTGGGCGTCCACGTGAACGCCGTCGGCCACGCGGCCCCGCTCCGGCGGCGCGGGTCGCACCCGCCGACCGCCGTGTCCGGGTTGGGGAAGCACGTCGCGCCGTCGTCGGCGACGATCGGCGGCGGGCTCGAGCCCGGCACGTAGCCGGCCGCGCCCGTGCTGCCGTAGACGTAGCCCCGCAGGTTCGCGCGGATGCCCCAGTCGGCGGTCACGTCGACCTCCTCGGCCGGGCCGCCGCCCGGGTCGGTCGCGGGCGGCGGGAGGAGGAGCACGTCCACGAACCCGCGCGGGTTGGCCGCGCTGACCGGCGTGCCGAACACGGCCACGTCGCCCGTCCCGTCGCCGTTCACGTCGCCCGCCGCGGCCACGATGCGGCCGAAGTCCGGGAACTCGCCCGCGGCGGTGAGCCGGGAGCCCTGCGCGGCGTCGAGCGCGGCCAGCGACTGCTCGGCCGTCGTCGCCTTGCCGTACAGGAGGGTGACCTGCGAGCGCGCCTCCTGGCCGAGCAGCAGGTCGGCCTTCCCGTCGCCGTCCACGTCGCCGGCGCCCGCGAGCCCGTCGAAGCCGCCCGGCACGACGCCGGCGGCCGAGCGGATCCGGTAGCCGTCGTCGCCGAGCGCGGTCAGGTCGACCGTCGTGTCGCCGCCGAGGAAGACGACGTGCGCGAACGCGGGCTCGTCGACGGCGTTCGTCACGTCGTCGACCAGGAGGTCCGGCGTGCCGTCGCCGTTCACGTCGCCCGGCCCGGCGAGCGCCTCGCCGAGCCCCGCGCCGTCGATGCCGCCGGCGATCGTGTGGAGCACCGCCGCGGGCGTCGGCGCCGTGTGGTCGCCCAGCCCGACCGTGCCGGTCGCCTCGCCGCTGATCACGTACGCCGCGCCGTCGTCGGTGTGGCCGGGGGTGTCGTCCCCGCGCACGGCGACGGCCAGGTCGGGCGTCCCGTCCCCGTCCACGTCGCCGAGCGGCGCGACGCGGTCGAGCTGGTCGCCCGCGACGAGGCCGTTGAGCCGCAGCCGCGGCGCGTCGGTCGCGAGGTCGACCGTCGTGGTGGTGGAGCGGCCGCCGATCACGAAGACGGCGCCCGCGTTGGTCGCGGAGCCGTTGCGCCACGTCTGCGACGCGATGCCGATCTCGGCCTTGCCGTCGCCGTCGAGGTCGCCCAGGCCGGCCAGCCCGCTCCCGAGCCGCCCGCCGAGCGTCGCCGTCATCGGCGCGCCCTGGACGACGAAGCCGCGCGCGCCGAGGGCGCCCAGCTCGATCGTCCCCACCTCGTGGAGGCCGGGCGCCCCGAAGACGACGTACACCGCGCCGAGCCGCCGGAGCGTCGTGCCCGCCGGGGCCCAGCCGCTCGCGCCGACGAGCGCGTCGTCGATGCCGTCGCCGTTGACGTCGCCGCCGCAGGCGACCGCGGTGCCCGCCTCGGCCGGGTCGTTGTCGCGGCCCGCGTCGCCGCGCAGGAGGACCTCGCCGTCGAGCGCGCCGTGACCGCCGAAGACGAGGTACGCGCCGCCGTGGGCCTGCGTGGCACCAGGTGTCTCGACGCCTCGCGCGCCGACGATCAGGTCCGCGCGGCCGTCGTCGTTGAGGTCGCAGTCGCCGGCCATCGCGGCGATGCCGGTGTTCGCGCCGGTCGTCGTGAAGCGCTGGCTCGGCAGCGTGCCGAGATCGAAGGGCAGGGCGGCGTGCGCGGCCGCCGGCGCGAGTCCGAGCGCGGCGGTCAGCAGCGCGGCGAGGCGCAGGAGGAGCAGGGCGGGCCGGCCGCGGCCCGTCGGTCGGTTCATGTGGGGCGAGACTCCAGGAACGAGTTGGTGTACGTCGGTTAGGATCACCTAACTTAGGTCAACCTAACCGACGAACACGTCGATGTCCACCCGGCGCTTGACAGAAGTTAGGGTGCCCTAATACCGTCGTCGCCGCGCCGGGCGGCAAGGGAGTCCGTCCGGCGCGTTCCGAACCACTCACAACCTCCAGGGAGAGGTCCCATGTCGCAGTCCCACCGCTCGCGCGGCCGCTTCGCCGTGCTCGCCGCGGCGTTCGTCGCCGCCCTCGCGTTCGCCGTCCCCTCCGCCGCTCAGGCGGCGTCGCTGACCCAGACCGACTTCACGCTGAAGACGTCCTGGGTCAACTACATCTCGAACCCGCTGTGGAAGAACGCGCAGCCGATCACGACCTCGTGGACGTCGCTCGGCTCGAACACGTACGCCGTCCCGGTCACCGGCACGTCGTCGACGGTCCGCACGCACAGCGGCTCGATCGCGTTCGACGTCGACCTGCACGACATCCACGTCACGCTGGCGAACCTCACCGTGACGGGCAACACCACGACCGGCGTCGCGACCGTCTCAGCGGACGTCACCTACGACCCGGTCTCGAGCGAGACGATCGTCAGCGACCGGCGTGACGTCTTCACCTTCCCGCTCACGGGCGGCGTCGAGGGCGATGACGGCGAGACGACGTTCACCGACCGCGTCCTCTCGCTCACCGCGGGCGGCGCGCAGCTGTTCAACGGCGGCTCGAACGGCTCGTACGCCGCCGGCCAAGCCTGGGGCGACATCTCCGTCGTCTTCCCGTAGGGCAGGGGGATCGCGGGGAGCGGCGGCCCTTGCCGCTCCCCGCGACGTGCCGTTCGGCGGACAAGAATCGCTTTTCGAGACGACTAAGTATCGATACGGTGCGGTTTCGAAACTTGTCGTCGTCCTGTCTGGAGGATCCCCGTGCCGCCCACCGTCTCCCCGCCCGACCCGCGCCGCTGGTGGGTGCTCGCGGCGCTCTGCGTCGCGCTGCTGACGCTCAGCGTCGACAACACGATCCTCAACGTCGCGCTCCCGACGATCGAGCGCGACCTCGGCGCCTCGTCCGGCGAGCTGCAGTGGATCGTCGACAGCTACCTGCTCGTCTTCGCCGGGCTGCTGCTCACGATGGGCGCCGTCGGTGACCGCTTCGGCCGGCGCCGCGCGCTGCTCGCCGGGCTCGTCGTCTTCGCCGCCGCGTCGGCCGCCTCGGCCGCCATGACCACGGCCGAGGGCCTCATCGTCACGCGCGGACTGATGGGCGTCGGCGCGGCGCTGATCATGCCGGCGACGCTGTCGATCCTCACCCACGTCTTCCCGCCCGCCGAACGCCCGAAGGCGATCGGAGCCTGGGCCGCCGTCTTCGGGCTCGGCATCGCGCTCGGGCCGACCGGCGGCGGGCTGCTGCTCGAGCACTTGGCGTGGAGCTCGGTCTTCCTCGTCAACCTGCCGGTCGTCGCGGTCGCGTTGACCGCCGCGGTGCGGCTCGTGCCCGAGTCGCGCGATCCCGCCACGCCGCCGCTCGACGTCCCCGGCGCCGTCCTCTCGGTGCTCGGCCTCGGCGCGCTCGTCTTCGGCCTGATCGGCGCGCCCGAGCACGGGTGGGGCGCCGGTCGCACGCTGGCGGCGTTCGCGGCCGCCGTCGCCGCCCTGGCCGCGC
>DATMVO010000402.1:0-2307 GCA_035563115.1 Solirubrobacteraceae bacterium
GGGCTAGTCGCCGGCGACCGGGGCCGGCACGCGCGCCCGCTGCAGCCCGCGGCCTTCGAGGTCGACGTCGGGCAGCGCACGGTCCAGCCACCGCGGCAGCCACCACGCGCGCTCGCCGAGCAGCGCCATCACCGCCGGGATCAGCGTCATCCGCACGACGAACGCGTCGACGAGGATCCCGAACGCGAGCGCGAAGCCGACCGACTTGATGATCGCGTCGTGCTCGAGGACGAACCCGGCGAAGACCGCGCCCATGATCAGCGCGGCGGCGGTGACGACCCGCGCGCCGTGGCGGAAGCCCGCCGCGACCGCCTGCTCGGGCCCGGCGCCGTGGGCGTGCTCCTCGCGCATCCGGGAGACCAGGAAGACCTGGTAGTCCATCGCCAGCCCGAACAGGATCCCGATGATGATGATCGGCAGCAGCGAGATGATCGGCGCCGGCTGGGCGACGCCGAGCAGGTCGGCCGCAAGCCCCTCCTGGAAGATCGCGACGACCCCGCCGAACGCCGCGCCGATCGTCAGCAGGAAGCCCGCGATCGCCGTGAGCGGCACGAGGATCGAGCGGAAGGCGATGGTCAGCAGGATCAACGCGAGCCCGACGATCACGGCGAGGAACGGCAGCAGCGCGCCGCTCAGCCGGTCGACGACGTCGATGTTGACCGCCGTCTGGCCGGTGACGAGGATCTGCGCGGCCCCGGTCCGCCGCTCGAGCGCCGGCGCCCGGTCGCGCACGTCGTCCACGAGCGCCTTCGTCCGCTCCGCGGACGGGCCGCTGCGCGGGACGAGCGCGAGCACGGCGGTGTCGCCCGCCGGGTTGAGCGTCGCGTCGCCGACGCTGGCGACGTCCGCGTGGCGGCGTAGGTCGGCCGCGACGGTGCCGGCCGCGCGGGTGAGCGCCGCACGCCCGCCGGCGGAGCCCTCGACGACGATCGTCAGCGGGCCGTTGACGCCGGGGCCGAAGCCGCGCGCCAGCAGGTCGTAGGCCTTGCGGTTGGTGGCGTCGGGCGCCGCCGTCGAGTCGTCGGAGACGCCGAGCCGCAGATCGAGCACGGGGATCGCGCAGGCACCGAGCGCCGCGACGGTCACCACGACGGCGGGCACCCGGTGGCGCAGCACGAGCGCGACCCAGCGGGCGCCGAGCGTCGGCGCGGCGCTCCGCGCTCCGGTCCGCGCGGCGCGGCCCTTCGCCAGCCGCGGGCCCGCGAACCCGAGCAGCGCCGGGACGAGCGTGATCGCGATCAGCACGGCGACGGCGACGGTGGCCGCGGCGGCGAGCCCCATCGCCGCCAGGAACGGGATGCCGGTGACGCTGAGCGCCGACAGCGCGACGATCACGGTGGCGCCCGCGAAGACGACGGCGCTGCCCGCGGTGCCGACGGCGCGGCCGGCCGACGCCTCCGGCGCCATCCCCGCCTGGAGCTGGCCGCGGTGGCGGGAGACGATGAAGAGCGCGTAGTCGATCCCCACCGCGAGCCCCAGCATCAGCGCGAGCGTCGGGACGCTCGAGCTGAGGTCGACGAAGCCGGTCGCGGCGAGGATGCCGGCCAGGCCGGTGGCGACGCCGATCAACGCGGTCAGGAGCGAGAGGCCGGCGGCGAGGAGCGACCCGAACGTGATCGTCAGGACCACGGCGGCGATCGGGATGCCGATCACCTCGCCGATCCCCGACTCGCTCGGCTCGATCACGGCGGCGCCGCCCAGCTCGACCTGGACGCCCGCCCGCTCGGCGCCCTCGGCGGCGCGCCGGACCGCCTCGCGCGGGCCGTCCTCGAGCGCGGCCTCCGGGGCGTCGAAGGTCACGGAGGCGAGCGCGACGCGCCCGTCCGCGGAGACGGCGTCGCCGTCGAACGGGTCGTCGGCGGACGTCACGCCGGGGGCCGCGGCGACCCGTGCGACGGCCCGTTCGACCGCCGTCCGGCGCGCGCCGGTCAGCTGCTGACCCGCGGGCGCGGCGAAGACGATCCGGCCGGACGCGCCACCGGCCTCCGGCAGCCGCTCCTCCAGCAGGTCGATCGCGCGCTGCGACTCGGCGCCGGGGATCGAGAACGTCCCCTGCGTCGGTGCGCTGAGGGTCACGGCGCCGGCGGCGACGAGCCCGAAGAGGGCGAGCCAGGCGGCGAGCACGAGCCGGCGCCGGCGGAAGGCGGCGCGGCCGAGTCGGTCGAGAGCGGAGGCCATGAGGTCGGTCCTTGCGTTGGTCGGAGACGGTGCGGCCTGAGCCTCCGCCGCGGACGCCCATCCGGCGACCGCCCGCGGGCGCGACCGGACTGCGCCTTTCGGAGGGGGTCGCGGCGCCGCCGGGCGCCT